>NZ_CP045200.1:1883571-2197500 GCF_018636735.1 Erythrobacter sp. 3-20A1M | reverse complement strand
GTCGCGCGTCTGCTGCAGCCGAGCGATCACGGCCCGTTCGCGTTGAGCCCATTGGTGGTGACCACCCTAGCCTTCCTTAAGGGGCGCGCTTCGGCGTGGCGCTGCCCATCTGTCAGCTGTCCCGTATCGTCCACGGACAAGGGATAGCGAGTGGCCCGCGCAGGCTCGCCCTATTGCGCGCATCATCCGCCACCTCCACCTAATGGCCGATGCCACCCGATCTCGCTTCCCGAACCGACGACGCGCCCGCCTGGGGCACGATCCGCCGGTTCCTCCCCTATCTATGGCCCGAGAACCGCCCCGATCTACGCTGGCGAATCGTGGTCGCGATGGTGCTGGTGCTGGCGACCAAGGCGGTCACCCTCGGTCTCCCCCTATTATATAAGAAGGCGGTCGACGCGATGTCGGGGGGTGGCGAGCCGCTGCTCTGGGTCGCGCTCAGCTTCGTGCTCGCCTACGCGCTCGGCCGCTTCGGCTCGACCCTGTTCGACAATCTGCGCAACATCATCTTCGAGCGCGTGGGACAGGACGCGACCCGGCAGCTGGCCGAGGACGTGTTCGCCCGGCTGCACGAGCTGTCGCTCCGTTTCCACCTGTCGCGCCGCACGGGCGAGGTCACCAAGGTCATAGAGCGCGGGACCAAGAGCATCGATTCGATGCTCTATTTCCTGCTCTTCAACATCGCCCCCACCATCATCGAGCTGATCGCGATCGCGGTCATCTTCTACACCATGTTCGGGGTCGAGCTGGTGATCGCCACCGGCATCGCGGTCGTCGTCTATATCGCGATGACGCGCTGGATCACCGAATGGCGGACCAAGCTGCGAGCGGAGATGAACGATCTGGACGGGACCGCCCTCGCCCGCGCGGTCGATTCGCTGCTGAATTACGAGACGGTGAAATATTTCGGTGCCGAGCATCGCGAGCATGCGCGCTATTCCGGCGCGATGCGCGCCTATCAGCGTGCGGCGACCAAATCGGAAAACTCGCTCGGCCTGCTCAACATCGCGCAGGCGCTGGTGACCAACCTGCTGATGGCGGGCGCGATGGGTTTCGTCGTGTGGCAATGGAGCCGGGGCAGGCTGTCGGTGGGCGATCTGGTCGCGATCCAGACCTATCTTACCCAGTTGTTCCGCCCGCTCGATATGCTCGGCTGGGTCTATCGCACGATCCGCCAGGGCCTGATCGACATGGCGGCAATGTTCCGCCTGATGGATACCAATGTGGAGGTGGAGGACGTGCCCGGCGCGCCCGCGCTCCATGTCATGCGCCCGGCGGTCGCGTTCGAGGATGTTACCTTCGGTTACGATTCCGATCGCGAGATCCTGCACGGGCTGAGCTTCGAAGTCCCGGCCGGATCGCATGTCGCCATCGTCGGACCGTCCGGCGCGGGCAAGTCCACCATCGGGCGGCTGCTGTTCCGCTTCTACGACCCGCAGGCGGGCCGCATTCTGATCGACGGGCAGGACATCGCCAAGGTCACGCAGGAATCGCTGCGCGCCGCGATCGGCATCGTCCCGCAGGACAGCGTGCTGTTCAACGACACCATCGGCTACAACATCGCCTATGGCCGTGCCGATGCCAGCGCGCAGGAAATCGAGCAGGCGGCGCGCGACGCCGCGATCCTGCCGTTCATCGATCGGTTGCCCGACCGCTTCGGCACCCAGGTCGGCGAACGCGGCCTGAAGCTGTCCGGCGGGGAGAAGCAGCGGGTCGCCATCGCCCGCACGCTGGTGAAGGATCCCCCGATCGTGCTGTTCGACGAGGCGACCAGCGCACTCGATTCGCGCACCGAGCAGGAAATCCTCGCCACCATGCGCCGCGTCAGCCGCGACCGCACCACGCTGGCCATTGCCCACCGGCTGTCCACCATCGCCGATGCGGACCGCATCTTGGTGCTCGATCAGGGGAAGCTGGCCGAATCCGGTTCACACACGCAATTGCTGCGCAAGCGCGGACTTTACGCCGAGATGTGGTCGCGCCAGCAGGCCGAAGGGGACGACGCGGTCGAAGCCGCCGAGTAGGCGCAGGCCCAGGTTCCGTACTGCGGGTTGTGCTGCAGTGCACCATTGCGTAGGCTGTGCCCACTTCTGCGCCCTTCCATCCCAGAAAGCGGCGCGCCCCGAAATCGAGAGAAAAGATCATGGCCGCTACCGCAGCGAGGCCGAGCGCGTTCCGGCGCGACTGGCTGTCCAACATCCGCGCCGACGTCCTTGCCGGGATCGTCGTCTCGCTCGCTCTTATTCCGGAGGCAATCGGCTTTTCGATCATCGCCGGGGTCGATCCGCGCGTGGGGCTCTATGCCTCCATCGCGATCGCGATCGTCATCTCCTTCACCGGCGGGCGACCGGGCATGATTTCCGCCGCAACCGCGGCGGTTGCCGTGGTGGTGGTGCCGCTGGTACGCGAACACGGGGTCGAATACCTCTTCGCCGCGACCATCCTGATGGGGGTATTCCAGGGTATCGCCGCGCTGCTGCGCCTCGACCTGCTGATGCAATTCGTCAGCCGCTCGGTCATCACCGGCTTCGTCAACGCGCTGGCGATCCTGATCTTCATGGCGCAATTGCCGCAGCTGACCGGCGTCGGGTGGGAAACCTATGCCATGGTCGCGGCAGGCCTGGCGATCATCTACGGCCTGCCGCGCTGACCACCGCCGTGCCCTCCCCCCTCGTCGCCATCGTGGTGCTGGGGCTGGTCGGATGGTGGATCGACGCGCCGGTGTTCCACGTCGCCGATATGGGCGAGCTGCCCGAGGGGCTGCCGAGCGTGGTCTTCCCAGACGTGCCCTTCTCGCTGGAGACGCTGCGGATCATCGCACCCTATTCGCTGACCATGGCCGCGGTCGGCCTGCTCGAATCGCTGCTGACCGCGCAGATCGTGGACGACATGACCCACACCGGCAGCGCCAAGCGCCGCGAATGCGCGGGCCAGGGCGCGGCGAATATCGTCGCGGCCTTTTTCGGTGGCATGGGCGGCTGCGCGATGATCGGGCAGTCGGTCATCAACGTCACCAGCGGCGGACGCGGGCGCCTTTCGACCTTCGTCGCGGGTTTCGCGCTGCTGATCTTCCTCGCCGTGCTCGGCCCGGTGGTCGGACAGGTGCCGATGCCGGCGCTGGTCGCGGTGATGATCATGGTTTCGATCGGCACCTTCAGCTGGAACTCCATCCCCAACCTCGCGAAGCATCCGTGGCAGAGCTCGGTGGTGATGGTGACCACCGTGGTCGTCGTGGTCGCGACCCACAACCTCGCGCTGGGCGTGCTGGCGGGCGTGATCCTGTCCGGCATCTTCTTCACGCAAAAGGTGATGGGGATGTTCTCGGTCGTGCGCACGCGCGAGGGGGAGACCGCGACCTACACCGCGACGGGGCAGATCTTCTTCGCCAGCGTCGACCGCTTCACCGCGGCGCTCGGCCCCGAAAGCGAACGGGCCGATCCCGCCAGCCACGTCGTGATCGACGTCACCGGCGCGCATTTCTGGGACATCAGCGCGGTAGGCGCGCTGGACAAGGTGGTGGAACGCATGCGCCGCAACGGTCGCAGCGTGCAGGTGATCGGCCTCAACCGCGCCAGCACCGACCTGGTCGATCGCTACGCGCTGACCGACAAGACCGGTGTGGAAATCGGGCTCGCCCCGCATCCGTAGGCACGACGCCTACAGGATATATTTGCTGAGGTCGGTGTCCTTCGCCAGCGTGTCGAGCTTGTCGCGCACATAGGCGGCATCGACGGTGATCGTTTCGCCCGAATGGTCCTCGGCATCGAAGCTGAGTTCCTCCAGCAGCTTCTCCATCACCGTCTGCAGGCGGCGGGCACCGATGTTCTCGACGCTCTCGTTCACCTGCGCGGCGATGGTCGCGACTTCGCGGATCGCGTCGTCGGTGATCTCCAGCGTCACGTTCTCGGTGCCGATCAGCGCCTTGTACTGCGACACCAGGTTGGCCCGCGTCTCGCTCAGGATGCGGATGAAATCCTCCACCTCCAGCGCTCGCAGCTCCACCCGGATCGGCAGGCGGCCCTGCAGCTCGGGCAACATGTCGCTGGGCTTGGCGACATGGAACGCGCCGCTCGCGATGAACAGCACATGGTCGGTCTTCATCGGCCCGTGCTTGGTCGAAACCGTGGTCCCCTCGATCAGGGGCAGGAGGTCGCGCTGCACGCCTTCGCGGCTGACCGAGCCACCGCTGCGCCCCTCGCTGATCGCGATCTTGTCGATCTCGTCCAGGAACACGATCCCGTTGGTTTCGGCATTGCGCAGCGCGACCTGGGCCACGTCGTCCTGATCGAGGCGCTTTTCCGCCTCCTCGTCGACCAGCTTGTCCCACGCGTCCGGCACCTTGAGCTTGCGCCGCTTGGTCGGCTTCTTGCCCAGCGCCTTGCCCATCATGTCGGACAGGTCGATCATCCCGACATTGCCGCCCATGCCGCCCATGTCGAACGGCATGAAGGGGCTTTCCTCGACCTCGATCTCCACCTCGGTATCGTTCATCGCGTTCTGCACGATCCGCTCGCGGAAGCTCTCGCGCGTGGCCTCGCTGGCGCTGTCGCCGACGAGCGCGTCGAGCAGCCGCTCCATCGCCGCCTTGCTGGCCGATTCGCGCACGCTTTCGCGGCGGCGGTCCTTCTCCAGCCGGATCGCCTCCTCCACCAGGTCGCGGGCGATCTGTTCGACATCGCGGCCGACATAGCCGACCTCGGTGAACTTGGTCGCCTCGACCTTCACGAACGGCGCCTCCGCCAGCCGGGCAAGCCGGCGGCTGATCTCGGTCTTGCCGCAACCGGTCGGGCCGATCATCAGAATGTTCTTCGGCGTCACCTCGTCGCGCAGCTCGGGCTCGAGCTGCTGGCGACGCCAGCGATTGCGGAGCGCCACGGCGACCGCGCGCTTGGCATCTTTCTGGCCGACGATGTGTTCGTCCAGCGCGGCGACGATCGCCTTGGGAGTAAGGGCCTGGGTCATGGTACTTATATCCGGAAAGTTTGGACTTCAGACCGTCTCGACGGTCACGCTGTCATTGGTGAAAACGCACACTTCCGCCGCGACCTGCATCGCGCGGCGGGCGATCTTTTCCGCATCGTCCTCGTAATCGACCAGCGCGCGCGCGGCGCTGAGCGCGTAGTTGCCGCCGCTGCCGATCGCGGTAATCCCGCCTTCGGGCTCCAGCACGTCGCCATTGCCGGTCAGCACCAGCAGCGTGTCGGCGTCGGCGACGATCATGAGCGCTTCGAGGTTGCGCAGGTATTTGTCGGTGCGCCAGTCCTTGGCGAGTTCGACGGCGGCACGGGTCAGCTGGCCGCTATACTGTTCCAGCTTGCGCTCCAGCCGCTCGAACAGGGTGAAGGCGTCGGCGGTCGCGCCGGCGAACCCGCCGACGACCTTCCCACCTTCGCCGATGCGGCGGACCTTCTTCGCATTGGGCTTCATCACCGTGTTGCCCATCGAGACCTGGCCATCGCCCGCGATCACGGTCTTCCCGCCGCGCTTGACCCCGATGATGGTGGTGCCGTGCCACTGTGTCAGGCCGTGGCTCGCCGATCCATTGTCCATGGCGCGGAATATGGGGCCGCGCCGATGGGTATCAAGCCGCCTTCGCGACGCAGGTGCGCCAACCCTAAGGGCCGGTGTTCGAGCCGCTCATGGGCCCCTGCCCCGCGCCCACGCTGCCGATATTGCCGAACAGGTCCTCGAAGAAGCTACGTTCGCGGCCGAGCGTCGGCGTCTTGTCGCCATCGGGCGAAAGATGGACGACGTTCTCCATCCCGCTGCGATCGATCGCGGCCACGTTGCCGCTATCGTCGAAACGCACCGCCAGGACGCGACTGTCGGTGATCCGCGCGCTCACCAGCGGCCCGCGCGACGTGGCGTTGTGCACGTAATACCAGGTCGGCTGCCCGTATTCGCTGGTGAAGCTGGGGCGACCCATCGTCGCCGCGACCGATCGCTGATCGTCGATCCCGGGCTGGATCGTGCTCGCCAGCGTATCGTCGAAGACATAGCCGCGCTGTTCGGTGATGGAGGTGCAACCGCCCCCCGCCAGAGCCAGCGCACCCAGCGCCATCCAGCCCGTCGCCCTTGCCTTCGTCATCGGTACCGTCGTCCTTCACGTATCGTTCCGATCCCACCCCCTTCATCTGAGGGTCTGGATCGCTATATCGGGCGCAGCCTTACGGCCTCGCGCGCGGCGACGCAACGCCGCCCAGGCCGCGCTGCCCACGCCGCCTTGAATTGCCGCTGAATGAAAGATCGATCCATGTCCTTTCTCTCCCGCCTGCTCGGACTGGAACGGGACCCGCGCGAGGCCTTGCGACCGCTATGGCACCGGGTCGTGGCGGAAGCGCGCGATCCCCATTGGTATGCCGAATGCCGGGTTGCGGACACGCTGGATGGACGGTTCGACATGGTGTCCAGCGTGCTCGCCATCGCGATGCTGCGGACCGAGCAAGGCGATGCGCACGCGCAGGACGCGGCCCGGCTGGCCGAGCTTTTCGTGGAAGACATGGAGGGTCAGCTCCGCGAAGCGGGCTTCGGCGACCCGGCGGTCGGCAAGCGAGTGGGTCGCCTGATGAGCGCATTGGGCGGCCGCATGGGTGCCTATCGCAGCGCCCTGACCGAACGGAACGACGAAGCCATGACGGCGGCGGCAGCCCGCAACGTCACCTTCGTGGAAGAGGGGGGCTCCCCCGCATGTGTCGCGCGGGGGCTGATGGCCCTTGCCGACCGACTCTCCGCGCTCGACTATGCCAGCGTACTGAAGGCCGATTGGTGATGAGCCGACCCGAATTCAGCCGACCCGTCCGCCTCAGGCAGATCGATTCGCGCCCGGTTTCGCTCACCGCGACCGAAGAGGAGCGTGCCGCGTTGGCGCGGCGCTTCGCCATTCGTGCGATCGACCGGCTGGAAGCGGAAATCGCCCTGATCCGCGACGGCGACCGGGTCATTGTGGATGGCACGATGACCGCCGATATCGTGCAGTCCTGTGCGGTGTCCGGCGACGACCTGCCGGTTTCGGTGGAGGAGGAGTTCGCCCTGCGGTTCGTACCCGCCGGATCGTTTCGGCCACCCGAGGAGGGGGACGAAATCGAGATCGAACTCGATTCGGACGACTGCGACGAGGTCGAATACGAAGGCGACAGCATCGATCTGGGCGAGGCGGTGGCGCAGACCCTGGCTCTGGCGATCGACCCCTACGCGCAAGGGTCCGGGGCCGACGAAGCACGCGCGGTGGCGGGTATCGAAAGCGACGAGACGCCGCGTGGGCCGCTGGCCGATGCTCTCGCCGCGTTGAAAAAGGCCGACTGAACGCCTGTCAGTTCGCCAGCGCTTGCATGCGCTGCAGGTAGCGGGCGATCGTATCGATCTCCAGATTGACCGTATCGCCGGAGCGAAGCTCGCCCAGCGTCGTCACCTCTCCCGTATGCGGAATGATGTTGAGACCGAACCGGACATTTCCGTCGGCGGTATCTTCCACCTCGTTCACCGTCAGCGATACGCCGTCCACGGTAATCGAACCCTTTTGCGCAATGAACGGCGCGATCTCGCGATCTGCTTCGATCGTCAGGCGGACCGAGCCGCCCTCTTCCGCCGCTGACACGACCTTTCCGACCGAATCGACGTGGCCGGTGACGAGGTGCCCGCCCAGTTCGTCGCCCAGCCGCAGCGCCTGCTCCAGATTCAGCCGCTCACCGGCCTGCCAGTGGCGGGCGGCGGTACGCGCCAGCGTTTCCGCCGACATGTCGACGTCGAACCACGCCGCGCCGGGCTCCCCGCCCCGCTCGACCACCGTCAGGCAAGCGCCCGAACAGGCGATGCTCGCGCCGATCGCGATCTTCGCCGGATCGTACGGACAGGCGATCCGCACGCGCGTGTCTCCGCGCTGTTCGACCCGTTCGATCGTTCCGATGGCTGTGACGATCCCAGTGAACATGCCTTCTCCTCAGTTACGCCGCCGCTCATAGGATTCGTACCCGTCGCTGCCAAGCTGGCGACGTTCGCGTAGCGTCCAGCGATCGTGCGCCTCCGCCAGTTCGCCCAGCCCGATATCTCCAATTGCGGGCAATCCGTCGCCGATCACGATTGGCGCGCGATAGATGTCGAGGCGGTCGACCAGATCTTCGGCAAGAAAAGCCGCCGCGGCCTGTGCCCCGCCCTCGACGTAAAGCGACATTGCGTCCGACCCGGCAATATCGCCGGGGGCCGCGATCGCCTGTGCGCCCTCGACCGGTTTCGAGGTCAGGACCCAGCGCTCGGGCGACCGCCGTTCGAGGCCCGGTAGACGGACATCGAGCCGCGGCGCGTCCGCGCGCCATGTCTTGCCGCCCACCAGGATCGCGTCATGCATCGCACGCTGGATGTGGCAGTGCGCGCGCGCCGTTTCGCCGGTGATCCAGCGGCTCCGCCCATCCGGCAGTGCGATCCGCCCGTCGAGCGACATCGCCAGCTTCAGCGTCACCATCGGACGCCCATATCGGTGGCGGGTGAGATAGGGGGAGAGGCTGCGCCGGGCGGCTTCGCTCTCGCGATAAACGACCTCGATGCCGGCCGCGCGCAGGCGCGCCGTTCCCGCCCCTGCGGTGCGCTGGTCAGGATCCTCGATCCCGATCACGACGCGGGCCGGAGCCGCCTCCACCAATAGATCGGCGCAAGCCGGTCCGCGCTCCGATCGATGCGCGCATGGCTCCAGCGTGACATAGACGGTCGCACCGCGCGCCTTCGCGTCCGCCGTCTCCAGGGCTGCAGCCTCGGCATGGGGGCGGCCGCCCGCTCGGGTCCAGCCGCGCCCGACCACCGCTGCGCCGTTCACGATAATGCAGCCGACCGCCGGGTTCGGACGGCTTGCGGGCGTTCCCCTCAACGACAGGCGCGCAGCGGCGGCCAGCCAGTCGGCATCACTGGGCGGGGGCGTCACTGCCCTTGCCCACAACCTGTTCGATATAGGCTTCGCGCTTCTTCTCTTCCGCCGCGCGTTCCTTCTCGGCCTGCGCTTCGATCTTGTCGGTGTCCATGCCGCTCATCTTGCCCAGCGTACGATAGAGGTCCCGCTTCTCCTCCTCGCGCCGCGCCAGTTCGGCGGCGATGATGTCCTTCTTCTTCTGGTTCGCGATGTTGGAGGCGACGATTTCCGCCTCCGTCCGGTCGGGCGCGAAGGTGGTGATGTAGATAATGTCCGGCTTCTCCGGCGGGACATCGACCTTCTCGGTTCCGAATGCGAGCAGGAGCCCGCCCGTCAGAGCGACGGAAACGAGCAGGATCGGGATGCGATAAGGCTGCGGACGGCTGAACTCTTGCCAAAAATCGCGCATGCCCGAAGCGGGGTTGAGACGGGAAAAGAAGCGCATGGGGGCAAGATAGGCGTTCCGCCCGCCCCGCGCCAGTCCGGCCATCCGGACGTATCAGCCGAACGCCGCGTAAAGGGATCGCCCGTGGGCCCGCAACCACGCATCCGCTTCACCGATGTCGCCTTCGAAGATCTCGCCCAGCAGTGCGTGAAACCGCGGGGAGTGATCGAAATGGATCCGATGCGCGGTCTCGTGCGCCGCGACCGATCGGCGGACGAAGTCGGGGGCCTGCACGAGCCGCCAGTTGAGCCGGATCGTCCCTTTGCTGGAACAGCTCCCCCACCGGCGACGCGCATTGCTGAGAGCCAGCGGTGCGGGCGGCAAACCCGCTCGGCGGGAATAGTCCGCCAGATCCTGCGTCAGGAGCCGGCTCGCCTCCGCGCGCAGCCAGCGGCGCAGGCGCGCTTCCAGCAGATCACGAGGCCCGCCTATCTGGAGGGTGGATGCCGCGCGATCGCGGGCCACCTTGCGCGGACCGTTCGCATCCCACGCGATCGCACAGGTTTCGCCGCGATAGGTGATGCTCCCGCCCGGACCAGGGGCCTGTCGTTGGGGAATGCGGGCGAGCTGCGCGGCCAGCCAGTCGCTGCGCTCGGCCGCGAAACGCAGGGCATCGGCGGTGCGTCCCCAGCGCGGCAGGGTGACGCGCACGCTTTGTCCGTCGTCGGCGGGGCGCAGGATGATGCGCCGCGCGGTCGGATGCCGCACGATCGAGACCGGCACGTCGCGATTCCCGCACCGGACAGTCGGCGGCGCGGCCGGGTCGCGGCGCAGCCAGTCGATCATTCATCGCCCCAGTCGACGATGTGGTGTTCAAGCGGCCCGGCCTTCGTCTCGCTGATGACCCGCCCCGCAACACCCGCGCCGCTGCGATGGACTTCGTCGCGATCGCCGCAGATGAGGTAATGCCAGCGCGGCAACCGCCGCCCCTCGGATCGGCGGCGATAGGCGCAGGTTTCGGGCAACCAGGACAGGCCGGACACCATGCCCGGCGTCAGGCGCAGGCAATCGGGCACGAAGGCCTTGCGATGCTTGTAGTCGCTACACCGCGCCGTTTGCGGATCGAGCAGCTTGCAGCAGACGTTCGTGTCCTCGATCTCGCCGGTATCCGCATCTTCCAGCTTGTGCAGGCAGCAGCGCCCGCACCCGTCGCACAATGCCTCCCATTCCCCGGCATCCAGCCGGTCGAGCGGCAATTCCCAGAAGGCATCGCGCATGCGCTCGCCTCAGCGGACCCAGCGGGTCAATTCGGCCGCCACGGCATCGGCACCCTGGTCCGCCGGCAGAGTTGCGATCGGCTCGCCCTTCGGCCCGAACAGGTACACGAAGGACTGGTGGTTCATCAGATAGCCGCCCCCCGGCTGCTCTTGGCCCTTCGAGTACGCAACCGCGAACTTCTTCGCCACTTCCTCGATCTTCTCGGGCGAGCCGGTCAGGCCGAGCAGGCGCGGATGGAACGCGTCGGTAAACTCCGTCAGAACCGCCGGCGTATCGCGTTCCGGGTCCACGGTAACGAAGATCGGCTGGATATTCTCGGCGAGTTGGGGCTGCGCTTTGGCGAACTTCTTCAGGCCCGCCATCGTGCGCTGCATGTCGGTCGGACACACGTCGGGGCAATAGGTGTAGCCGAAATAAACGATCCGGTATTCGCCGTCGAAATCGCTCCAGCGGTAGGTCTTGCCGTCCTCCCCGGTCAGTTCGAAGGGACCACCGATGCGTGCCCCGGCGAGCGGGGCCTCATTGATCGGCGTGGCGGTCTGGGTCGGTCCGCATGCCGCGAGGAAGAGAGAGATTGCGGCGAGGAGGATCATTGGGAAAGGGCGGGGCATGGAATCGACGTTCAGTCTCTGCTAACTGGTGGGGTCGGAAGAGCGGGCGATCCGCCATAGTCGATTTACGGAGTGTATATAAGGTGTCGCAGCGCTTTCTCGCCGGTTTTGCCGCCCTGCTGGCCGTTCTCCCCCTTGCCTCGGTCGGCGTGCCGGCAGCGGCCCAGAACTTTTCCGATGGCTACCAGTTGCTGAAAGCGGTGCGCGATGCCGACGCGACGAAGGCGAGCGATTTGCTTTCCCAGCCCGGCTCCACCGTCGTCAACGCTCGCGACCGTTCCAGCGGAGAAACCGGACTGCATATCGCGGCGAAGCGCCGGGATGCGGCCTGGATCCGTTTCCTCTTGCAGCGCGGCGCAAATCCGAACCTTGCGGATAACAAGGGGGTAAGCCCCTTGATGATCGCGACCCGCTTCGGCGACGTGCCTAGCGTGTCGGCCCTGCTCGATGGCGGCGCGCGGATCAATGATAGCGACGATACCGGCGAAACCCCGCTGATCGTGGCAACCCATCTGGGAGACCCGGCGTTGGCAAAGGTGTTGCTCGACCACGGGGCCAATCCCGACCGATCCGACAATTCGGGCCGCAGCGCCCGCGATTACGCCCGGCTGGACGACAACCGCCGCCTGCTGGAAGCTTTCGCGGCGCACGATGCGAGCGCCTCCGGCAATACCGAGACCTATGGGCCGAGCCTGTGACCTCCGGGCCGCCGAACCTGACAACGAGTAACCGATGATCGAAAACGCTTCCGACCTCACGCTGGACGAATTGCGCCCGGCCCTCGCCCCCGCGATCGCCGACAACGCGGTATTCGACGGCTGGAGCGACGAGGCGCTGACCTTGGCCGCCGAAATGGAAGGTGTCGACCCCGACGTAGCTCGTCTCGCCTTCGAAAAGGGCCAGATGGCTATGATCGAGGCGTGGATCGAGAGCATCGATCGCGCAATGGCGCAGGAATGGCCACCCGAACGGCTCGCTCAACTGAAGATCCGCGAGCGGATACGAACGCTCATCCAGTATCGGCTGGACGCGGTGGGCGGACGAGAAGAGGCACTCCGCCGCGCCCTGGCAATCATGGCCATGCCGCAGAACGCCGCCGCGGCGCTGCGGACGGGTTGGCACAGCGCCGATGTGATGTGGCGGCTCGCGGGCGATACCGCGACCGATTACAATCATTACACTAAACGAGCGATCCTCGCGGGAATCTACGGCGCCACTCTTGCCGTGTTCCTCGACGACCAGAGCGAGGACAAGACCGAAACCCGCGCTTTCCTCGATCGCCGGATTGACGGGGTGATGAAATTCGAAAAGGCGAAGGCGCGGCTCCTGGGCGGCGAGCGCGAAGGGTTCAGCGTCGTGCGCTTCCTCGGGCGCCTCCGTTATCCAGCGACCTGACGCTTTATTGATAATAAGTTGCAATAACCGGCGCGATCTGTCAGCCCGCACGCGATGAAACTCGAAAATCTCCCGCGCCGGCGCCCTGCGGTGATCACCGCGATCGACTGGGCCGCCCTTTCCGCCGGCGAGGGGAAGCGACTGCGCGCGCTCGGTTTCGAGGAAGGCGCGAACGTCGTCGTCGCCCATCGCGGCGTTTTCGGAGGGGCCGATCCGCTGGCGGTCACGCTGGGCCGGATGACCGTCGCGCTGAGGCGCGTGCACGCCGCCGCCATCTCCATTCGTCAGGAGCAGGCGGAGGAAGCATGAGCCAGTTGCGCAAGGTGGCGCTGGTCGGCAATCCCAATGCCGGCAAGAGCGCGCTTTTCAATAAGTTGACGGGTGCGCGGCAGAAGATCGCGAACTATCCGGGCGTGACGGTGGAGCGCAAGGCGGGGCGGATCGTCCTGCCATCGGGCGAACCGGTCGAACTGGTCGATCTGCCCGGTGCCTACGCCTTCGATGCGTCGAGCCCGGACGAGGAGGTCACCCGCCAGGTCGTGCATGGCGAATTCCCGGGCGAGGCCGCGCCGGGCGTGCTGGTCATCGTGCTCGATGCCGCCAATCTAGAACAGCATCTCGTCTTCGCCCAAGAGGTGATCGCGCTGGGCCGCCCGGTAGTGATCGCGCTCAACATGGTCGATCTGGCAGAGCGCGACGGCGTGCTGCTGGACGCCGATGCCCTGTCGCAATCGCTCGGCGTGCCGGTCGTGTCGACCGTCGCGGTGCGTCGCCGCGGGATCGAGCCCCTGCTGGAAGCTATCGGCGAAGCCTTCGCCCGCACCGAGCCGGTCGAGGAACGCCCGCATCTGGACATCACCGAGCGGCGGCTGGAAGCGAAAGCCATCGCGCGCGCCGCAATCCTGTCCCGATCCGCGCGCCACCGGATCGAATCGGGTCTCGACCGGGTCCTGCTGCATCCATGGCTCGGCCCGCCGATCCTGTTCGGTCTGCTGTTCGTGATCTTCCAGGCGGTGTTCAGTTGGGCGACGCCCTTCGCCGACGCGCTCGACGGAGCGATCGGCGGATTGTCGAACTGGGTCGTGGCGACCTTCCCATCCGGGCTGATTCGCGACTTCGTGACCGAAGGCGCGCTGGCCGGCGTCGGTTCTGTCATCGTCTTCCTGCCGCAGATCGTCATCCTGTTCGCCTTCATCCTGGTGATGGAGGCGAGCGGCTACATGGCCCGTGCCGCATTCCTGATGGACCGGTTGATGCAGGGCGTCGGGCTGTCGGGCCGCAGCTTCATCCCCCTTCTTTCCAGCTTCGCCTGCGCCATTCCCGGCATCATGGCGACCCGGTCGATCGCCGATCCGAAGGACCGGCTGACCACCATCCTGATCGCACCGATGATGACCTGTTCCGCCCGGCTGCCGGTCTATGCGGTCATCATCGCCGCCTTCATCCCGCAAACCACCGTTGGCGGCGGGATCGGGCTGCAAGGGCTGGTCCTGTTCGCCCTCTACGTATCGGGAATCCTCGGTGCCATGGTGGTCGCGCTGGTGCTGCGCCGGTCGGTCACGGCGGGCGCGGCAAGCGGCTTTATCATGGAGCTTCCCCGCTATCAGTGGCCGCATCCGGGCGACCTGCTGATCGGGCTGTGGCAACGCGCCTGGGTGTTCCTGCGCCGCGCGGGCACGATCATCTTCACCGCCACCGTCGTGCTGTGGATTCTGCTCAGCTTTCCTCAGGCCGAACCGGGCGAGAGCCAGGTCGACGCCAGCATCGCGGGACACGTGGCAACCGGCCTCAACACCGTGCTCGAACCGATCGGCTTCAACCGGGAAATCAGCCTCGCGTTGATCCCGGCGATGGCCGCGCGGGAAGTGGCGGTGGCATCGCTTGCTACCACCTACGCCGTCGATGCGCCGGATGAAGAGGCGGAAGCCACGGGTCTCGCCAGCACGCTGTCGCAACGCTGGAGCCTGCCGACCGCGCTCGCCTTCCTCGCCTGGTTCGTGTTCGCGCCGCAATGCCTCTCCACCATCGCGGTTGCACGGCGCGAGACGAATGGGTGGAAATGGCCCGCCTTCATGTTGGCTTACCTGTTCGGATTGGCCTACCTCTTCGCCGGAATCACCTATTGGAGCGCCGTGGCGCTCGGACTCTAGCGAAGGATCGAAGGAATGGCAGGCAGCCTCAACAAGGTCATGCTGATCGGCAATCTGGGGCAGGACCCGGAAGTGCGCAGTTTCCAGAACGGCGGGCGGGTGTGCAATCTGCGCATCGCCACCAGCGAGAACTGGAAGGACAAGAACACCGGAGAGCGCAAGGAACAGACCGAATGGCATTCGGTCGCGATCTTCTCCGACGGGTTGATCAACGTATGCGAGAACTACCTGCGCAAGGGCAGCAAGGTCTTCATCGAGGGCAAGCTGCAGACGCGCAAGTGGCAGGATCAGTCGGGCAACGACCGCTATTCGACCGAAGTGGTGCTGCGCGGCTTCGACGGCACGCTGACGATGCTCGACGGCCGCGGTGAAGGCGGCGGCGGTGGTGGCGGCGGCAATTATGGCGGCGGGGGCCAACGCTCCGGCGGCGGGGGCGGCTGGAACCAGGGCGGTGGCGGCCAAGGCGGTGGATCGGGTGGCGGTGCGTCGTCCGGCGGCGGCTCGGATTACGACGATTTGGACGACGACATCCCGTTCTGATCCCGGACACCACAGCGCCTTGCCTACCGATCCAGCGCTAGAGGCGCGCGAGAAGCTTGGCACGCCTCGGTGTTAGCGCTACCTTTCCCAGCACAGTAAAGTTGCTCGGCGGGTGAGATAGCGGATGAACGAGGACGATCGGATCGAAGTATCGCGGCGACATCTGCTGGCGGCCGGGGCCGGAGTTTCGGCAGCGCTCTGGGCCGGACAGGCCATTGGACAGGAGGCGGAAGGTCAGCCCCTGATGGGCAATCCCGACCTGCCCGAACCGATGGAAGAGCGCATGCGCTGGGCGGTCGTAGGCCTCGGCAGTTTCGCGGTCGGACAGGTGATGCCCGGCTTCGTCGATGCGAGCCTGTCGCGCATGACGGCCTTCGTTTCGGGCAATCGGGCGAAGGCGGAGATGCTGGGCCAGCGCTATGGCGTGGACCGGTTCTACTCCTACGACGACTACGACCGCATCGCGCAGGACGATGAAATCGACTGCGTCTATGTCGCCCTGCCCGTGGGCCTGCATGCCGAATACACCATTCGCGCGCTGGAGGCGGGCAAGCATGTGCTGTGCGAGAAGCCTATGGCCTCGACCAGCGCGGAATGCGAGGCGATGATCGCGGCCGCGCGCAGGAACGATCGCCGCCTGGGCGTAGCCTACCGCATCCATTTCGAGCCGACCAATCGCACCGCTTTCGAGATGATCGCAGGCGATGCGCTGAGTCCGCTACGCCACATCCGCTGCGATCACGGCTTCGATGCGACGCCGGAAAGCTGGCCGCCGCATCGCTGGCGGCTGGAAAAAGCGCTGGCGGGTGGCGGCTCAATGTACGATATCGGGATCTACGGCCTGAACACTGCGCAGATGATGCTGCCCGACGATCGACCCGTTTCGGTCGCGGGCGTGTATGCCTATCCCAAGGACGATCCGCGCTTCGTCGAGGTCGAGGGCGGTGTCGAGTGGCGCATGACGATGGCTAGCGGCGCGGTCGTCTCTGGCTCAAGCTCATATTGCTACCAGCCCTATGTCAGCCGTCAGGCTTATCTGGGCGCGAAAGGGGCCATCACGATGGACCCGGCGACGACCTATTACGAAAACGAGCTGGTTCTGCGCGCAGGGAACGGTCGCCGCGCCATCGAGAGCGGACCGCCGGCACGACAATTCGCCGATCAGGTCGACGACTTCACTCGCGCGGTTCGCGAAGGGCGGGCCCACCGGACGCCCGGCGAGATGGGGCTGCGCGACATCCGCCTGATCGAAGCGATCTATCGGAGCGCTGATAACGGGGGAGCGCCCATGCCGGTCTAGTCCGGTTTCGAAACGACAGCGACCGACGGGCCAGCTATCTGTCGGGCGGGCCTAGCTATTGTCGGCGACCGCCGCCAGCGCGGCGGTGAACCCGGCAATGTTCCCCTTGGTCAGTCCGGCGATATTTATACGCCCGCTGCCCGCCATGTATACCGCGTGCTCCTCGCGCAGGCGGCGGATCTGATCGCCGTCCAGCTTCAGCATGCCGAATAGTCCGTTCTGCGTGCCCAGCGGTGCGAGGTCGAGCCCGCCGACCTCGTTGTCTGCAGCGGCCAGCCGCTCGCGCACCGCGCGCAACCGGCTGCGCATATCCGCCAGCTCGTCCAGCCAGAGATCGGTCAGCTCGGGGTCTCGCAGAATCTCGCGCACGGCCGCTCCGCCGTGGTCGGGGGGCATGGACCAGGTCGCGCGGGCCAGGGCGTTCGCGTTCGAAAGGATCGTGCTCATTTCCGACGGGGTTTTGGCCAGCACGTAGAACGCACCGACCCGATCGCGATAGAGCCCGAAATTCTTGTCGCAACTATACGCCACCAGCGCCTCGGGCACCGCATCGATCACGCTGCGCAAACCCGCCGCGTCTTCTTCGATGCCCTCGCCCAGCCCTTGATAGGCGACGTCAATCACCGGAAGCATCGGACTGTCGGCCAATCGCCGGGCGATTTCCTCCCAACCTTCGGCCGTATAATCGATGCCGGTGGGGTTGTGACAGCAACCATGGAGCAGCAGCGCGTCGCCTTCTCTGGCATCGTCGATGACTGCCAGAACAGCATCGCGGTCTGCCTGCCCATCGCTGCGGGCGTGGGCAAACGGTACGACCTCGAGCCCCAGATCGGCGAGGATCTGCGCGTGGTTTGGCCAGCTGGGCGTACCCAGGAACACGCGGCTCACGCCCGCCTGGCGCGCCAGCGCGAAGGCAAGCCGCACCGCGCCGGTGCCGCCAGGGGTCTGCATACCCTCGATCCGGCCGCCGCGCGTCGCATTCTCGCCGAAGATGTAGGGCATCAGCGCATGAACGAAGCCCATATCGCCTTCCGGCCCAAGATAGGCCTTCGAATCCTGACTCTCGACGAGCCGACGCTCGGCATGCTTTATGGCGGCGAAGACCGGCGTCGCGCCCTCGTCGGTGCGATAGACGCCCACGCCCAGGTCGATCTTGTCCTCCCGCTCGTCGGCGGCGAACATCTTGATCAGCGCGAGCAGCGCGTCGGGCGATTGGGCTTGCAGGCGGTCGAGCATGGGGCGGGCCATGCCGGTCCCGCGTCCCGCTCGCAAGCCGAAAATCGGCGCGGCCCGTCGGCCTGCGTCGTTCAGCGCCCCGTCGGTGTCAGAACGGCAGCCAGCGCTGCTTCTTGGAAAACTTCATGTAGCCGGCATTGATGCCCAGCCGAAGCCCGGCCCCGACGCGGATCGGGATCAGCACGACGTCGCCCTTGCGCATATAGCTCGCGGTCAGCCCGCCGATGACATAGGCTTGGCCCTCCCCGGCCGGAAAGCGCTCGTAGAGATCTTCGGAATCGTAGAGATTATAGACCAGGATGAAGGTATTGCCCGCGTTCGCACCCGCGTCGAACCCGATCGATGGACCTGTCCAATAGACCGGCTTTTGCCCTTCCACCTTGTGGAACAACGTGCCCGAGCCATAGCGCGCGCCGAAGATGAACGCGCCGCTGGCCTCACGCCCCACAATGTAGGCATTGGGTTCCCCCTGCTTCGCCAGCAGGTCCTGGATCATTCGGGCGACGCCTTCCGCCCCCTTCCCGAACAACCCCTCCGCCGCGCCGATCAGGTCGTCGGATTTGTAGGTGTCCGAAGGCTCGGCCGCCGCGCGGCTCGCTTGCGCCTCCGCGGTAGCGGGCGCTTCGCTCGCGGGCACCGAAGTAGCGGGTGCGGTAGAAGAGGGATCGGACCAGTTCGGCGCGACCTCCTCGTCCGACGCGGTGCCCGTGTTCGTCGGCGGGGCGGGCTCGCCATAGACCGGCGGCTCGCCCGGCTGTTCCTCCAGGTCGGCATCGATCGCGCTCGGATCGACCGTCTCCATCTGCTGCGCCGCTGCAGGCGCGGCGATCACCATCGTACCTGCCGCCACGGCAACAAGGGCCCGTGCCCACAATGCTGCGATCGCTTTCATAATTCTTCCCCGTCTTCGGGTCCGCGACGAACCCGCCATATGTCGCCAGATGAGCCCCTGCCCGCTGAAGCAACAATGAATGCGCGACGAACCGAATCCAAAACAAGCCGGAATGCAACCGTCGCGGGCTCAAAGACAACGCGTCGCAAGCCCCGTGTCGATCCCCTTGCCCAGCGCGGACACCCTCGCTATAGCGCCGCCCCTAGCCGCCGCGCGTGTGATACGGAGACGTGGGTGAGTGGCTGAAACCAGTTCCCTGCTAAGGAACCATACCCTTTCCGGGTATCGAGGGTTCGAATCCCTCCGTCTCCGCCACCATGCATTGATTTAATTGGTATTTTTTCAAGATCGTGCGCCGGTTCCCATAACCGTTCCCCGATAGGCCCGGCGCTTGAGGTGAACGCGAGCGGCTGGATTCGCTCAATCGGCGCGCACCTCAACAATTCTCATCAGGTGCGTGGCAATCGTCCGCAATGCCAATCGGGCAGCCATGCCGGTGCCAGCCGTGGAAGCTGGAAACAACTACACACCCTACGCGACAAATCGCGGCCGGAAATGGCGGAATTGTGCGGGTTTCCGAAAGTGGCAGCTTCTCAATCAAAAATGATTTGCCGCCAAAATGTGACCCGAATTTGATTGGCTCCGCTGAAATATCGCTGAAATGCTGGGCTTTCTGCGCAGCCGGTGACACATTTCGCGCCAATCAGATTCAATTCGCTACTGGCGGACGTGGGGGACAGGATGGCCATTCGATCTTGGCTGCAAAAGATGGTTGTGGGGCAAGGCGCGGCGCAATCGGACAAAGCGACATCTGCCGACGATGCCCTCAAGGCCAGACCGAATAAGGATGAGGCAATCGCCTATGCGTTGAAGCTGTCCGGCCTCGTAAATGAACAGCCGGGCACGCTTGCATTCTATCGAGCTACCTTTGCCGATCACCCCAGCCGGTTCGTCACCTATGACGATCTTCGGAAACAAGGCGATTTGCTGGACAGGGACTCGCTCAAGGCGCTGGGCCTTCGCGCCAATGTGAAGCTGTCCGCGCAGTTTCTGGCGACCTTGAATGAGCTGGGCCGCGCCGATCCACTTGGAGCGGCTAGCGTCATCGGGCTTGCCGTATCGACCGCCCTCTGCACCCTGCGCGATCTTGTCAAGATGCAGTCGGCTGGAATGGATAGCGCCAAGTTGCTCGCATCGAACATGGCGGCTGGTCCGTGCGACTCTGCCGCGAAACTGGACGGGCAGGTTATGCCGATTGGCGATTGCCCAATTTTGCCGCTCAGGGGATGCTCCCATCCGGGCCAGTGTGCCTGTCTTTATCAGGCGCAATTCACTCCTTTGGACGATCTCTAGCCGCCTTCCCGCACCAGCCGCGCAATCGCCTTGACGTATCGCACCGCCTCCAGCGTTTTGGCTGAATAGCCGCCATGCTTGCGGGCATTCTGATTGCCCCTAGGCGCGCCGGGGTTCGTCCCGCCGTGCATCCTGCACCGCCTCCGCCCTTTCACGGCTGGGGATTGGCACTCCGTTCCCCTGCGCGTCATGGCCAAGCAACGCGGGGCCGTTGCCAGAATTTCCGGCTCCATGGCATTGATCCTCATTTTTCGCTGTTCCTCCCCCCTGATTGACGTTCTCGGCAATGACGGCCTGCCCGCCCCGGTTATCCACGTGGATATGCTTCACGACCTGTTCCCCGCCCCGGCGCATCCGGGCCAGCGTATCCATTTGCCGCTGAGAGGTACTCAGCAGCTTCGTGGCGAGGTTTCCGAACGTCTGCGCGGTTGGCACCCATTCTGCCGATCCAAGCTGGCTCAGCGCCCGGATTGCCGCGTCATGGGTGCAGTACATCTGCACCAGCAACAGCGCCTCGGCCTGATCCTGGGGCTTCATGCTTTCGATGAATGACAGCGCCGCATTGTAGCGCGCTTCATTGTCCGCCCCGACCGAGCCGAGATATTTGAGCAGTTCGTTTGCGCGCGCATTCACCGGATCAATCGAATTGGCCGAAAAGGTTTCGTATAATTTTAGCAGCGCCAGCATTTCGCTCTTGCCCACCGGGGCGATGCTCCATCCGCCAGCGGGCTTACGGGTCAGTTTCACCTTGGCCGGATCGCCGCGCTTGCGATAATCGCGGATTAGCCGCAACAATTCGACCCGCTCGTCCTTGTCGAGCTTTCCCCAATCGGGAACATCCTTCGCCAGAATACGATTGGCCTCGTCCTCGCTATCCGTATCGGGAAACGGGATCGTCACAGACCGCTCTTGCGGCTGGCCACCAGCCTTACCCTTGCGCGCCGGTTGCTTGCGTTTCGCCTTGCTCGTTTCAGTCATAATTCCCGCACCTTCAAATTTGATCCTCGCCAGCATTCACCCGCACCACACCACCACCTCACCCCCTATAAAGGGGGTGGTGGTGTGGGCAGGTTCGTCACGGGTCCGCGCCCGCACCTTCCGCACTTTCCGCACCACACGTTGCAAGGTGCGGACGGGAGCCTATTTCGCTGGCGTCCACGGGGTTTCCGACGATTACGAAAGGCACTTCCCGGCCATTGATCGCGCGATGCTCCACAGCCAGCGCGCCGTTGCGCTTCCACGTCCTAATGATGGCCTTGATGCGGCCCTTGTCAGTGTCGGCGGACAGGCCAGCCACACTGGCGACAAGGTGGCCAACCCAATCCTTGGCCTGCACGCTCTCCCGCCAGTCACCAGCCGCAAGCCGTTGCTGGACGGTGTAAAGGTGCCACGTTGTCAGGCCATGGAACACGTCCGGCTTTTCCCAGAGCGTGGCCACACCGACAAAATCGGATGGCTCCAGCCCTTCGCCATTGTCGAGGCTCTGGCTTTCCAGCTTGATCCATGTGGCGGCATCGGGAGGCGCGCGGTTGGCCTTGCCGGTGTCGATGCGCACCAGCGAGCGGCGCAATGCCGGGTCCGCAATGCCCAGTTCCTCGGCTTCCTTGTCGCCCATGGGATTGAGCGGGAGCACAACGCGGGCAGCATCGCGCAAAGCTACCGCGCCGCGACCGTCCTCTGCCGTCACCTCGCGCCCGCCCAGCTTGCGGGTATGGTGCACCAGCACGACCGCGCAGCCGGTTTCCTGAGCCAGCCGCTTCCACCGTTTGGCGATGGCGTCGATTGCCTCGTTCGAGCTTTCGCGCACGGCATGGCTCGACACGAAAGGATCGACGATTACCGTTGCGATGCGCCGCTCGCGGATCGTCGCGGCGAGCTGGGCAAACACGTCCTCTGCCAGCGTGAAGCCGTCCCGGTCCTCGCTTGCCGTGCAGAGCGGCTGGACCAGCCCGCTATCGAGGTGGAGCCGGTCCCCGCAATCATCGGGGCCAATGCCATGATAGGCGCAAGCAGCGGACAATTGCCGCTCCAGTTCGTCAGTGCCGTCCTCAAGGTTGAAGATCCACACCGCTTGCGGCCCGCGATGCAGGGGCTTGCCCAAAAGCGGCTGTCCGCTGGCGAGACACAGCGCAATCGTGTTGCCGATCGTGCTCTTGCCGGTGCCGCCCGGTGCGATGATCGCGGTCACTTCGCCGCGCAGCAGCCAATGGCCCATGAGCCATTGCCGCCGTGGCAGTGAAGCGGGATCGGGCCAGCGGTAAGGCGTGGCGCGCAAGGTGGATTGCCCATTGATGCGCGCCCGCGCTTCGTCCGGCTGGAGCGCGGCAAAATCCATCGGCTGGGGTGCGGTTGCTGCCATCCTCATGCCCCCAGCCGCGCCGCTTGGATGCGCCCGGCAACATCGCCGCGCGGAATGTCCGCAAAATCGGCGCTGGACTCCGCTGGGCACGTTTCTGGCCTTGGGGTGGCCACAACCCCGCGAACAGCTTGAGCGGCCTTTCTGGCGACTCCTAAGCCGATATTATCGGCAAGGTGCCGGTCATCGTCCGCCGCAAGGATCAGTTCACGGCTGGGGAACAGCTTGCGCATGGCCCGCGCCACGGGTTCGAGGTTGCGCGCTGACATGGCAGCGGCAACGCCAAAGCCGGTTGCCGAATGGACAGCCGCCATGGTGGCGAAGCCTTCCCCGATCACCAGCGGGCCAGCCGATGGCCTGCCATCAAGCATGTGCACGCCATGGGGCCAGAACAGGCCAGCCGTGCGGGCATCCTTGCCGAACAGCTTGAAGCCATCAGGCCGGATGCGCTGGACGTTCCAAAGGCGAAAGGCGGGATCGACCATCGGCACCAGCAAATCGCGGCTCGACTGCCGAATGCCGAACGGCTCCAGTGCCTTGGCGACAAGGTAGGGGTGCGCGGGATCGGCGCGGCTGGCATTGGCCCATAGGTCCGCCGCGCACCGTGCCGCCGCTTGCTCAGCCTCCAGACGCTCGCGCTTGCGCGCAAGTTCGGCCTGCCGGATCGAGCGCCGTTCCTGCATAGATAACGTGCGCGCGTGCGCGGAATGCGCAAGAAACCCGTCCGCGCGCAGCATTTCCTTCACTGCCAGCGCGTCGGCCTGAGTGCCATTGTAACACGCGACAAGGCAGCCATCGGGAGCGTGCGCGCTGGCCTTGATCGCTGTCCCCCTGTCGCGGGCAGAATGGCCCGGTGTCGGGATCAGCGCATTGCCTTTGCACACCTTGCCGCCATAGTGGCGCGCTATCGCTTCAATATCGACGATCACAGCGCGGCCCTCCCTTTACTGGTAAGCCTGAGCACGGATGCGCTCTTGCCGCTGGGGTTGCGCCGCCGCGCGCCGGTCGGTTCGATCAGGCCCATGGCGCGCAGTTCCGAAAAGCGCGGCTGGAGCGATTCCCGCGTGACGCCGGATATTGCCACGGCCTCCAAGGGGGTTGCCTCCCCCAGCCGTGCCAGCGAGCGCATGGCAAGGCGGCGAAGGTGCGAGACGGTCGGGGCGATAGCCTCGGCAGCGTCCTGGCTCGTGCCGTCCGGTCCCTTTGCGCCGGGAACGTCGGGATAGCGCTCAGCCATGGCTTATGCCTCCCTCTGCCAGCCGTGCGAGAAACCGTTCGCCAAGGTGCAGCGCGATCAGCGGCGGGATTGCTTGCGGGGGCGAAGCGGGAGGGGTAAGGGGATCACGGAACCAGCCGCCACAGCTATTCCGCGATGCCCGCGCCTCAACCGCGCGGGTTTCGCTTATCTGGGGCATGGCTCATGCCTCCCCCGCGATAAGCGCGTGCAGGCTCTCTGCCGGAATGACCGTGCGCCCGCCAATGCGGACGGCCCTTAGGCGGTTGGCAGCAATGTGCGCGTAGAGCGTCGTCCGCCCCAGACTGGACGCCTTGCAGGCTTCCTTGATGGAATAGGCGATCTTGGGGGGATCGTTCGTGTCAGTGTGCATTCGGGTTGCTCCCCATGCCACTGGCGGGGTGCCAGCGTTCGTGGGGCAACCAATTAGGCCGGGTCCGTTCGGCGTTGAATCGGGGGAATGCGGTCTAGCCGGGGGATTGTGAAAATCCCCCCTCCCAGAGCGGAGCAATCATGCGCTCGATATGGCGAGTGTCGCGTGGCTTTCCCGTTCTGGGGTTGGGCGGAAGCTCTGCTACGATTGAGACCGCCGCCGACCCTTTGGAGAGGTTCGGTTGCTCGCTCAGCATTGCTCCAGCCTTCGCCATAATTGCAGCATGATCGAGCTGGCGATTAGCGGGGACAATCCCCCCGCCCGCGCCAGCCGGTCCGTGCTCCGAAGCTGGAAATACTCGCATAACCTCCGCCGACGCAAACAGCGGTTGAGGATCGAGATCGAGCCAATCGCCCCCCGTTGCTCTCGCGCCGATCCCGACAAATTCCTCAGCCCGCATTTGCCGCCCTTGGCCATTCTGGCGAGCCATGGGACGGACCTCCCCAGAGAGAATTTTCTCCAGAAAATCGCGCCCGGCATGGGCAAGAAAAGTGCCATCGGGCCACGCAGCGCGGCGGGTTTCCATAAATGCTTTGCCTTCATCGCTTTCGGCAACTTGGGATTCGCAAATGGCTTGAACGATGTAGGGCCGATACTCGCGCGGCTCGTCAGTTTCGAGGTTGCCGATATATTCGACATAGGAGGGGATGCGCCTGGCAACCCATGCGAGCGCCTGATTGATGCTCCACCATGGCGCGATATTGGCGGGATCGTCGCGGTTGAAGGTATGCGCCACGCGGAAATGGTCGCTTTCTGAAACGTGGGCTTTTTGCGGGCGAAACTCGCGCAACAGGTCCGCCCGGTTGACGCCCACCTCAATGAAGGAATCTGGCCTTCCTCCCCGGCGGTTCCCCCGCAGCTCAACGATTTTGGATTGCCGCCATTGCCACAACCCGTCCCCGTGCTTCAGCTCCTCATTCACGTAATTGAATTGTTGAAAATCCGCGAATTTGATCGGCTCGATTGCAGCGGTCAGCAAGGTCCGCTTGTCGTCCCGATGACTTTCCCGATATTTCCCCTCCATGGCGATGCGCCCGGCTCGGCCCCGTTCTATGAGCTGCGCCAGCGCGGCCTTAATGCCCTCTTGCGGATCGTGCTCTCCATATTGGTCCAGTGTAAGAACCTCGTGGAGTTGATCGCTGTCCATCGAGACGCCGAAAGCAACCCAGCTCAGCGCGTGGGAAAGCGTGACGAATTGGCCCTCTGGCGGCAACAACGGTTCGTCGGCTGGCGGGGCGGGATTGGCCCAGTCGATGCCATAGCGCACCGCCCATAATTCGGACATGTATTGCCGCCAGTCGGTTTCCTTCACCCAAAGCGGGCTTTCCGCCAATCCGGCATTATCGAGGCGTCGATTGTCCGGCTGATAGGTTCCCGATTTGAAGGTTGCGAATGTCAGCTCCTTCAGTTCGTAACGATCAATCTTCGCCTCGCCGTGGGGGCCGTTGGTCCATAACTGCAAATTGTCGTTCGTGACCGCACCGCGCAGCGCGACAAGCGCAATGTCTCTGCTTCCGCAACGATGCATGTAAGCTTCGGGCTTTGACTCATTCAGAGCGATGGCGCGATAATCGAACGCCCAATACCTCTCGTCGCCTTTCAATGGCGGTCGCGAGGCAATCGCCTCGCTCAGTTCATTGAAGCAGTCGTTCAGCCGCTTGGCGTCGGAGACAGCTAGGCCGGTATTCTTGCGCTTTACCAAATCCGCCTCCCAAGCGACACCCAAAGTGAGGCGGGGAAGCGCGTGGGATGCGCGCTTATCGGCTGGCCGGCCTATCCCCGCCCGCATTCTATGGCCTCATACGGCAGCTTGCCAGCCGCATTCGGAAACCATCCTCATGTTCGCCGTATGTTGTCGATAGCTGACTTCCGAACTGCTTTGGCTTGAGTTAGGATCGTCAGTCCAAATTTCGGAGACGATATGAAAAGAACTGCTTTTGCGTGTCTTGGGGCGCTGGCCGTTTCGGCGTGCGGCAGCCAAGTCAACTGCGATGATCCAGATGTTCTGGCTAAAGTCGACAATCGCTTTCTACAGACCGACTCCATTGTCACTCTTTCCCGCGACGAATCAACGGGCAATCTGAAGTGTCACGGGAAGATCGTCGGCGCTCTTGCCTACGATGGGCTTGATTATACGGTCATGCGCACAGCGTCTGGTGAACTGGTTGTCGAGACGCAAATGACGGGCAGAATCATGTAGCAATAACTTTAGAGAGCGGGCGTGCGTGAGATCTATGCGACGTCCGGCTTTCTGATCGGCATCACTTTGGCACCAGCCGCGCGTTCGTGGGCGCAATAGGTTGCCCAATCATCCATGAGCCGCCGCCGCTTGTCGAACAGGTCGCCGCGCCGATAGGCCCGCTCCACCTTGTTTTCGATGGTGTGGGCCAGCGCCATTTCGGCAACCTCATGGGCATAGCCGGTGCATTCGGCTGCCCAGTCGCGGAAGCCCGAACGGAAGCCGTGCACGGTCGCATCAACCTTCATTCGGCGCATGAGCATTCCCATGGCCATGCCGGACAGCTTGCCTCCCTTCGCGCCGGGGAACAGATATTCGCTGCCAAGCGGCTGGAGGCTTTTAAGGATGGCAACCGCGCGCGGGGATAGCGGCACGCGATGCTCTTTCGCAGCCTTCATGCGGTCGGCTGGGATCGTCCAAACGGCCTTGTCCAGATCGACCTCTGCCCAAGTCGCTCCGATTACCTCTCCGGAGCGCGCAGTGGTGAGGATCGTAAATTCCAGCGCCAGCCCCGCCACGGCCTCTCGCGCGCGTAGTGTCTTCACGAATGCGGGAATTACTTCGTAGGGAAGCGCCTTGTGATGTCCCCGCGACAGCCGGGTACGGGCGGGCAGGATTTGCGCAAGGTGGCCGCGCCAGCGCGCCGGGTTCTCCCCTTGCCGATAGCCGCGCGCCTTGGCGCTATCGAGAACGGTTTCAATCCGCCCCCGGATGCGGCTGGCAGTCTCGGCTTTCCCTTTCCAGATAGGCTCAAGAATTTTCAGGACGTGCGCCGTCTCGACCTCGGCAACCGGCAAATTCCCGATCACCGGATAAACGTAGGTGTCTAGCGTGTTGCGCCATTGCTGGCGATGCTTGGGATTGCGCCAGCTTTCCTCGTTCGCGGCGATATAGGCCGCTGCAACGTCCCTGAACGTGGTTCCGGCCACCTTGGCAGCCTGAGCCGCCGCTAGCGCCTCAGCGGCCTCCCGGTCGCGTTCCTCCAGCGGATCAATGCCCGCCTTGACCTTGAGGCGCAGCGCCGCCGCTTCGTCCCGCGCATCGGCAAGAGACATTCCGCCCAGTCCAGCCGCGCCAAGGCCAACGTCGCGCGACTTACCGTTGAGCATGAAGCGATAAACCCATGAGCGCGCCCCGCTCGGCTTCACCAGCAAGTGCAGCCCGGCTCCGTCCGCGTGGCGGCCCGGCTTGGCATTCTTCACCGCGAGAGGGGTTAGCGCGTTGCTCAGCTTTCTCGGCATTTCGGCTCCCTGTGAGGGAATCGAACCTGCCAGCGCCCTGCCATCTTGGCGGAAATAGCAACCGTTCCCATAACCGTTCCCCGATAATAGCGCGGCTTTATGGGAACGCAATCGAACACGTGCGGACAACTTGCTCGCTCTGAACGCGCCAACACTATGGGTTTCTGCGGTTTTGGAGGATCAATCCGAACGCATTGGGTCGCTAGTATGGGGGACTCCGTCTCCGCCACTACCCTGTTCCCCACGATCCACCGATGACCGAGAAAAGCCAAGGTTTCCTGCGGCTTACGAGGTGATTCGGGTCCCCATGCGTCCCTTCCGATCCGGCGCCGTCCGATTGGATTTGTGGGAACAAGTGTGGGAGACTTTAGCGGTCATGGGACGTCTTTCAGCAAGCGCGGTGAAAGCCGCTACTCGGCCAGGCAGACTCGGCGATGGCGACGGTTTGTACCTCGTTGTGAAGCCGTCAGGGACCAAGAGCTGGATGGTGCGGGTGCAGAAGAGCGGTACGCGCCGCGACTTCGGACTGGGAAGCGCGTCGAAAGTGTCGCTGGCGATCGCCAGGGAACGTGCACGAGAGATTCGCACCTGGGTCGAGCTCGGGCTCGATCCGCTATTCGAGCGCCGGAAGGCGCAAGGCATACCCACGTTCCGCGAGGCGACCGCGAAGGTGCTGGCGCAGCATCGTTCGACCTGGCGCAACGAGAAGCACGAGCAGCAATGGATCAGGACGCTGGAGGCTTACGCGTTCCCACACATCGGGAACGTGCAGGTGAACGAGATTACCGGTCCGATGATCCGGAACGTGCTGGCCGAGATCTGGCTGGTCAAGCCAGAGACCGCGCGCCGTGTGCGCCAACGGATTGGGACCGTGCTCGATTGGGCCTACGCATCGGGGTATCGGGATAGCGAAGCCCCGATGCGCGCGATCAGCAAGGGACTTCCCCGCCAGCCCAAGAAGGAGGGGCACTACGCGGCGATGCCCTTTGCCGATGTACCGAAGTTCATTCCCAGGTTGCGCGAGCGCGAGAGCTACAGCCGCCTGGCGCTGGAGTTCGCGATCCTGACCGCGGCGCGGTCGGGCGAAGTGCGGCACGCGGTGTTCGACGAGTTCGACCTCGAAGCCAAGCTCTGGACCATTCCACCCGAGCGGATGAAGGCGAACCGCGAGCATGTGGTACCGCTTTGCGAGCGGGCGGTGCGGATCGTCGAGCGCTGCGCCGAACTGCGCATCCGCGATTTGCCGCTGGTGTTTCCCGGCCAGCGGCTGAGAAAGCCGATGTCCGACATGACCCTGACTAAGCTCCTTCGCGAGATGAAAGAGACCTGCACCGTGCACGGGTTCCGGTCGGCTTTTCGCGACTGGGTCAGCGAGGAGACCAGCCACCAGGGCGAGGTTGCCGAAGCAGCGCTCGCCCATGCGGTGAAGGACAAGACGGAGGCCGCGTACCGGCGCGGCAATCTGTTGGAGAAGCGGCGCGCCTTGATGGCCGACTGGGCCGATTATCTCCGGACCGGCAAATGAGGCGCCCTGCGCCATCCCGCGCGCGGCTCCTTGCGCTTGTGGTGAGCGCCGTCTCCGCGCGCAGGCTCAGTTGCAGGTGGCAGCGTTCATTCCTGCTGCTAGGATCGCAGCAATGAAGACCGACCTCGATCATCTGCCACCGCAAAAGCAGCGCGAGCTCGAACGCGTGGTGCAGCTGATCTTCGAGGAGTTCGACGACGCGGTGTCTCTGGCGACCAGCCAGAAGAAGAAGGCAGGCCGCATCCAGAAGATCATCCTCTACGGCAGCTATGCCAGAGGCACCTGGGTCGACGAACCCCATACCGCCAAGGGCTACCAGTCCGATTACGACCTGCTGGTGATCGTGAACGACGATCACCTGACCGAGCGGGTGAAATACTGGGCCAAGCTCGATGACCGGCTGATGCGCGAGTACGGCGTCACCGGCACGCTCAAGACCCCGGTGAACTTCATCGTGCACACCTTGCAGGAAGTGAACGACGGTCTCGCGCACGGGCGCTATTTCTTCATGGACGTGAAGGCCGATGGGATCGCGCTCTACCAGGCCGAAGACACCGAGCTGCACACACCCAAGCCCAAGACAGCCGGGCAAGCGCTCGCCATGGCGCAGGAGTACTTCGATGATTGGATGCCGTCAGCCGAGCAGTTCCTCATACAAGGGACCGAAGCCGCGCAGCGAGGATGGAACAAGAAGGCAGCGTTTGAGCTGCACCAATCTTGCGAGCGGCTATACCATTGCGTGCTGCTGGTCTGCACGTTCTACACGCCCCACGTGCACAACCTCGGTTTCCTGCGCACGCAGGCCGAGCGCATCGACCCGCGCCTGACTTATGTCTGGCCCCGCGAGACCAAGCGCGACCGGGCGCGGTTTGAAAAGCTCAAAGCGGCATACGTGAAAGCACGCTACTCGAAACACTATCGTATCACGAAGGAAGAGCTCGAATGGCTCGGCGAGCAGGTCGAGGAACTCGGCCGCTTGGTACACGAGGTGTGTTCGGAACGGCTGGAAAAGCTCAGAGCGGAGGCTAAGGCGCGACCGGATAAGCAGTAAGCGCGGCGTGCTGACTACGCGCTGCCAACCTGTTCTAGCGCGCTCGCGATCATCGCCGCGAGCGCTTCCTCGGCGCGATCGCGTACACCTTGGTCTTTCGCTGTAAGATCGCGCCTGACCCATTCGGGCGCACGCTCTATTGCAATGAGAATGCGTGATCGGTTGTCGCTTGGCATCGTGTGGGTCTGTGCCCGCTTTGCAGTGCGGCTGCAATCGGCATACACAGCCGCTGCAGATTGGTGCGTCGTTTGGAGATCGTCCGTGCGTATCCGAGGAGGAGAGCGGTTTTGGATCGCGAGATAAAGACAGCGCCGTCGGGCGGGCTGCATGTGGTTGGGGTAGTGAGGAAATCTACGACGGCGGCGGACTATCGGTTGCGGCGCTGGCTTTCGATTGTCGTTTGAATTCAATCGCAGAAGCGACGGCGCTCGGCTAAGTGTCGACTTTTCGAACGACGGCGGACAGTTCGCTCTCGATCCGCTCGTATACCGGTGCGCCCTATGCAGTCCGCCCAGAGCTCGTATCTTTGATCGCCATCGCCGCGTCGTAGAAACAGCGGCTCTGGCGCACGAATGTCAGGTGGCGAACCTAGCCCTTTTCGACCGATAATGGCGGCGATGGCGGGCCGGTCCTGCTCCCCCTCCAAGCCCCAGGTCGGTCCGTCATCACCCGATAGATGAAAGGACCGATCGCTATGCCTTCGGCAGGTACTACAGAGCATCTTCGAGAGCAGGCACAGCCGGTTCGGATCGAGCCGATAACCATGCGAGTGCCCGATGCGTGCCGCTATCTCGGGATCGGTCGGAGCACGCTCTATGTCCTGATCGCAGCGAGAGATGTCGAAGTGATCAAGCTCGGCAGTGCAACGCTGGTTCTGACGACGAGCTTGCGGGCTTTGGTGGAGCGTAAGAGGAAGGCTGGAGGCGAGCACAGTTCTGAGCTCTGAGCGAAGGTCGGCTTCGCGCCCCAATTTCGGCCATTCGAGGTCTGCGCGTTGCGACCCAAAAGCTGCCGTTCGTTCAGGATGATCGGGAGGGCGGCTAGGCGCCCCAATTCCGGACGCTCGCGCGGCAATCCCGTGAACCCGCAAGCAGCCATTGGTTCAACCGACTGTGAACAGCCGGGCTGGGCGGAAGAAAAGGGGGCGCTCGCCCAGGCGATCAGGATCAGCCGGGGCGGCGGCAACAGCAAGCTCCACGCGCTTACCGACGGCGAAGTTCGGCCGCCCTGCTCTCTGCTGACCAGTCGCGAGGTTGCTGACTGCGCGGCCGATGTGCTGCTCGATAGCGTTGCGCCGCGCGCTATCGTGCTGGCCGACAAAGCGTCACAGCAAGCGATCCGCGACCTGATCGAGCGCCCGGGGGCGTACCGAAGATCCCGTCCAAGGCCAACTGGCACTGGAAAAACTGCTTTTCTAGGTCCCTCTAAAGGAGCGCAGCGCCGTCGAGCGCCTGTGAAATGAGATGGGGCGAGAAGCACGACATGCGCTTCCGAGTGGCAATTACGGGTTGAGTTCAGGATAGCGATCCAGCAGTGCGCTCGTCACGCCGTTGGTCCAGCCGAAGCCGTCCTGCGTCGGATATTCGCCACCGCCGCCCGGACGGCGCTCCTCGACATCATATTTCTCGAGCATCTTGCCCGTTTCGTCATAGGTCGCTGTGACCGTCGCCAGCCAGCGGTGGGCGATGTCCCGCGCCAGCGCGGTTTCGCCATAATCATCCAAGCCGATGATCGCGATCCATTGCAGCGGCGCCCAGCCGTTGGGCGCGTCCCATTGCTGACCGGTGCGCTCGGTGGTCGTGCGCAGGCCGCCCGCCGCCAGCAGCTGTTCGCTTATGGCCCGTGCCACCGCCGCCGCCTGCGGCTGCGAGGCGGCGCCGACGAACAGCGGATAGGCAGTCGCGGCGGACAACCGAAGCGTCGGACTGCGCGCAATCCGGTCCCAGTCGGCATAGCGCCGCTGATCGGGCAGCCAGAGGTAACGGTCGATCGCCGCCCGCCTTCGCGTCGAAAGCTGCGCGAACCGCGTCGCGCAGCGAGCGTCGCGCAGTTCAGCGCATCCACGCGCAATCCGTTTCTCCATCGCGAACATCAGGCTGTTGAGGTCGATCGGTACAATATCGGTCGTACGGATCGAGGCGAGCCGATGCGAATCGACGAGCCACCGGCTGCTGTAATCCCAGCCGCTTTCCGCACCGGCGCGCAGTTGACGGTAGAGCGTCGCCGGATCGCGCGATGGATCCTGCTTTGCCGTCGCAACATCTTCGGCCCAGCTTTCGTCGCGCGGCGTTTCGCGGTCGTCCCAATATCGGTTGAGCAGCGTCCCGTCCGGCATCCGCACCACTCGCAGGCAGGCGCCGGTGGGATCGAGGCAACCGGCTCCCTTCATCCACCAATCATATTCGCGGCGCAGCGCGGCAAGGCGACGCTGCGCCGTGGCCGGATCGCGGTTGCTCGACAGGTCGAGCATCAAAGCGAAGAAAGGAGGCTGTGACCGGCTCAGATAATAGGTCCGCGTGCCATTCGGGATGTGACCGTAGCGCTCGATCATCGCGGTGAAATCGGCCAGCATCGATTCGACCAAGGGCTGCTGGCCGTCGACTTTCAGGCCGAGCATGGTGAAGTAGCTGTCCCAATAATAGAGCTCGCGGAACCGACCGCCGGGCACGATATAGGGCGCCGACATCGGCAGCGCGGAGCTTCCCGCGGGAACGGAGTGCGGCTGGCGCACCAGCGACGGCCAGAGCGATCGGATGTGCGCGCGCAGATCGGCGGGGCGGGAATCGTTGATTCCGGGCACTGAAAAATTGGCGAGCACGAAGGCGCGCAGCGTCGCGGCGTCATGCGTCTCCAATCGGCGATAGGCCGCCAATATTTCGTCCGGACTCCGCTTCGGCACGGCATCGGCAAAGGTCTTTCCGTCCGGAAAGAGGTGCCCCTCCTGCACCTCCGCGAACAACGGACCGAACAGATCGGCGGGCGATTGTTGCGCGAACGCCAAAGGCGAAAGCAATAGGCTCGTCGCACAGCAGGCAAGGGTCCATAGCGCCCGTCTCATCGATCCTCCCGTCATTTGCTGCTTTCACTAGGGCCGTGGTTTTCGGCCAACGCGATCACCGCAATACCATGTCCGGCGATTTGTCCCTCGCTTAAGTCGCCAAGCACCAGCCTGGCGCGCGGCGGGACGGCGAATGGCGCGGGGTGGTCCGCATGGTTGATTGCGATGAGAATTCGGCGTTCTCCATCCTGCCGGATCGCGCGTTCGATCCCGTCCGCGGGCGCGGCGGTGGGTACATCGCGCACGAGCATTCGGGCAAGCGCAGCCTGACCATCGACATCCAGCAGCGCGCCGACATACGTAACGCGCCCACGGCCGATCGCGCGCGTGACGATCGCCGGCTTCCCGGCTAGCCAGCCGCCCGCAGCATAGCGTGCGATTACTTCCACATCAGAACGATCGACCGCGAGCGTCTCGGCCCAGCTTCGCGCGATCCCGGTCACCGCGCCGATGACGGGCGCCGTTTCGTCGAGTGCGTAAAATGCCTCGACATGCGCGCCCAGCAGGCCGGCCAGCGGGCCCGGCTGGCGCATCGGCCACAGCGCATTGTCCCCATCCTTCATACCGGAGCGCGGGCCGAGAATCAGTTGTCCGCCGCCGCGCACGTAGCGTTCGAGTGCGGCGGCGGTCGCGCCATCCAGCACGTTCAGCCATGGCGCGAGCACCAGCCGGTAGCGCGAGAGGTCTGCGTCCGGGGGCAGCACGTCGATCGGCTGGCCGGCGGCGAACAGCGGCCGATACCAGTCCTTCATGACAGCGACCGGATCATAATCGCGCGCGAACCGCTGTTGCTCGATCGCCCAGCGACTGTCGCGCGAATAGAGCATCGCGATCTCGGCCTGCGGCGCGGTGCCGGCCAGCAGCGGCCCGATCCGGGCGAACTCGGCGGCGGTTCTGGCGATCTCGGGGTACACCGGCATCGGCGTGCCATCGGCGCCGACCAGGGTGCCGTGATATTGCTCTTGGCCACCGGGTGCGCTGCGCCACTGCCAGTAAAGCACCGCATCGGCGCCATGCGCCACGGCCTGCCACGCCAGCTCGCGCGTCTGGCCGGGATCGAGCGTGCGATTGTTGGCGCCCCAGTTCACCCAGCCGGGCTGCGCTTCCATCACCCAGAAATTGCGCCGCTTGAAGCCGCGGACCACCGCGTGATGCAGGGCAAGCGCCATCCAGTCCGGCCGCCCGTTCGGTACATAGGCGTCCCATGACGCGAGATCGAGCGAGGCGTGAACGGGATAGGCGTCGTAGCGATCGTTCCAGAGCGTCGAATTGGTTGTCACGAACTGGCGCGGATCGGCATGGGCACGGATCGCCGCAACTTGTTCGGCGACATAGGAGGCCCAGGTCGACGTGAAGAAGCGATGCGCATCGAGCACCAGCGCGGGGTTCTGGTCCCGATCCAGCGTCAGCCGGACCTGATCGAAGCGCTGGTAGCGCTGGCTCCAATATTCGGTGCTCCAGCGCCGATTAAGCGCGTCGACCGTTCCGTACCGATCGGCAAGCCACTGGTGCCATCGCGCGCTGGCATCGCGATCGAAGGTCTCGACGCCGAGTTCGTTGTCGATCTGCCAGCCGACGACGGCGGGATTGTTCCCATAGCGTTGCGCCATCGCGCGCGCGATCCGCACCGCATAGCGGCGATAGGTCGCGCTCGCTCCGGAACCCTGCTGACGCCCGCCATGTGGCTGAACCCGGCCATCCTCGTCCATGCGCAGAGTGTCGGGATGCGCCTCGGTTAGCCAGATCGGTGGCGCGGCGGTCGGCGTACCGAGCACGACCTTCAGCCCGTGGCGTTCCGCCGCCGCGATCGCCCGGTCGAGCCAGGCGAAATCGAACTGCCCGTCGGCAGGCTCCATTCGCGCCCAGGCGAACTCACCGAGCCGCACCACCCGGAAATGCGCGCGCTCCATCAGCGCGAGGTCTGCCTCCCAACGCTCCTCCGGCCATTGCTCGGGATACCAGGACGTGCCTATCGAGAGCGACGCCGCCGCAAACGGAGCATCGCTGGCGGCGGCGGGCCCGGCAAGCGCGAGCAGCAGGGCGAGCAGGCTGGCGAAGCGCAGCCGGGGCATTTCAGGCGCCTCCGGCGGCCAGGCGCAACGCCTTCTTGTCGATCTTGCCGATACTTGTCCTGGGGAGTTCGTCGAGGACGATCAACCGGTCGGGTATACCGTAGCGGCTGATAATGCCGTTCGACACGAATGCGGAGAGATGCGTCCGCATTGTCTCGACGGTCGCTGCCGATCGCTCGCGGTCACGAACAGGATCGGGCGTTCGCCCCAACGCGCATCGGGAATGCCGATCACTGCGGCGGAACCCACCGCGGGATGCTGCATCGCCAGTTCCTCGATCTGGATGGAGGAGACCCATTCGCCGCCGGTCTTGATCACGTCCTTCAGCCGGTCGCGAATCTCGATATCGCCGCAGTCGTCGATCCGCGCCACGTCCCGCGTATGCAGCCAGCCGCCGCGCCACAGCGTATCGGACGCCGCCTCGTCGGTGCCATAGGCGTAGGCCTCGGTCGCCGGTCGCGCGAAACGATACCCGTCGCTCATTGCGGGCTCGCTTCAGGCTTGGCACCGGTCTCCACCCACTGGCGAAGCGCATCCCATGCCTTCAGCGTCTGCGCATTGTCGAAACCGCAATGCGTGTAGCCCTCAACACCGCCGATCGGCAGCGGAGCCCGGGTGGCGGGCACGCCGTATTGCACGAGATAATCGGTGCGCCCAGCCTCGGCCACCACCGCGGCCAGCGCCTCCTCCTGGGCATAGGGAACCAGCGAATCGATACGATTGTGCATCGTCACCAGCGGCGTCGCAATCCGGCCCGTCGCCCGGTGCCAGCGCTGTAGATAGGCCAGCGCCTGCGGTGCGGCGGATACCCGCTGAACGCTGCGATTGACCGCCTCCTCTTCCTCTGCGGACAGGCCAGGCACCTCGTAGGTCTTGCCAATGTTGCCATAGACCCAACCGCCTGCGGTCGCTGCCATATCCTCTGCGCCGAGCGCGGCGGTTACGAGCGGGAAAGCAAGCGCTGCGGCATCGTTCGCGAATCCGCCCACGCCCGTGACCGCGCGGACGATTTTTGCCTCGCGCCCGTTCGGATCCTTTTGCGCGGCGGCCCAAAGCTTCAGGGGAGGAGTGGCGACTTTGCCGATCTGCCCAAAGACATATGCCTGTGCGAGCGCCCCAGTTGTACCGTCGGGAGGCTCGGGGGCGATCGCGTTGCGGCGCACATCCTGTTCGCCGGGCAGGGCATAGGGCGTGTCCTTGGTCAGGACATTATAAACGAGGCGCATGTCGATCAGCCGGCCGAGCAGATCCTGCCAATCGGCGACCACGCCGCAGCGCGCGAAGCCGCCCGCAAAGGCCTCGGGATACATTTCCAGCAGCGTGACGACGATGCTTCCGCCCATCGAATCGCCCATCACATAGATGCGCTTGCCGCCCAGCGCGGCGACGAAGTCGCGAAGCCGCTTGGTGTTCGTCACGCCGGTTTCGACGCCCAGGCCCGCCTTGTCATAGGCGCTGTGGCCGACCGCAAAGCCCTCGCCATAGGCATCGCCGAGCAAACCCGATCCCGGGGCCTGGGTGACGGGGTCGGTAGCGACTGCCACCGGCGTGCCGGGGGTGGAATAGCCATGAGCGTACAGCAATGCGTCGCCGCTCCAGCCATCGGGTATCGCGAGCGCGAACTGACTGCCTGCCAGCTTTGCTTCCAGGATGATGCCGCCGTTCGGCGCTCCCTTGGTCGTAACATCGGTTGCGCCGAGGTGCCTGGCGCGTTCCGCCAGATCGGTCTCGATCTGCGTCTGCCGCGGTGACTGTACGTCGGTGGCAAGCGCTGCGGTCGCAACGAGCAGCAGCGGCGCAAAGGCGAGAGTCAGGTGGCGACGGATCATCAATCATTCCTTTCCATTGGGTGCGTGCCGAGATGCCGGTCAAAGAATGCGGTGATCAGGCGATAGGCTTCGGTCGACTCGGGCATGTCGGGCCACATGAAAAAGGCGTGTGGCAGGCCGTCGAAGAGCTGGAGTTCGCTTTCGACTCCGGCTGCGGCGAGGCGGCGATGGGCCAGCGTGAGCGCGCTTACGGCGAAATCCCGCCCGCCAGCCAGCAACAGCGTGGGCGGCATCGCCCTCGTTTCGGCATCAGAGCCAAGCGGATATGCACGCGCATCCTCGGGCGCGACGCCTGCCATATAGGGGTTGGGGATCGTTGGCGGGAGCGACGACACCGGCAGTGGTTCGCCGCCGGTGATCGGCCCGGCCAGAAAGGGACTATCGCCCGAATAGGCGGCGCCCGTTCCGCAGAAGGTGCCGATGGCGCCCGGCATGGGCAGACCCTGGCTGCGGATCCATGCCGTCGCCTGTGCAGTGATGACGCCGCCCGCCGAGCAGCCGTAGATGCCGATATTCTCTGGGCGATATTGCTCGAGCAACGCGCGATAGACCGCGGTCACGTCTTCCGAAGCGGCCGGATAGTGGTTCTCCGGCGCCAGACGATAGTCGACGGTTACGACCTTCACCTGCATCGTCGCGGCGATCGGAATCGCCTCGACCAGCGCACCGCTTCCCGATCCCCACATGAACGCGCCACCATGGACGTTGATGAGGACGCGATCGGAATTGGCCGGCGCGATGCCCTCCTCCGGCGTGACGACATCGACCGCGACGCCGCCGATCGTCTCACGCGCCCAACGCGTGGTGAAGCGGCTGCGCATCTCCGCAAGACGACGGTCATTCCACGCTTGATAAAAAGCGCGCTGCCTCACCAGATCGCTTGCAATCCCCTCGGGCGCGCTTTCATCATTCATCCGTACCAGAATGCGCTGCGCTTCCTCGCTGAGCTGGTTCGAGAGGGGCAGGGTAAAGGCGCGCACCTGAACCTCCTGCGCAAGCGCCGGGGCACCGTACAACGCGATCAGGATCGGGGCGGCCATCAGGAACTTCATTGTGTCTCCTCCAGGCGCCCGCGAAAGAAGCGCGCCATTGCGGCGAAGGCGGCATCGGTTTCGGGGGCGTCGATATAGCTCCAGAAAGCGTGGGGCAGACCGTCGAACACAATGAGGTTCGAAGGCACGCCCGCGGCATCCAGCGCGCGGCAGAAATCGGCGGTAGCGCCGAGCAGAAAGTCCCGACCGCTGCTGAGGCACAGTGTCGGTGGCCATCCCGCGAGCCGGCCTCTGCCCGGCGAAATCAGCACGTCCGCTGGGTCGCGCGTGCCCGTGTAAAGCGCCACCAGCGACGCCACCGATGCGGGGTCGAGAAACAGCACCACACTGTCGCCGGCGCGCGTCAGATCGGCGGTGCCCGAGAAGAAGCCCAGCGCGCCGGGCTGAGGGAGATTCTCGGCCCGGAGTCTCGCCACCAGTTCGGCGGCCAGAATCGCTCCGGCAGAGGTGCCGTACAGGCCGATACGCCCGGGGGAATGCTCGGCCAGCAAAGCGCGATAGACCGCAAGCGCGTCGTCCGCCGCCGCCGGGAATATATGTTCGGGCGCGAGCCTGTAGCGGACCGCGACGACGCGATACCCGGTGAGGGCGGCGACTGCCGCATTCTCCGTTATCGAGCCCGAATCAACGAGGAAGCCGCCGCCATGAAGATTGAGTAGCACCGGCCCGTCCGCGAGCGCGTCGCCGGGCGTGAAAATCCGGACTGGTACCCCGGCGATCTCGGCATCCGCCATCCGCACGCCGTAGCGCCGAAGCCGGGGCTGGCCGACCGCCTGCTGGATTGCCTCGGCCCTGACGCGCCTGTCCTCGATCGAGGCAGGCTCCGAAGGACGGGCATCGTCCGCGGCAAGCCCGGCGCGCGCTTCGGGGGACAGTTCGTCAGGCCAGGGAGCGGTGACGAGTTGCGCCATAGCAGGCGTCGCGGCGAACAACGCGGCCGCCGCCAAGGCTGTGCGAAGGATCATCGGCGCATCCTCACTTCGCGAGCATATATCTGCGCGCTCGGCTTGGCGGTCCGGGTGAAGTCGCCGCGATTGACGGCGAACAGTCCGAAATGCTGCGCATAGCCGCGCCGCCATTCGAAATTGTCGAGCAACGACCAGTGGATATATCCGACTACGGGTACACCGCTGTCCCGCGCAGCATCCAGCGACTCGAGCGCCGCAGTGATATAGCGTGCACGCTGGCCATCCTCGTCGGCGGCGATGCCATTCTCGGTTACGAGTACCGGAAGCCCCGTTTCCGCATGCGCATGCGTGATCGCCGCTCCGAGCGCTTGCGGATAATATTCCTCGCCGCTTTCGGTCCGCTCGGCGTCCTCCGGAACGGGCAGCACGGCAGTCGCCCCAATAAGGATGCGGCCATAGGTCTGGACCCCGATGAAATCATCGCCGCGCACGGCAGCGAAGAAGGGCGCTTCGGCAAATTGTCGATACGCCGCCAGACCGCTTGCGCTCCCAACCGCCTGAGCGTCGGGTACGGCAAGGCTCATCCCGACCTGCACCGAGGATCGCGCTGCCTTCCATGCCTGGCGGGCGGCGCGGTGGCCCGCGAGAAGGTGAGCGAGAGCGTCGTCCTCGCCGCGCGAATACACCCAGACGCCGAAGCGATCCGATCCGCTCTGGCGCGCCGCCTCCGCGAGCATCGCATCGAGCCCCGCGCGCGTCGCATCCGCGAGCGGTGTCGCGGTCCAGCGTCCCATAAGCGGCAGATTGGGTTCGTTGAACGTGATGACATGCGACACGAGAGGCGCGAGCCGACGCGCCGCTTGCTCGGCATACCGTGCGAACCGCACCGGTGCTTCGGGGTCACTCCATCCACCCAGAGCGGCGAACCAGCGTGGGCTGGTGAAATGGCTGAGCGTGACAACCGGTGCGAGCCCGGCGTCGCGGCATGCCGCCGCCACCCGCGCATAATGGTCGAACCATGCTTCGCTGAATTCACCGGGGGCAGGCTCGATCCGCGACCATTCGATCGAGAAGCGAAAGCAGTTCAGACCCAGGGCGGCGGTAATCTCGATATCCTCGCGCCAGCGGTGAAGGCTGTCGCAGGCATCTCCCGAAGGCTCGGCGAAACGCGTGTTCCTCACCTGCTCGAGAAGCCAGATATCTGCGTAAAAATTATTTCCCTCTACCTGATGCCCGGCAGTCGCGACGCCCCACAGAAAAGCCGATCGGTCGCCCATCACGTTCGCGTTCCGCCCGCACGAGCGATGCTGCCGAGCAACCGCGCGCTCGGCTTGGGCGTGCGCCTAAAACTGGTGCGATCGACCGCGACGAGCCCGAATTTGGGTCCGTAGCCGGACAGCCATTCGAAATTGTCGAGCAACGACCAGTGGATATAGCCGAGCACCGGCACCCCATCGGCGCGCGCTTTTTCGACCGAGGCGACCGCCTCCGGAATGAAGCGGACCCGCAGCGAATCGTCGCTTGCGTCGATGCCGTTCTCGGTCACCAGCACCGGCTTGCCAGTGGCGGCATGGGCATAGCGGACGACGTTGCCGATCGCAGCAGGGTACCATTCCTTGCCGTCGGCCCGCTTTGGCGAAGCGGCAGGCGCAGGGACATCGCGATCGCGGCCGACAAAGGCGCGGCCATAGGTCTGCACGCCGACGAAGTCGTCCCCGCCCATCACCGCGAAGAACGGGCCGTAGATTTCGGCACGCTTGCGCTCGATCCCGCTATCGGGTCCCACCGGTACATTGTCCGGAATGGCAAGGCTTAGGCCGACCGGCAGGTCGCTTCGCGCCGCCTTGATTGCTTCGCGTCCGGCCACGTGCGCGGCGGTGATGCCGGGAATCATCGGGGCGGGATCGCCGGCGTTCAGCACCGAGAACCGATCCGATCCGCTCGCTTTCGCCGCCGCCGCCAGGCACGCCGCCATCCTCGCTTCGAATTCGGGCGGCGGCGCGCTGATCGCCCAGCGTCCCCCTAGTGCCAGGTTCGGCTCGTTGAACGTCACCGCATGGCTGATCCCGTCAGCCATGGCACGCGCCACCTTGTCACAATAGCGTGCGAACAGGTCGGCTGCGTCGCGCTGCTCCCATCCACCTGCTGCTGCGAACCAGCGCGGCGTGGTGAAGTGATTGAAGGTGAGGACCGGAGCCAGCCCCTGCTCCCGGCAATGATCGACCATCGCCTTGTAATGATCGAGAAAGGCCTGGCTGAACTGTCCCTTGGCGGGCTCGATCCTCGGCCATTCGACCGAGAAGCGATAGCAGTTGAGGCCAAGCGCCTTGACGATCGCAATATCTTCGCGCCAGCGGTGAAGGCTGTCGCAGGCATCGCCCGACGGTTCTGCGAAGACGCTGGGCTGCACCTGCTCAAGAAGCCAGATATCGGCCGAGACATTGTTACCCTCGACCTGATGCCCGGCGGTTGCCGCGCCCCACAGGAAGCGGCTTTCCGCCGAAGCGCGAGCCGGGAGCACCGCCGCGGCGCGAGCCGGGAGCACCGCCGAAGCGGTCGCGGCCATGCCGAGGCCGAGCACATCGCGCCGATCGACCTTCATTGCACAGCCTCCGGGCCCGGCTTCTGGCCCGTATTCACCCAATTTCGCATCGCCTCAAACGCAGCGATGTTCTGCTCTGGCGTGAAACCGCAATGCGTATAGCCTTCAAGGCCGCCCGGAAGCGGAAACCGGGTAGGCGGCACTGCATATTGCGCGAGGTGCGCGCCGTTGCCGGCGCGCGAGACGACACGGCCCAGCCCTTCCGACTGTGCGAACGGCACCAGCGCGTCGATCGTCTGGTGCACGGTAACCAGCGGCACGCGGAATCGGCCCGTGGCCTGATGCCAGAGCCGGGCATAGGCGACTGCCTTCGGGCTTGCGGCAAAGCGCTGCATGCGGCGATTGAACTCCGCCTTTTCCGCCACGTTCATTTCCGGCGGATCATAGACCTTGCCGATGTTTCCGATCGGCAACCCGTCCATCGTCGCGACGATATCGTCCATGCCGAGCAGCGCCGAATAGAGCGGTGCGCCGAGTGCAGCGGGATCGGGTGCGAAACCGCCCACTGCGGCGACCTGACGTATGATTCGTGCTTCCGAACCATCCGGGTTGGCCTTCGCCGCCTGAAACAGGGCGAGGATCGGCATCAGCACCTTCATCTTCTGCGCTTCGCGAAACGCATTGCCTGGCGTCGCGTCTCCGGCTGGCGGAACCACCGGCAGTGCCGAGCGGGTCACGTCCTTGTCGCCCGGCAGGGCATAGGGCGTTCCCTCGGTGAGCAGATTATATGCGCCGCGCATGTCTGCCAGCTGCTGGACCAGGGGTATCCAGCCTTCGGTGACCCCGCACATCGATACTGCCCCAGAAAATTTTCGCGGATATCGCTCGATCAGGGCCATCACTATGCTGCCGCCCATCGATCCGCCGACGGCATAGAAGCGGGTGGCGCCGAGCCGCGCAGCCAGCGTGCGCAGGCGGATACTGTTCTTCGCGCCGCTTTTGGTCGCAATACCTGTCTTGTCGAAGGCAGCAACGCCGCTCGCGACGCCTTCGGCATAGAGGTGCTTGAAAAGGCCACCGCCGGGATCGTTGGCGATCGGGTCCGTCGGCACGGTCGGGGTGCCGCCAGGCAGGGCGTAGCCCTGCCCGAACAACACCATCTCGCCGGTCCAGTTCGACGGCAACGCCAGCACGAAGAGCCGCCCCGCCAGCTTGCCATTGACTATCATCCCGCCATCCGGGCCGGCGCTGGGCACGAGTTCGGTCGCACCAGCCGCCCTGGCCTTGGCCAGCAGCATGGTCTGCGCAACGGAGGGAGCGAAAGCAGCCATCTGGGACGGCACACTCGTCGGTGCGGAGTGAGCTCCGGTCGTTGCCGCGCTCAGGACGGCCAACGAAAGGGCGGCAGCGATACGCCTCACGCCCTCAGAACCGGTACCGGAGCTGAACGCCATATTGCGCAGGCTCGCCATAGATCGATCCGATGAACCCGGAATTGTTGTAGCTGGGATTGGCCGTCACCCGATATTCCGTGTCGAGGACGTTGGTGCCGTAAACGGCGAGGTCGAGCGACGACCCGCCTACGTTGCGCCAGTCGAACCGCAAGTTGAGCAGACCATAGCCTTCGATCGTGTCGAACGGCTGGTCCTCAGGCGTCACGCGCTGGCTCGTCTGGTGCGTCCAAATGGCGGACACACTCATATCGCCTGCGGATACGGGCATCGGCAGCGCCACTTCGCCGCTCAGTGTATATTTGTGCTTAGGCACGAAGGAAAAGGGCGTGCCGGCAAGGTCACGGCTGGGTTGCGCGGCCGTCAGCGCTTCGGGAATCGCCGGAATGGCGATGGTGTCATATTCGAGATACTTCGCCGAATTGTACGAATAGGTCGCGCCGAACGTCAGCCAGCGCGTTGGCTTGAGCATGCCCTCGAACTCAATTCCCATCACTCTGGCGCGCTGTGCATTGGTGAGGATATCGGATCCGGCAATCGCTGCGCGCTGGATAACCTGTATGTCGTCATACCAGGTGTAGAAGGCGGCGATGTTGGTGCGCGCCCTGACATCTCCGAACGACCAGTCGCGTTTCAGGCCGACCTCGGCATCTGTGACCTGTTCGGGACGGACAGCGAAGAGCGGATGATTCTCACCGAGGAACAGCGACACGATCGGATTGCTCGCGCCCGATTTGTAGCCACGGCGCGACACCACGTAGAGCAATGTGTCCGGATCGGCGCGCCAGTCGAGACCTAACTGCCAGGTCGGGCCATCACTCTGCCCCCGGAACGTAGGCGTGGTGCAATTGGGGTATTTGAGCGTCGGGAAGTCACCGGCGGCGACCGCCTGGTAAGCATCGTAGGTGCACAGCCCGGCATTGAGGCCAATCACCTGTGCGGCTTGGGCCGGCGTAATCAGCCCGAGTCCGGCCATTTTGTCGAAGATCTGATAACTGTTGGGGTCCTGATAGGCCTGGATGTCGCCGCCAAACGTGTCCCAGGTCCAACGAAATCCTCCGGTCGCGGTGAGCGTGGATGTGAGGGCATATTGCGCCTGGGCATAGAGCGCCTTGCTGCGTCCATCGACGTGCGCACTCGGCTGGAGGCCGAGCGCGGGCGCGAGCGGGCTGGTCAGTCCGAGCGGCGCCCACAGCGCCTCCGGAAAAACGAGCGGGCCGCCGCCCAGAATGCCGCCCGCCTGCATCGGGTTGATCGTGCGGAAGGTCAGCGGAGCCGGCGTGATCTGGTCGAGGTAGAAGCCCCCGGCCTGGAGCCGCAGCGTGCCGTCATCATAGCGGACCTGCAGTTCCTCGGTGATCGTCCGCAGATTATTGTTCCAACTGCCGGGATAGGCGCCGAGTAGGTCGGCCACGGGCAGCGGCGTCGCGTCGCGATCGGTAGCGCTGGACGAGCGGGTGCGCGCGTAGCTGAAGATGTTCTTGATCGTAAGTGTCGGGGAAGCGCGCCACTCAGTGTTGTTGAGGACCAGGAAGTTCTTGGCCCGCTCGAAGGTGGGGACACTCAGCGCAGTCTCGCGAACGCCGCGTGTCTGCTGGGCCACCAGATAAGGCTGGAGCAGTGCAGCATAGGTCCGTGACGGATTCACCGCGAGTAGGACATTGCCGCCACCATGCTCGTCAACCTCTTGATAGCTGACCGCGGTATAGCTGCTCACGGTCTCGGCCGGGTTGAACTGAATACCCAGGCGCAGGCTGAAATTGTTCCGATTCAGATAATCGCGGCCCGTCTTGACGTCACGGACATAGCCGTTCCGCTTATCGAACTGCCCTGCGACGCGCACCGCCAGCACGTCATCGACCACCGGCACATTGATTGCGGCCTGGGCGCTCCTGCGCTGGAGATTGCCAAGCGTCAGGTCGACATAGCCCTCGACAACATTCATCTCCGGTCGCGCAGGCTCCATCAGCACAGCGCCACCCGTTGTGTTACGACCGAACAAGGTGCCTTGCGGCCCTTTCAAAACCTGGAGAGAAGCCAGATCATAGAAGTTACCTGGGCCACTCACCGATGTAGGTACTTCGGCGAAATAGCCGACAACGCCCGGTCCACTCCCGGTGCCCGGACCGCCGCCGCCGCCCATCCCACGGATCGTGTAGGTTTCCTGGTTTCGAGCAACATCGCCTACGACGGAGAGAGAAGGTGTGAAATTCTGAAGGTCGGTGCCGTTGTTGATGCCTTTTTCGCGGATCGAATCCTGCGAAAATGCAGTCACTGCCACAGGCACTTCCTGTGCGCGCTCGCGGGTACGACGGGCGGTAACGACAATGTCAACCAGCCCGGAATCTTCCGATGCTAAAGGCACATCCTGAGCGACCGATTGGGTGCCAGCTGTCGCAACACTGGCATCGCGGGAGGCTGCAGGTGCGCGGGATACCGCCACAGCACCCGACGGATCGCTATGCATCACAAGACCCGAACCACCGAGAATCACCCGAAGCGCCGCGCTCTCGTCCATACTGCCGCGCACGCCTGGCGAACGCAGCCCCTGCACCTCTTGCGTGCGATAAAGGATGTGCCGACCAGATTGACGTGACCACGCATCGAGCGCGGATTTCATACTGCCCGCTTCGATTTTGAACGTACGAAGCTCTGCCTGCGCGAGCGCAGGTGTGGCCATGGCGACCGCCACCGTCGAAATCGTGCACGCAAGCGCAAACTTTCCAGTCATCCTCTTCCCCCTGTCTCGGCCGCCATTTTCGGCTGCTCAGTCATAGAGACGAGAGAAACGGACAAATCCCCAACGCAAGGTCACGAAATAATTTTGATCGTGTCCTCGTCGCTGGCGACGCGAAGGCCGAAAGCGGTGCGAAGCAGGCGCGCGAAGGCGTCGATGTCGTGCGCGTCGAACGAGCCTCCGATACGGATCGCAGCAGCCTGCGGATCGCGGATGAGGATCTGACGTCTGTTGTAGCGATTGAACTCGCGAGCCGCGTCTTCGAGCGTCACCTGGTCGAACGTCAGTACGCCCTGCCGCCAGCTGAGGGAATCCTCCACCCATTGGGTCGATTGCTTGGCGACCAACATCGAGGTGCCGCGCGCGGCGATCATGTCGCCCGCAGTGATAACTGTCGCGCGCTGATCTTCATTTGCGCTTAGATCCTGGACGCGAACGCGGCCCTGCGCCACCGTTACAATCGTAGTGTCGCCATCTCGGCGGATCGAGAATTTGGTGCCGAGCACCGTCACCTTGCTGTGGCCAGCGAAGACAGTGAACGGCCGATTTGCGTCGTGCGCTACATCGAAGAATGCTTCGCCGCGATCGAGCCAGACCCGCCGTTCTCCCTCCGCCAAGGATGTGCGCATCGTACTGTCGGTGTTGAGGGTGATCTGGCTGCCGTCGGTCAAGTCCACTTGCTTGCGCGCGCCGACGGCGGTGGCGACCTCAACCATTTTAGGCGGCTTCGTGCCATTGCTGCTTAGCGCCAGAATGGCGACCGAACAAACAATGAGCAGAGAGGCCGCAATTGCGACGGCAGGCGCCAGCCAGCGAAAATGTCGCCGTTCCGGGCGTTCCGAGCTCCGCATCGCTGCAAGCCGCTCGGTTGCCTCCCAGCCGATCTCGAGACGCCAGAACGCAGCTCGGTGTTCCATGCTTTCGGCAATCCATTGTTGGAGCGCGGCATCCTGCTCGGCCGACCAGTCCGGCTGTTCACGTCGGACCAGCCAAGAAGCCGCGGTCTGCTCGATTTCCCGTGCGCGGCTCATCGCTCGACCTTCCGATGCTTCGGACGGCCTCGGCCGGTTCGGTCGATCCTGCCCTCTCCACCATGCATATAGTCTACCAGCGCGCGCAGGCCCAGCGTAAGCTGGCGCTCCACGGTATGCTCGCTCACGCCCAGGCCAGCAGCAGTCTCCCGTATGCTCAGGCCTTCCACCCGGCGAAGGCGCACCACTTCGCGGCAACGCGGAGGCAGTTGTTCCAGTCCCGCCATTGCGCGACGCAACTCGTCGCGGGCCTCGAGATGATGGTCGGGCGAAAATCTGTCTGCCTCTGCTACGATGTTCTCGAGATCCGCGATGTGATCGAAGGAGACGACGCGCTCGCGCCTAGCGCGATCGATCAGCACGTTTCGCGCAATGGTGAGGACATAGCGGCGCGCCGAGCGCGGCAGCCCGCCGCGCGCGCCTTTCAGCGCACGCTCATAGCTTTCCTGACGGACGTCGATCACTTCCTCGCTTTGGCGGCTATGGCGCGCGATGAAGTGCATCAACTCCCGTTCAAACGGGAGCACTTCCGTTGCGAACCAAGCGCGCAGGGCTTTGTCATCGACCATAACCGAGTTCGACGTATGAACGGTCAAAAGCCGTAACACTATTGTAAACGGCGAGATTATTGCCGCTCACGACGTCAAGTTGTCGGGCGATCCCCCACGTGTCACAATGGTATGCCTGGCTCATACCGTACGGCGCCAATGGCCACAGACACCTAAGAGCGTCCCTCCGCAATCACTTTGTCAGCGAGCGAAAAATCCATTGGGGAGGAAGCCAAATGATCGCTTGCTGGACGCGCATGCGTGAAACACAGCATTCAGGAACCGGCCCAGTTCCTGCCTGTCCGCAAAGCGCCCATAATCGGTCGTCACGGCAGTTGCCGGACGAACCTCAAAGCGGACGAGATTCTAAGCGCGAACGATTACAGTCTCGATGTCTTCGGCGGCGGCGAGTGCCGCCATGCCTTTCGCTGCCCCGATGACGAAGGCGACCTTGCTAGTAAACTGGCAGGTGACTGTCATCGTCCGACTCTTGTTCAGCTTGCGCGCGCCTTTTTGGCGTAGACTGGGAAGTCGCTTGCCTCGCCGTAGTCATGGAATGCGAGTGCCCTCAACGTCGCCATATCAGTGTCCGAGATTGTGAAATCGACCTGCGTGTTGGCGCGGATGTGATCGGGCGTCGTGGACTTGGGCAGCGGCAACAAGCCGAGCTGGAGGCAATAGCGGATCGCGAGCTGCGACACACTGGCATCGTAATTCGCGGCGATCTGCTTTGCGGTGTCGTTGCCAAGGATCTCGCCATGGCCGAATGGCGAATAGGCTTCGACCTGGACGCCCCGACCGTGCGTGTATTTGATCAGTTCATGCGGTGTGTTGCCGATATGGGCGAGGAACTGATTTACCGCGGGCTTGACGCTGCCGTTCTCGAGGATGTTGTCTAGATCGACCTGCTCGAAATTGGAGACGCCAATCGCGCGTAGCTTGCCCGCCTGCAGCGCCTCTTCGAGCGCGCGCCACGCCTCAAGGTTGCCTTCAAAGAAATGGTCACCCTCACGGAAGTTGGCCCAGGGTTGCGGGCTGTGGATGATCATCAGGTCGATCGTGTCGAGACCCATCTCCTTCAGCGAGCCATCGATAGCGGTGCGCGCCTCTTCCAGCGACTTGACCTCGGCGGCGAGCTTGCTGGTGACGAAGATGTCGTCGCGCGCTATCGTGCTACTGCGGATCGCCGCGCCCACACCGCGTTCATTCTCATACGCCTGCGCAGTGTCGATATGTCGATAGCCTACATCGAGCGCGTGGCCGACAGCCGCTTCCACCTCGCCATCGTCGATCAGCCAGGTGCCGAAGCCGATCTTGGGAATCGTGACGCCATTGTTGAGAGTGTAGGTTTCTTCGAGGATCATGTTCTTGCCTTTCGCTCACGCGGACTGGACCTTCCACGTCCGCGCTCTTGTTTGATTAGATGTGCAGGTAATGCGCGAGCGCCATGGCAATATCCGTCACCGCGATGGTGAGTGGCGCTCATGAACCGGATCGGCTAGCTGGGGACGATGCCGACCAGTCGCTCCGACCTCGCCGATCTCACCTACTTCCTCGCGATCGTTCGGGCGGGCACCTTCCGGCGCGCCGCGACCGAGCTTGGCGTCAGCCCGTCGGCGCTCAGTCACGCAATGCGTGGATTGGAAGAGCGGCTTGGCGTGCGTCTGCTCAACCGCACCAACCGTTCGGTAACGCTGACCGCGGCGGGCGAGGAATTGCGCGACAGCGTCGGCCAGCCCTTCGACCTGATTGATAGCGCGATCGAGCGACTCAACCGGTTCCGCGAAAGCCCGTCCGGCCGCATTCGACTCAATGTCGTCGAGGACGCTGCCGAGCTGCTTGTTGCGCCGGTGATGGCCGAGTTCACAAGGCGCTATCCCGACGTGGAATTGGAGATCCTCTCGTCCAACCGGCTCGTTGATATCGTCGCGGACGGATACGATGCGGGCATCCGCTTCGGCGGCACCATCCCCGAGGACATGATCGCGCGCGATCTTTCCGCGCCATTGCGTTGGGTGGTGGTGGCGGCCCCCTCCTACCTCGAAGCGCACGGCACGCCAGAGTTCCTAACGGACATTGCAAAGCATCGCTGTCTGCGCATCCGCAGCGGCGACCATACCGTGTTCGACTGGGAGCTCGCGGGCGAGGATCGCGGCGTGGTGGAGGTCGCGACGCCCGGACAGATCACGCTCAACGAGTCGCGCTCGATGTTGACCATGGCGCTGGATGGCGTGGGGCTGATGTATGGGATCGAGGCACTTGTGCGCCCACATCTTGATGCCGGAACGCTGGTGCCGGTGTTGAAGCAGCACTGGCTGACCGGCGACGGCTTCCAGATATACTGGCCGGGCCGCCGGCAGGTGCCCACCGGCCTCCGCCTTCTGGTCGATTGCATAAGGGAGCTGCAACCGCTCGGCCTGTGACCTGCCGCGGTGTTGAATGCCGCTCATCACGGCATGGAGCCGAATGATCGGAGCGCGCTGCCGTTCCGCTCGTTGAAGTGGCGAAAGGACAGGCACCCATGCCCCATATCGCCGCTAAAATGCACGCTGGTCGATCCGACGCCGAGAAGCGCGCGCTCGCCGAAGCGCTGACCAGCGCGGTCATCGACACGCTCGGCTACGGTCCGGACGCGGTCTCGGTCGCGATCGAGGATGTCGCGCCATCCGACTGGATGGGCACGGTCTACCACCCCGAAATTGCTTCAAACGAAGAGCGGCTGTTCAAGCGACCGGGCTACGGACCGCTAACCCAGCAAGGAGAGAACACATGAAACTTACCCGTCTCAACCAGCAGGAAACCCAGAAAGCCCCAGCGGAGAATTTTGCGGGCGGCGACGTCTACCTCTCCGGCAGCTTCGCCGGTGAGGGGGATGCGCGCGTGACCGGCGCGACCGTGACCTTCACGCTCGGCGCGCGTTCGAACTGGCATACCCACCCGCTCGGCCAGACCTTGCTCGTCATAGACGGCGTCGGCTGGACGCAGTGCGAGGGCGAGGACATCGTCGAGATCCGCGCGGGCGACATCATCTGGTGCCCGCCCGGCCACAAGCATTGGCACGGCGCGAGCAAGGGCCAGGCGATGACGCATATCGCGATCCAGGAAGCCAAGGACGGCGTCGCGGTGAACTGGCTCGAGCCGGTCAGCGACGAGGATTACGAGAAAGGGCCGCCATCATGAAGCTGGCAACCATCCCCGCCATCGCGCTCGCCGCCGCCGTCCCCGCCGCTGCGCAGGATCACGCCCCCACTTCGGAGACCAAAATGACCGTATCGCCCGCCCTCCAGCAGACCACCGAGGCCGAATTGTTTGGTCGCGTGTGGCAGAACGACCAGCTCTCGCGGCGTGACCGCGGTCTCGTCACGCTCGCCGCGCTGATCGCCCGCAACCAGACCGCGAGCATCGACCAATATGCCGCGATCGCGCTGGATGCCGGGGTGAAGCCCGCCGAGATATCCGAAACGCTCTACCACCTCGCGTTCTATGCCGGATGGCAGAATGCGATGGAGGCGGTGCCCGCGGTCGCCAAGGTGTTCGAGGAACGCGGAATCGAGCAAAGCGCGATGCCGCCGGTCGATTCCGCCGACATGCTGCCGCTCGACAAGGAGGCCGAGGCGCAGCGGCAGGAAACCGTCTCCAGCAATTTCGGCAACGTGTCGCAAGGTGTGGTGACTGACACCACCGATCTGCTGTTCCAGGACCTATGGCTGCGTCCCGCTCTCGCTCCGCGCGACCGCAGCCTGGTGACCGTCGCCGCGCTGATCGGGGCGGGCCACTACGACCAGATCACCTTCCACCTAAACCGCGCGATGGACAACGGCCTGACCAAGCCGGAAGCCTCCGGGATGCTGCACCATCTCGCCTTCTACGCAGGCTGGCCGAAAGTGTTCTCGGCCATGCCGGTCGCGAAGAAAGTGTTCCAGAGCCGGGAGAACTGAGATGCGTATCCAATCGATGCTTGCAGCCATCGCTTTGGCATTGCCAGCTGCCGCAGCCGCGCAGGACGCGCCAGCTACGGAAGGTCCGATGGTCGGGACCACTGCGCAGGAACGCGGCGGACAGATCGCGAGCGACGAGAACTTCACCGGCACCGTCTATGTCGAGCCGGTGTTCGACGCTCGCGATCCATTCATCGTCAACGCGGGCAAGGTCACTTTCCTGCCCGGTGCACGGTCCAACTGGCACAGCCACCCGGCAGGCCAGATGCTGATCGTTACCGATGGCACTGGCTGGGTCGCCACGCGCGACGGCCAGCGGATCGTGATGAACGTGGGCGACGTGATCTGGACCCCGCCGGTCGTCGAGCACTGGCACGGCGCGACAGATGGGTCCGCGGTCAGCCACTATGCGGTCCAGCAATACGAGAACGGCGAGAATGTCGTCTGGCTGGAGCCGGTAACCGACGCGGCGTATCGTGGCGGCTAGACTCGCCCCCCTGGACGCCGCAAACAACGCCGCCCCCACCTCGCGCGGTTGGCTGCTTGCGCTGACCTCCGCCGCGACGCTGCTGTCGCTGGTGATCTTCACCGTGCCGCTGACCACGGTGACCGCGACCGCCGATGCGCTGGGCGCCGGACCGGGCGCGCAGGCGTGGATCCTCAGCGCCATGCCGCTGGGTGCCGCGACCGGCTTGCTCGCCACCGGCACGCTGGGCGATCAACACGGGCGGCGGCTGGTGTTCCTGATCGGCCTCGTCGTCTGCGCGCTATCATCTGCCGTGGCCGCGCTATCGGTCGAGCCGCTGCTGCTGATCGCGATGCGCGTAGTTCAGGGCTTGGGCGCGGCGGCCCTGATGAGCTGCGGGCTCGGCCTTCTCGGCCATCACTTCGCCCGCGGGCGTGAGCAGACCCACGCCACCTCAATCTGGGCGGCCTGCCTGGGCGCGGGCGTCGCGATCGGCCCGATCATGGCCGCCTACGGCACGCGCGGCTTCGACTGGAGCGCCGCCTATTGGGCGACCACGCTACTTTCCACAGCGCTTTTGCTCCCCTCGCTATTCCTCTTGCCACGTGACACGCCGCAAACTGGACAGCGCACCGACTGGCTCGGCACCGCGCTGCTGATGGCGGGTCTGGCGCTGGTGATGGCGGGGCTGACCGATATGCGGCAAGGCCTCGGCCAGCCGCTCGTCTGGGTGCTGCTGGTTGGCGGCGCGGTCGCGCTCGCACTCTTGGTGCGCGTCGAACGGTCGCGTGCCGATCCGCTAATCGATTTCGCGCTGTTCCGCGAAGCTTCCTTCGTTGGAGCGACCGTCGCCGCCTTCGCTTCGGGCGCAGGCATCCTCGCGCTGATGAGCCTGGTGCCCGTCATCCTCGCGCGCGGGCTCGGTGTCGGGATCATAGCGAGCGCCTTCATCCTGACCGCGTGGTCCGCCACCAGCGTCATCGCCGCCCTGGCCGCCCGCGCGTTGCCAGAGCATTGGGAGCCACGCTGGATCATCGTCGCGGCGATCCTCGCCTGCGCGCTGGCGCAGGCGCTGCTCTATGCCCCGGCGCAGGGTCCGATGCTGCTGCGCTTCCTGCCCGCGCTGTTCCTCGCGGGCGCGGCCAATGGCCTGCTCAATAGCGCGCTCGGCCAGCAGGCAGTCGCAACCGTGCCCGACGGCAAGAGCGGCGCCGGAAGCGGTGCCAACAACACCGCGCGCTATCTCGGTTCGGCGATCGGGATCACCGTGAGCGCGATCCTGATCGCGCACGGCGGCGAAGTCGGCGGCATAGACGGGTTGATCGCAGGTTGGAACGAGGCGGTGATCGCCACCGTCTTATTTTCGCTATTAGGTGCGGGCGCGGTCGCATGTGCACGATGATCGGATAGAAACGCCTGACTGAAGGTCCGCGTTTAAGCTCGGGATGACCGAAAGCGGACTGACCGCAAACGGCCCAGAAGCTGCCTAATGCGCCGTCTGACGAACGACTGACATTGGGCCGGTTACGGACCGACCGCTTTCAGGCGGGCGCCCCGAGAAACCGGACGTTGGCTCGAGCCGCGACCTTTTGGGTCAGACCGCCTCGGCTGACACGGCGATCTCCGGAAAGATCGTCTCGAGCGCGTGGGTCGCGGTGGCGGCAATGCCCGGAGAGTGGAGATGGACGCCGATATCGCCCTGCGGAAAATCGACATCGCTGGCCGCGGACGCCCAGTTTAGGCTTGTGACGATCAGGTCGTCGTCGTCCCAAGCGACGAACTTGCCGTGGAGCGGGATTTCGCCTGCCTTGATCAAGCGCACGCCATTGTCCGCCGCCTCTTCGGCGAGCTTACGCGCGTGGCGATTCTTAAGCGGCCCCGATGAGCGGGTGTAGAGCAGCGTCACATCGATATTCGCGCGCTCGACCGCGGCCTCTGCCTGGAGGACGACGCCGGGCCGGGCCGTAGACCCAAGGCGATGGCAGCCGACCAAGACCCGGGCTTCCGCGTCGCCGGTCGCTAATCGCATCATTTCATCATGGCTCTCGCCGAGTAGCAGGGTGATCTGCGCATTACCTTCGCGCGGCTCGTGCCGGCGCAGCTCGCGGGTGACGATCGCCATCTCGGTCGCGATATCGTCGGAGAGGCCTCGGCGGCCGACCAGCCGCTGGAGGGCGGTGGTGACGTCAGCGACGACGCGCGAGTCGCGCAGGACCGCAGTCAGTTCGACCGCGCGGAACGGGCTCGAGAGCCAGTTGCATGATCCGACCGCGGCGATCCAGCCACCGTCCTGGGTATCGGCGAGCAACAGCTTGGCGTGCGAGCGGGTACTGCGCATATGGACGCGGAAGCGTCGGGCGAGGTCGCGGTCCTCCCGCACGATCTTGGCGATCTCGACGGCCTCGGCGGTGTTGTGGGTTTCTTCCTCATCGAGATTGTCGGCGCCCCAAAGCAGGTCGAAGCTGACACCGCGCAGGCAGGCCGCGCGGATCTCGGTGAACAGCGCCCGGAAGCGGTTATGGTCGAGAAAGGTCGAGTGGATGATGACGCGGCTGCAGGCCGTCTCGAGCAGGGTCTTGAAGCATTCGAGCTGGGCGGACCCGCCAATGACGAGATCGGCCGGGTCGAACTCGCAAACATGGGTGACGGGCGTTGGATCGGGCTCGGCGGAAGGACCGCCATAGCCGATCTGGACCTGGGTCGTGCCAAGCGGGCGTGCGATCGCCTCGTCGACGATGTCGCGCAAGGTGGCGGAGGCATTGTCGGGGAGGTTGCGCGGCACGCCGTCGACGACGCGGACGAGCATGAACTCACTGTGGAGAGAGGCGGTGCGTCCGTCGATATAGGCTAGCTGCTCTTCCCAGCCGCGCGCCGCGACCTGGGAGAGGCGCGCGAGGTTGGCCTCGTGCGACATCGAGGGGCCGCCGCCTTCAACCATGATCAGGCGGATGTCGGGATCGGGATCGCTACGTAGCGCATGCTCTGAGCCGATGCGGACCTGAGCTGTCGGAAAGAAGCCGCCAGTGGCGCGCTCGATGACACAGCTGACCCGTCGGGTCTCCCGGGTTGGGAAGAAGGGCAGCGGTCGCCCCGCCGTGACGATCTCCTGGCCGTAGGCGCTGGCGCGGAACAAGGCCCCGTCGCTGCGCACGCTGAGTTCGATCAGGCGAAAGCGCATCAGCCGCGCGATTGAGGCGACGATAAGCTGACGAGGCAGGTTCGCGTCGCGCGCGAGATGCGCGATCGAGAGGGGCTGGCGGTTCAAGGCCAGGAAGATCATCTCGTCGATGACGCTCCAGGCACGGCCCTTGTCGATGCTCACTTTCGAGGAAAGGCGAAAGGCCGGGATCGCGATCAGCATGGGCGCTGGCCCAGAAAGATCGCCGGATCGACGAAACAGGCTTGGGGGATGCCGTCGGGGCGAGTCTCGCCGGTGAGCGCGTCGAGCGTCTCCGCGACGGTGTTAAGGAACGAGAGATCGTGACTGCCGGCATCTGGGTTCACGCCACGTACCGCCTCGCGCAGAAAGTCGACGCTGCCGACGATGATGAGCTTGGACTTGGCGCGACTGAGCGCGACGTTCATGCGGCGCTTGTCGCGAAGGAACCCGAGCGCGCGCATTCCGCTCCCGGCATTGTTGCGGACGAGCGACAGGACGACGACATCCGCCTCGTTGCCTTGAAAGCCATCGACGGTGGTCACCCATTTGCCGCCCTGCACGACCGGCCGGAAGGATCCAAGATGCGCCAACGGCCCGCTCCGTACGGCCCCGTCGATGCGTTCGCTGAGCTTGTCGACCTGGGCATTGTAGAACGAGAGCACGACCAGGCTCGGCGACTTTTCGCCGTCGCGGGCCCGCAGATACTCGAGGATCGAGACGACCGCATCGACCTCACCGGGATTGTGCCAGCGCGGCCGCGCGTGCTCGACCGACTCTCGGGCGCCGGTCGCGCTGACATGCTTGAAATTGGCGATGACGATGGGGGATGCCGGCAAGGGAGCGAGGACCTCGAACGGCCGCGGTTTGTCGAACGCGGCATTTGCGCGCTCCGGCTGAGTCTCCAGGGCGCCGCCGTAAAAGGCCTGCGACACGACCCGGGCAATTGCGGGATCCATCCGGCGCTGCTCGGTCAAGGTGCCCGAGATCGTGCGGTGGTTCGGGTTGGCGAGTCGGCGGCGCTCGTCCTCCTCGACGAAGGTACGGAACGGTTCGAACAGGCGCAGCGCCGTGTCGGTGACGTCGCGCAGGCGATTGGCGTCGCCGGTAAGCGCGGTGAGCTCGGAGGATTCGCCGTCGCGGAGCAGCGGCCCGACAAATTGGTCGGCGAGCTCAATCGCTTGGCCGACCAGGGCGTGGTTCTGGAGCACTTTGACCAGCCGGTCGGCGTCAAAGGGCGGCAGCTGGTGATGGTCGCCGATCAGCAGGCGGCGCCCCGACAGCATCATCGGACCGGCAAGTTCGGGTCCGGTTGCCTTGGCGGCTTCCTCGACGATCACCCAGTCGAACTGCTCGCGCGCCTCGATCAGCCGCTCGACATCGGGCGAGTTGGCGGTGGAGACGACGATATTGGCAGCATCGAGGATGAGGCTGGAGACGGCGTTGAGCGCGACCCGGTCGTCCTTGTCGACAGCGTCTTTCGACCGGGTCAGGCGCTGGCCAGCATTCAGCAACTGGACCACACGGTCGCGCAAAGGCCCGGGCGCGTCGCGAGCGATCGGGCTTTCCGATAGGCGGCGCAGATAGTCGAGCCCGGTGGCATGGAGGTCTTGGTCGCTGCGCGGGCGCCGCTCGCTTGCAGTCGAGCGTACGAGGATGACATCATCCATGCCGTTGGCGTGGAGCGTGGCTTTCACTTCCTCCTGGAGATGATCGAGCGCGTCGTGACCCTGCGCGGTCAGCAAGATCCGGGTTGATCGGTCCTCGGAGAAGCGGCGGCGGACGGTCTCGGTGGCAAGCCGGGTTTTGCCAACGCCTGGCGGACCGACGACGAAGTAGGAGGGCAGCGTCGACCACAGCCCTTCAAGCGCCGCGCGCTTGGGCAAATCGAGGTCCTGGAAATGCGCGTCAGCCCGCGCGGAGTCGTCGAGCGTTTCGCGGCTCGATCGCCGGACGCGCCAGGGGTCGGTCAGCATCTCGGCAAGATCGACACGGGTGCCGAGCGCTTTGATGTTGCGCAGGCGGCGGCTGATCACACCCTCGGTGCCGGTGTCACGCTCTGTGCGCAGGAAGAACGGCCCGTTCGACGGGAGCGCTTCGTCGATCTCGAAGCGATAGCCATGGCGGCCGCGATGCTCGCGCAACTCGATAAACGTCGCGACCACATCGCCAGTGCGGCTCGCGCCGAGCGTTGCTGCCTGCGAAATGCGCCATTTTGCCTCGCCGTCGCGATGATCGTCCTCGAACAGGCGTTTCAGCGCGTTCTCGGTGTCGACCAGCCCGACCTTGCGCGCGAGGCGGTCGCGGTCATTGTTCGGCTCAGCCCGAACGATCGCATAGCGCCGCCCCTCCCGGCGCTCGATCTCGAGGACCTCAAGCGGATAGACTTCGAGAGACTTGATAACCGCCTCGACGATCTGAATAAGAAGCAGCGCCTGCCGCACCAGATCGACCTGGTCATAGGCCATCGCCCCTTTTCCGGCCGTGGCGAAGCCACTCCAGTCGAGCGCCTCGGGTCCGAGCCTAGCGCGCAGATCGGTCGCGGTGCGCACCGCGGTCGCGACCGTGATCGGCTGGACAAGGTCGTGCTCGTCATGCCCACCCAGACGCAGCGCGTCGCCGCGCGGCTTGACCTGCGAACAGACCGCGACGTCCCAGGCGGCGGTGCCTTCCTGGCGGAGAGGTCCGAGCGTGTAGATCATCTGATCGCTGACCAGCTGAAGCCGGCTCTGGCCGGGGGCGAACTCGCGCGGGACGAGTAGCGCCACGCCGCGGTCCAGATCGGCACGCACCCAGTCGAGTTGATCGCGATATTCGTCTTCGGGGATCGCGCCATCGGTGACGGTATAAACGGCGCCACCAAGACCGGCATTCTGCGAGAACATCAGGATGAAGCTGCCGGCGCGTGCCGAGCCCGGCCGGCCGACCTCTGCGACGATGTCGTCGATCGCGCGGCCGAGCGAGACAACATCGAGATTGTCGAACCGCGTTGGCGCCGCGAGCCGCTTGATCAGTGCGCGTTCGGCGAGGCTCAGCGCGATCGGCGATTCGGCCTTGCCGGCGGCCTGCACGTCGCCCGATGTGCGCACGACGGCATCGAGACAGTGCGCGGTCATGCGGCCGAGCGCCTTCCAGTCCTCCTCGAACGAATAGCACTGGGCGCGAACCGCGTCGCCGCTGCCGCCAAGCCTGGCATGCGTACGCTGGGCCTTGTCGGCGGTGAGCCACAGGCTCCATTCGAATCCGGTGAGCTGGAAATCCGGATCCTCGGCGCCTTCGGTCATCAGCGAATCGGTCGAGAGATTGCCATGGACCAGCCCCTGGGCATGGACGATACCGAGCGCGTCGACGATGCGGCGGATGTTGCGCCAGAACAGCGCGCGAGGCCTGGGTGCGCCCAGATTCTTGAGCCAGTGCTGGCGCGAGACGCGTTGGAGCTTGTTGGTTAGCGGCTGGCCGGCCGTCTCGAGCAGCACGCCGAACTCATCATCGTCCTCGACGAATTCAAGGATGTCGACGACAACCTCGCGCGCGCCCGAATAGGACATGACGCGCTGAACCTGGCGCATCTCGTGGAGCCAGAGCTGGCGTAGATCGGCATCGACCGCGGCGCCGGTCTTGCGCCAAAGTTTGAGGCTCCGCTCGATTCCGGAAGCGGTGTCGAGCACTTCGAACTGGGCGGAACGGAGCGCCTTGCGGTCGCCGACCGCGACCGCGTCGCCCAGAAAGGTAAAGCGTCGATCGAGTGGCAGCCGCTTTCGCCGGCGCGATCGATTTGATTTTGCTGCGCCTGCCAATTGCTGTCCGGTCCGATTTCCAAAGGTTTGTCATCGCCATCATAGGCATAGAAGCGGTCGCTACAACAACGGAAGCGTTCTCATCCGGGCGAGATCCCTCGGTAGACTATACGAATAAGTTGCCGAGCTGCTTGAGCGCCAATCCGAAAGCCGCCGTTCAACTTCGACCCAGCCGCTCCGAATGCCACTTCGTGAACGAATGTCGGCTTTCAGGAACGACGCCGCGCCGCTCGAATGACGGCAATTAGGGCGCAAAGCTGACATTCCTCAAGGAACGCCTTGATGAAAGGCTGCCCTTCGGGCGACCTGCTCTATCCACTGCGCGGACCGGGCCTGTAGTCCCGGCCCATGCGGGTGACGATCAGGAGCAGTTCGATGTTGAGCGGGAATTTCTGGAGGACGCGCTCTGTCCCGCGCTGCGCGCTCCTGAGGGCGCGGCCTTCCCGAGCTAACCCGCAGGCACTCTTGCCTCTCTCATTGCCGGACGCCCGCTGACGCACTGATTGCACGCGCAGGACCTCCGGCGGCTTCACGCCGTGCAAGGGTACCGTTGCTTGTGCGGATCGCTGCCGCGATCCTTGCGCGGGAACGCTAAGGGCTTCGCCCTCTCGTTCCCGAAACCGCAAATAAACGCCCCCGAATGGCGGGCTGATGCCCGCTGGCCCGCGCCAGGGCATCAATTTTCGGTTTTCCGTCCCCCTCCCATCCTCGCCGCAAGGCAGGCGGCCTGGCGGAGCCATACGCGCCATAATCCATTGCCCATTCGTTGGCAGCAAATCGTCACCTATTTCGCCCCGGGTGTGATAGTCAGCCGTAATTAGAAGCGGGGTTGGAAGTCGGCGAAAAGTTCTGGACAACCATGGACATTTAGCGCAGAGAAAAAGCGTCGGATTTAGGCGCGTGGGTTATATCGTGGGACTTGGTTCGGCGGAAATTTGAAAGAAATTTCATTTCAAATCATTAGGTTTTGACTTAATAAGTCCTCCGTCTCCGCCACTACCCTGTTCCCAACGATCCACCGACGACCGAGAAAAGCCAAGGTTTCCTGCGGCTTGCGTTGTGAGCCGGCCCCTCGCACGAGCGTTCCGATCCGCCGTGTGATTCAATTGTGGTAACGCCCCGACCTTCGAATTGGCGAGCGCACCGAAGGCCTTGCTCGCTGCTCGAGCGCTGGAAGGCGCGTGCGGCAGTGGTATGGTATCATGCGCACGCAGTCTGCCAGGTTCGATGGAGCTAAGCGGATTCGATCGGCGCAAGCCCGAAGGTAAATTCAGCGTCGGCTTCTCAACGCCCTATCAACCGCTCTAGCCATTCACGCAGTAGCGATTTTTCCGCCATAGAAAGCCCTGCCGTATCGTCGAGGTGCGCGCGCAGGGCGATGGCGTGGGGAACCGGCCCGGATTCTTGCGAAGCTGCCGTCTCATCCACGATCGCAGCAATCGCCGCATCGCGGGCGAGGGTGAGCATCTGCTCGTCACGTTCCTCGGGCGGTAAGGCCAGAAGCGTGGTCACGATACCGACCGCGGATGCATGGACCAACGCGACAGCCCGCTCTTCCGCGACCCGAAGGCGTCCGGCCTGCGCGATCTGCGCCGCGCGGCGGCGCAGGGCCGCCATCCCGGCCAGCGACGCAGGCGACTGCGCCAAGGGCGAACCGATCTCGTTCATGATCGCGAACACCTCTGGATTCTCGAGCCCGAAGGCGACATAGCGGCTCCACCCCCGCCGCAGCTCCTCGACCGGATCGGGATGCGGCTGATCGGCTTCCTTTTCCGCCACGAACCGCGCCAGCCTGTCTTGCGCTACGGCGTCGAGCAGGCCGCGCTTATCGCCGAAGATGCGGTAGAGCGTGGGCGGTTGAATCGACGCTTTCGCCGCGACGGCGCGCGTCGTCAGCGCAGCGGTTCCGCCGCTTGCGATCAGCTCGGCAGCAGCATCAAGCACGGCCCGCCTCGTATCGGTATCGGTGTCGGTGTCGGTGTCGGTGGCGTCCATCGTCATGACCAATCATTATCGACGATACGGGAACAATGATAGCGCCGATTGCGTATTAATGTTATCACTGATAACTGAAAAGCGATATCACCGGAAGGAATGCAGTCATGATCTTGGTCACAGGCGCCAATGGCCATCTCGGCCGCGCGATTGTAGAATATCTTTCAGAACGCACTGCTCCGGCGCAGATTATCGCCGCTTCGCGCGAGCCGGGTTCGCTCTCGCCGCCCGAGAGTGTCGCCGTGCGGCGCGCAGACTTCGCCGATCCGGCCAGCCTGCCCGACGCTTTCACCGGGATCGAGCGGATCGAGATTGTCTCGGTCGACAAGCTCGGCGAAGAGGCGCGGGGATTGCACCACAATGCCATCGCCGCAGCCCAGGAAGCGGGTGTCGAACGCATCTTCTACACTTCCCATGCCGGCGCGCGCGAGGGATCGCCTTTTGCGCCCGCCGACCAGCATGCCGCGACCGAAACCGATCTGGCCGAAACTGGCATTGCATTTACGTCGCTACGCCATGGTTTCTACGCCGAGAGTTGCCTGCACATGATTGGCGAGGATTTGAAGCGCGGCGAATTGCGCGTGCCCGAGGATGGCACGGTCTGCTGGACGGCGCGCGACGATTTGGCACAGGCGGACGCGGCACTCCTCGCAGGCGAGGCGACCTTCGACGGGGCGACCCCGCCGCTTACGGCATCGCGCGCTTGGACCATGGCCGAGATTGCCGAACTCGCTTCGCAAATCACCGGCCGCGAGGTTCGCCACACCGTCGTTTCGGACGCGGAATGGAAAGCGGCGAAAGTCGCGGCGGGCGTGCCCGAGCACTACGCCGAAATGCTGCTGGGGACCTTCCGTGCCTCTCGCCGAGGTGATTTCAGCACTGTGGACCCGACGCTCGAAAACCTCCTCGGCCGCAAGCCCACACCGCTGCGCGAAGTGCTCGCGGCCGCACTGGCTCCGGCCGCCCAAACCAATCACGACTAAAGGAATTTCCAATGCTTACGACAGACAACGCCATCGCCAATTCGGGCACCTTCGCCTTGGGCCACCGCACCGTCCACCGGATGGGCTACGGCGCGATGCAGCTTGCCGGACCGCATGTTTTCGGCCCGCCGAAGGACCGCGAGGGCGCGATCGCCGTGCTACGCGAAGCACTCGCGCTCGGCATCGACCATATCGACACGAGCGACTTCTACGGCCCGCACCACACCAACCGCGTGATCCGCGAAGCGCTGGCCCCTTTCCCCGAAGGGCTGACGATCGTCACCAAGCTTGGCGCAAGCCGCGATGACGAAGGTGCCTGGCTGCCGGCGATGGAGCCGCAGGAACTGATCGACGCGGTCGAAAGCAACTGCGACAATCTCGGGATCGAGCGGATCGAGATCGCGAACCTGCGGTTGATGTTCGGTGAAGGCGACGCGGGACCCACTTCCGGCGATGTAAGGCCGATGCTCGAACCGCTCATCGCGCTGAAGGAACGCGGGCGGATCGGCGCGCTGGGCATCAGCAACGCCCTGCCCGAACAGGTCGAGGCGGCGCGTTCGATGACCGAGATCGTCTGCGTGCAGAACATGTACAATCTCGCCAATCGCGGTGACGATGATCTGATCGATCACCTCGCGGACGAGGGGATTGCCTATGTCCCGTTCTTCCCGCTCGGCGGGTTCGATCCCTTGCAATCGGACACGCTGGAGAATGTCGCGCGGGATATGGAAGCGACGCCGATGCAGGTCGCACTTGCCTGGCTGCTGCAGCGGTCGCCCAATATCCTGTTGATTCCCGGAACGAGTTCGGTCGAGCATCTGCGCCAGAAAGTCGCGGCAGCCAATCTCCACCTGCCTGCGGAGGCCGTGGCCACGCTGAACGGAATAGGCAGTTAATTACTGGGCTGTTGTCGGCTGTCGGCGATGCCGGCTTCGCGCCATGCAAAGGCAACGTCGCGAAGCCGGATCCGCTCAATTGATCGCCGCACCCCACTTTTCGAGCTTGCGATAGATGGTGGAGGGGCTGACATCGAGGGCTTTCGCCGCCTTGGTGATATTGCCACCGCATCGCTTGATCGCCGCATGGATCGCCAAGCGCTCGATCTGACCGAGCGTCATCCCTTCCCACACATCCTGCGGCTCAGCCTGTTTCTCGTTGCTGGGCGCGCTCGAATTGGCGATTTCGGGCTGCCCCTCGCGGGCTGGCTCAGCCTGCCGGTCCGGTGCGCCGGGATGCCGCTGCAATGCGAGGTCCAGGATCGGGCCGGACCCCACGACGACGGCGCGGCGAACGGTGTTCTGCAACTCGCGGACATTGCCGGGCCATGGATGTTCGTACAGTGCGGCGCGGCTTTCCTCGCTCAATTCAGTCAGCTCGCGCCCCTCTTCCTTGCCGAAGCGCACCATGAATTGCTCGGCGATCAGTTGCACGTCCTGGCCGCGCGCGCGCAGCGGCGGGAGTTCGAGCGGGATGACGTTCAAGCGATAGAACAGATCCTCGCGGAACCGACCCGCCGCCACTTCGGCAATCGGATCGCGGTTGGTGGCGCACACGATCCGCACGTCGACCGGCTCGACCTTGCTCGAGCCGACCGGCTGGACGGTCGCGGTTTGCAGGAAACGCAGCAGCTTGACCTGCAGCTTCAGCTCCATTTCGCAGATTTCATCGAGAAACAGAGTGCCGCCGTCCGCCGCCTTGGCAGCGCCGATCCGGTTCTCGACCGCGCCGGTGAAGGCGCCTTTCACATGGCCGAACAGCTCCGACTCCAGCAGGCTTTCCGGGATCGCGCCGCAATTTATCGCCACGAAGGGGCCATTGCCGCGCGCACCTGCGGCGTGGATCGCCTCGGCGGTCACTTCCTTCCCCGTACCGCTCTCGCCGGTCACGAAGACGGTCGCCTTGGAACTCGCGATATTCTCGATCGCGTCATAGACCTGCCGCATGGCAGGAGACGTGCCGATGAAGCCATGATATCCGACTGCGGTGTCCGCGCGCTTGGGCGTTTGTGCCTTGCGCGCAGGACGGCCCCGTTCAGCGGCGTTGCGCACCGTGGTCAGCAGCCGTTCGCCCGCCACCGGTTTTACGAGGAAATCGTAAGCACCCAACCGCATCGCGTCGATTGCACGGGCGAGGGAGCCGTCCGCGGTAACGATGATGAACGCAGGGGCCGGTTTTCCGCCGGACGCGCTGCTGCTCAGGAGGTCCATGCCGTTGCCGTCGGGCAATTGCAGGTCCAGCAGCACGACGTCGAAATCGCCCCCACGCAGAGCGGCCTTCGCGTCCGCCAGCGTCTCGGCGACATCCACCTTGTGTCCCGCGCTTTGCAATTGCGCCGCATAACCGAGCGCGATGGACGCGCTGTCTTCGACGATCAGAACCGAGTTTGCCATCACGCTGCGATCCTGAATGTGGCGGCGTCACCGCTGTCGCTGCAGTCTACCCATTCGATCGACCGTCCGTCACCGAAATGCTCGAGACAGCCACGGATGAGGCCGCATGCGATATGCGCGAGCGGCCGGTGCGATCGATATTCGACAACGCATTCGCCATCCTGCGTCCTCGCCGTCACTTCGGGAGGGACGGCATCGGGATAGAGTACCTTCACATCCTGGTGGATATGCTCGCGGACATGTTCGAGCAGGCTCTCGGCCGTGGAATAGGAGGACATGATCTCCGGGTAGAGAATATTAAAGCGTCCGAAGAGATATCTACCGAACTCCTCGCACAAGGCGGCGACCGGGATACCCGATAATTTCGACGCCGCGCCGACAAGGAGCAAGGCGTGCGCCGTGGGATATACGCCGATGCGGGAAAATGCGGCGTCGTTTGGTAGATCGGCCGCGGCAATGACCTGCTCCACAAAAAGCGGACTTTGTTTTTCCTCCATGAAGCGAATGAGTTCGGAAAATATGAGGCCTTTCATGTGTGGCTCCTAGTTGAATGCGGCGCGCTTGCGCTCGGCCGCCATCCGAGACGCAAGATGCGTGCCGTTTTGCAGGCACGGAAAAGCGTAGTTACGGCTCATTGAGTGACGCATAACGCGAAAAACCTTTGCAAATTGCGAAAGCAGGCTGCCGCAAATTGCGAGGGTCGCGAATTTCCGGCGTCCAACTGACCCGAAACGCGAGGCGCAGGGCATCTGGCACGGTCCTTGAAATACGACACCCGAACGCAATTCGGAGGGTCCGTTTCGATGTCTTTCAATCTCAATCGCCGTATTTCCGTCCTGGCGATGGCTGCTTCGCTGGGTGCCTGCGTGTCGGGCCCGGGACCCGCCAATCTTTCCGGTTCCGCCTGGTTGCCTGGTCAGGCGATTGCGGCGCCGAGCGGCCACCCCGAAGGCGACTGGGTCATGGCAACCCCCGCCGCTCGCGGTGCGCCGACCTGTGACTGGCGCGCGCCGCGCGAACTCGACACGTTGCGCCGTGCGCGGCCCGAGGAATTCCTTGCCCGCACTGCTCCCCTCTCCCCCGGCGACAGGCTGACGCTGAGCCTGCTGGGCGACGAGGGCGAGCTTGGTGGCACCTATGTCATCGAAAGCAACGGCACGATCGCGGTGTCCGGTCATCAGCCGCTGATGCTGGCCGGTCGATCGGTTTCCGACGCCGAGCAGGCCATCCGTACGCAGCTCGTACGTTCGGGCGTCGTCCGGCCGCTGCGCAATGCCGTGTCGCTCTCGCTGATCGAGGCGGCGGGCGTGCCGGTCGCGGTATCGGGCGCGGTGTTCATGGAAGGCGCGGTTCGCGCCGGTGAGCGGACGCCCGCCAGCCGGATCGGCTTGAAGGAAGGCGGTGTGCGCGGCGACGACAACGTGTCGCGCAGCGTGGCCACCGCGATCCGCGCGGCGGGCGGTGTTCGCCCCGATGCGGACGTGCAGCGTATCTACCTCATTCGCGGTGACGCATACATCGAACTCGACCTCTCCGGCCTCGCACACGGGTGGACCGCGAACGACGTGTCGATTGCCGCCGGAGACCGCGTGATCGTGCCGAGCCGCCGGTGCTTCGACCCGGCTCTGGCGCGCCCGACCCCGCTGACGCCTCCGGGCATCAAGGTTTTCATGTCGAACCTGACGAAGGGTGCCAACAACAATGCGGGCGCCGCGATCGGGTCGGAAACCACTTCGCTGCCCTACGGCACGCGGCTGCTTCAGGCTCTGGTGCAGATGAATTGCGTGGGCGGGTCCTACATGCAGGCTGGCCGCCGCGCGGTGCTGATCTCGCGCAATCCGCTGAACGGCCAGAGCATCGTCGTGGAACGCGACATCGAAAAGCTGGTTCGCGGTGCCGATCGTGATGCGGCCAATCCGCTGCTGATGCCAAACGACGCGATCGCGTGCTATGACAGCCGCCTGTCGAACCTGAACGAAGTGATCGGTTCGATCGGCAATGCCGCCGGCAGCGTGACCCCGGCCATCCTGCTTAGCGGAGCGGACTGATGGACCGCACCGATCCCCGTTACAAACCGACGCCGCGCTGGCTGCTGCGGGTATGGGCCTTCGTGCGCGACGGTATGCCCGCGGTCGGTCGCTACCGCCGCTACTTCGTGACCATGGCGATCCCCCTCGCGGCGATCTGGATCGTCACCATCGCCTACCTGGCGCTGGTGCCCGACCGTTACGACAGCCGAATGACGCTGATCCTGCCCGGTTCGGGCGTGGGCGGCTCGGTCAATCTGGAATCGATCGGACAGGCAACCGTCAACTCCGTGTCGGCATTCTCCAGCAACACGCTGAGCCCGACGGAGAACTACAAGCGGCTGATTACATCCGATCTCGTGGTGCGCGATGCGGCCAATCGCGCGGGCGAGGATGAGGACGCTTTCCCCGCGCCGCAGGTGAAGCTGATCGATCAGACGAACCTGATCGAGCTGACCATGCCCGGCGCATCGCCCGAGCAGGCGCGCCACCGGATGGAACACCTGCAGGCCGCCTTCATGGCCGCGCTCGACAACTTGCGTAAGGATGAAGCGGCAACGCGCGAGAAGGCCGACGCCACCCGGATCGCCGAACTGGAACACAAGGTCGATGCTGCGCAGGCGGCGCTGCTCCGGTTCCAGGGCGAAACCGGGCTCGTCTCGCTCGATCAATTTGCCGGGCGAGTTTCCGGGCTCGACCAGATGAAGGCCGCCGAACGCGAGCGGCGGGTGCTCGTTGCCGAGAGCGGCGGTACTGCCGGTCGTCTTGCGTCATCCTTGCAGATCAGCATTCCGCAGGCGCGGCTGGCGATGCAGCTGAAGGCTGATCCGGTCTTCTCGCAACTGCTCACCCGCTACGCCGAGACGGTGGGCGAGGAGACGCAGCGGGGCGGCACGCTGGGTTCGGCGCATGGCGCGATGGAGAAGCTCGGCGCGGAACGTTCCGAACTGCGCGACGCGCTCGCCCGTCGCGGTAGCCGCCTGACCGGTGCGGGCGGTAAAGATATACTCGCCTTTTCCGATCTCGCGGTGTCAGACACGCGCGAACGGCTGTTCGAGACGCTGACCAATCGGGACAGCATGCATGCGGGCAACCAGGCCGCCCTAGCCGAACTGCGTCGCCAGATCAGCCAGGAATCGGGCCGCAGCGAAGCGCTTGTCGCTCAGGCGTCCAAGCTTGCCGGGCTGGTGCGGGACCTGCGCGTGGCCGAAGCGGTGTTCAGCTCGGCGCTGGCCCGGCTCGACACCAACAAGGCCGATCCCTTCGCGTCCTACCCGCTGGTCCAGACGCTCGAGGTGCCGTCGCTGCCGCGCGGTCGCGCGGCGCCCTCGCCCATCATCGCCCTCGCCGGTGCCCTTGGTGCCAGTATCTTCGTCCTCTTCGGGTTCCTGCTGCTGTGGCTGCGTCAACCGATCATCCGCAAACTGCTGCCGAACGCCTGATCTCGGCCGCGATACAGTCCACCTGGCTGCTGTGGCTGGTGGGTGGACTGTATATCGCGGGGCCGGTGATCGGCTGGACGCTCGCGCTGATGGCGTGCTGGCTGGCCTATGTCGACGCCGCGGTGAGCGAGCGCTTTGCCCGGTTGCCGCTGACCATCTGGCTGTGGATCGCGGGGATGGCGGCGATGCTGCTGATCCTGTGGATCGGCCACGCCAGCTTCGATCTGGGTGCTGCGAAGACGATCAAGTCCTCGATCGGCTGGGCCAAGGGTTGGGCGTTGATCGCCCTCTTCCCGCTAGCTGGCGCGCTGCTGCAGGTGCGCGAGGCGGTGATTTACCGGGCGGTGTGCAAGCTGGGCGCACAGACTTTGATGCTGATGCCCTTGTTCCTGGCCACGCCGTTCATCGGACTGCCCGAAACCCTGTGGGTCTCCCCCCTCAAGATCGTCGGCGGTCCGGGGCCGGAATATTTCGCCACCACGCTCTACACGATCGAGCCGGGCGTCGGCACGCCGCGCTGGCAGTTCTTCGCCCCGTGGTCACCGGCGGCGGGAATGATCGCTGTGATCTTCGTCCTGCTCGCCGTGCGCGACGAGAGCGTGGGCTGGCGCACCGTCGGCATCGTCGCCGGCTGATGCTGGCGATCCTCTCGCAATCGAGGCTGGCGCTGGTCGCGCTCGCGGTGATCGCGCCAATGGTCTGGGCCATTGGCCGCATGGACCGCGCCTGGATGTGGTACCTCGCCGCCCCCGCCATGGTGCTGCTGGGCATGTTCGGGCCAGTCTTGATCGAGATCATCGAGGCCCTGATGAACGACTTCTCCGCCGCGCGTGCCGATTCCAGCCGGGTACGCGCCGCGCTGGGCCGTATCGCGATCGAGCGCTGGCAGGCAGAGGCGTACTGGTTCGGGCACGGGATCGTCGAGAACGGCCCGCATTTGGTCGAATACATGCCCATCGGCAGCCATCACAGCTGGTACGGCCTGCTGTTCGTCAAGGGACTGACCGGCGCGATCGCCCTTGCGGTGCCGCTGTTCAGCACGCTGCTGGTGCTCGCGTGGCGCGCGCGCCAGGGGAGCGCCGAGCGGGCCGCGCTGTCGATGGTGTTCGTTCTGGTGCTTTACAGCTTCGGCGAGAACCTCGAGATCCTCGCCTACCTGTTCTGGCCGGCGTTGGTCCTGATGGGCAAGGTGTTGGCCTGTCCTGCCCCCGAAACGCGGCGTGACGAGGCTAGAGAGCTCGCAAAGGAATTCGCGGCTCGACCGGCATTCGCACTCTGATCGGATCGCTGGCCCTTACCCCCGCAGCTGACCGCCACGGTCGATCACGGCGGCGAGCAAGCTTTCTCGAACGCTCTGGTCGGTTCACATGACGTCGATCGCCTAACTGCCTTCACCGTCGCGCGATCCCCGATTTTGCGAGGCGCTATATGGGACCGGGAAAGCAGGCCGATCCCTCCGTTGGTGGTGGTCCTCCAGGTCGGCGCTTCACGGCAAAGAAGTGCGGCAAGCTCCTCAAGCATGGCCGAAGGACAAGATGCAGCGAGATGATCGCAAACTAGCAGCATGTCTTACGCAAAAGGGCCGCCCCGTCGCGACATACGGCGGGACGGCCCTGGCGAGCGCGGAAGGGTAACGGCTCGCTTCAGGCGGCGTTTCTCGACAGTGGGGTCTCCACATGACCCGCCGTGTCACCGACGAATAGGTCTTTCCAGCCATCCAGGATCGCGCCCGACAGCTTGGCCGCCCGGTGCCGTCCGTGGAGCCCCATTCGGTAGAGTGGCAGCTTGGCAAATTCGGCGATCGCGGCGGCGATTTCGTCTGACGTGCGCATCGGCCGGACGAGGCCAGCCAACCCGACCTGTTCGGGCAGCCCATCGACATCGGCGACCAAAATGGGCCGCGCCGCCATGCGCGCCTCGGTGGCGACGAGGCCGTACGCCTCATAGCGCGAAGGAACGATAACGGCATGACAATCGTTAAGGAACTCTGCCGGATTGTCGATTCTCCCCCGGAAGTGAATGTGCGAATTGTCGCCGGCCGCTTCGCGCATGGCGGCCAGTTCCGGTCCGTCGCCGATCAGTTGGAGGTCGACATCGCCGGGAGCGAACATAGACACGGCTTCGATCAGGGCGATCAAGTTCTTCTCGCTGGCGAAGCGGCCATAGGCCACGAGGCGCAAGGGGCGGTCCCGATGGACCGGGACAGGCGGCAGGGCCAATAGCTCCTCGCGGCCGCACCACGGATGGATCACGCGCAGCTTGTGGCTCGGGATGCCAACGGACCTGGCGAGCCAGTCGCGCTGGACGCGCGGAACGCAGACGATCTCGTCGTACAGCGAATAGGCGATCCGCAGCAGCGCCGCGAACCTGCGCGGAGCTTTCACGCGTTCGCGGACGAACCCCTCGGTATAGCTGTGCTCGACATGGACGAGACGCGCGCCCGCATTGCGCATCCGCAGCGACAGGAGGAAGGGCAGCCGCGACCAGCGGGGCGGAACATGCGTGACCAGCACCTCCGCATCGAACCTCTTTGCGATAAGGTCCTTCCCGATAGCCACTGTCCGTGACCTTGCATGCGCCGCCAACTCAGGGTGATCGAACACGGTGAGCGCCCGGGTCACCCCGCCAAAGGCGAAATCGTCTAGCAGATGGACGACGTCGATCATGCCGCTGCCTCCTTGAGGTAGAGCTTCGAGATCGCGCGGAAGCGATCCGGGCCCAGCACCTTTCCCGCCAGCACGGCACCCGCAGTCGTCGCACTCTTGCGCGGTTCGGCCAGGAACATCTTGGGTTCGAGGCGGACGGCCTGCCCGAACAGGTCGGCAGCCAGTTCGGCATTGCCCAGCTGAACCGCGCGGCGGGCCAGGTAGCGCAACTGATACGCACGCGCCGCGTCGCCATGCCGCGCCACCAGTTCGGGCGCGTAGAGCGTGGCTTTGTCCAGCATCGCGGTCCAGCTGAGATACTGCTTGACGATATTGGCCGACAGCGCCCCGCCGACGATGCGATATTCCGTCAGCTGCCCCGCGATCCCTTCGAACCGCACGCCGTGCGCCGCCGACAGGCGAACCCACAGGTCGATGTCTTCCGACTGGCGGAAATTCTCGTCGAACCAGCATTTGCGCCACGGTTCCTTCGGATGGAAGAACATCGCCGCGTCGATGGCCGAACGGCGCAGCACCGGGGCGCTGCCATTGCCGACCGGATTGCGGCGAAGGATATCTTCGGGGCGAATACCGGTCAGTCTGGGACGCATGGCCACCGCCAGCTCGTTGCCGGCCTGATCGATCATCCGCGATCCCGAAAAACTGACGCCGATCGCCTTGTCGGCTTCCAGATGCACGTAGTGCAGGCGCAGCTTCTCGGGGTGCCAGCGATCATCGGAATCGAGCAGCGCGACATAGGGCGCGCGCGCCTCCGCTATCCCGCTGTTTCGCGCACCGGCCAGGCCGCGGTTGGCCTGGGTAACGATGCGGATGCGGCTGTCGCCGAAGCTGCGGACGATTTCCATCGAGCCGTCCTGCCCGCCATCGTCGACTACGATCAGCTCGAAGTCGGTGAAGGTCTGCGCGAGTACAGATTGGATGGCCTCGGCAACATAAGTCTCGACATTATAGACGGGCATCACGACGGAGATCTTGGGCGTGGTCATGGCAAATTCCTTTTCAAAGTAAGTGATCAAGCGAAGACGTTCGCGCGGACGCGAGCAGGCATCAGGCTGCTGCCGATGGCGGCGCCCAAAGTGAGCGCACCGCGGCGGGTGTCGGAAAAGAAGGCGCGCCAGTCAGAGCGGACGCCGTCGAAGGCCATCTGCCGGGCGAGCGGCGCCGGCCCACCGGCGCGCAGGATGCGGCGGGCGAGGTACCGGCAATAGACCGCCTCGGCGCTGCGCATGTCGAACCGGTCCGCGAACTTCGCCGCGAGCGTCCGCCAGCCGGCCAGCATGGCCTCGTAATCGCAGGAAAGGCCGTCCGGGCTCATGCGGTAGTCTACCAGCCAGTGGTCGATCCCGACGATCCGGCGTCCCTCATCCACGAAGCGGGCGAGGAATTCCTGATCCTCCGCGTGGTTCATGCCCTTGCGAAAGCCACCCATCCCCACGAACGTCTCGCGCTTGATGACCAAGTTGGAGGTGGTGCAGACCGGGTTTTCGGGTAGCACCGTTGCGAGGTCCAGCGGGCCGTCGGGCACGCTGGAGAAGGTCATCGGCTTGGCGAGCTGACCGTTCTGCATCTCCGAGCGAAAAGCGATCTTGGCATAGCTCGCCTCGATGTCTTCGTTCTCGATATGCAAGCGATTGTGACGCGACAGCTTGTCGAACGTCCAGCAATCGTCAGCATCGAGGAAAGCCAGGAACTCGCCGCGCGCGAGATCGGCTCCCTGGTTACGGGTGGCCGAAACGCCCTCACGGTTCTTGGCGAAGGAACGAACCCGCTCGTCGTCACGCGCGAAGCGGAGCATTTTGCGCACGCTGTCGTCGGTCGAGCCATCGTCGATCACGATGATCTCGAAATCCTTGAAGGACTGTCTCAGCACGCTTTCGATCGCGGCGGAGATGGTCTTCTCTGCGTTATGAACCGGGATGATGACAGAAAAGCGTGGGGTCTTCATCGGAAATCTCCTTGGAAATGAAGTTACTTGGTCGAAGCGAAGAGGTGAGAGACGGCTGCTGGCCCCATGATGAGAGCGAGCCCCGCCGCGTAGGCGGCACAGGCGGCGGCCAGTGAATAGGTGCTGCCGATCGCGAGACCGGCGAGGCCCACCACCGTGGCGGCGACCGCCAGCCGGGTCTCGACGAAGGGGCGCTTGCGGGCGCGCAGCCAGGCTCCGATCAGCGAACCCGCGTAGAGCGGCAGAGCGGCGAGCGAGAGCAGCGCGATATAGGGGGCGGCCTCGATCCACTCCGCGCCGAACACCAGCGGCACGTAGAACGGTGCCAGCAGCGCCTGTGCCGCGACCACCGGGGCCAGCAGCACCAAGCCCAGCACGAAGGACTGGCGGAACAGGCGGGCACGGTCCGCGTCGCCCTCCTGCTTGCACAGCAGCGGGAAGACCACTGTGTTGCAGGCGGTGACGAAGGACAGGGTTATGCCCAGCCCCGCGTTGAAGGCGAAGTAGTACAGGCCCAGCGCTTCGCTTCCCAGCAGCGCGCCGATCACCAGCTTGTCGGCATTGACGCGCAGCGCCGCGATCAGTTCGGAGCCGAGAATGGCGGGGCCATAGGCGGCGAATTCGCGCACCGGGGCATAACCGACCGCCGGATTGGCCGACCATGCACGGGCGCGGCGTGTCAGGATGGTCCACAGGGGCGCGGTCAGCAGCTTGGGCAGCACGATCGCCCACGCGCTCGGCCACACGACGACCAGCGCCAGGGTCAGGCAATGATCCGCCATGGTCTGTGTCGCGCCGATCCGCGCGGTCGTGGTCAGGCGACCGTCGCGCATCAGCAGGAAGACCTGCACCAGCGCGGGCGGCATGCAGAGATAGACGCCGCTGAGCACTGCTAGCATCAAGGCCGCATCGGACAGGTTCCAGATCAGGAACGAGGCAGCGGCGATGCCCAGCTGGACGCATGCGACGGCCAGGCACACCGCCCAGAACAGACGCGCGGCGGTATTGCACAGCGCGGGCAGTTCCTCGTCGGTCGCGGCGATGATGCGCTGGCCGATACCGGCATTGGCGAGCACGCGGATCAGTTCGAACAGGGTCAGCGCCAGCGCCGCCGTGCCGAGCAGTTCGGGCGACGTGCGCCGCGCAATCACGAGGATCGCGAGGATGCGCACGATCCGGGTCGCCGCCTCGGCCGAGCCATAGGCGACGAGCCCCTTGGCGATCGGTGCGATGCCTGCGGGCAGCCGGTTGGAAATGGTACGTGCGAACATTGAATGCGGGTCCTCGAATAGGTTCGCCGCATTCACTTCAAAGACTGTGCCAATCCCGGATTTCTGCCGTTCTCGAGAGGTCCGAAGACCGTCTCGCCTATCCCGGATAGCCGCTTTCGCATTTTGCAACACAATCCGTGGCGATCCGCGATGGCGAGCCCTCGCAAATTGCGAAAGGTGGACCGAGAGAAGCCAGCTTGATCCGCTTCAATTTCACCTAGGTTACTGTAATTATTACGTTTTCCCCGTCTGGCACGGCGGTTGCTGAAGGGAGGCCATCCAACAGAAGGAGGGCTTCCCATGAAACATAATCCGACAAGCGAATTCACCAGCTACGACTTCGCCGCGTTTATGCAGCGCATCAAAGCTACCGAGGCGCAGCCGACGGTCGACTTGTTCGGCCAGCCCCTCGTCAAGGGCACGCGAAAGGATACCGCGCGCGAGATCGTGTCCCGTGCAGCTCGCGGAGAGCGCACGATCGTGAACTTCGTCAACGCTCACTGCGTCAATACGCTTCATAAAGACGCTGGATATCGGCGGGCTCTCGCTGCCAGCGACCGCGTGCTGCCCAATGGCAGCGGCGTGTCGCTCGCCGCCAGAATGGCGGGTGTGGAACTCGGCGAAAACCTCAACGGCACCGACCTGTTTCCGCATATCTGCGAGTTCGCGGAATATAGCGGCCAAGCGATCTTCCTCCTGGGCGGCGATCATGGCGTGGCCGATGGCGCAGCGGCGTGGGCGGCGCGCACCTTCCCGCGCATCGATATCGCTGGCACCTGGCACGGCTATTTCGATGCCGACCAGGAAAACGCCCTGATCGAGCGGATCAATCGCTCCGGCGCCTCCATTCTGTTCGTCGGCTTCGGCGTGCCGCTGCAGGAAAAGTGGATTGCCAAGAACCGCCATCGGATCGACGTGCCTGTGATCCTCGGCGTCGGCGGCCTGTTCGATTACTACTCGGGTCGCATCCCTCGCGCGCCCAAGGCGGTGCGCGCCATCGGCTGCGAATGGGCGTGGCGGCTCGCAATGGAGCCGCGTCGCCTGGCCAATCGCTACATCGTAGGCAATGCGGTCTTCGTGGCGCATGCGGCGCTCCACGCGCTGGAGTGTCGCGGTGCGCTGGAGAAAGCCTCGGCGGCCATCAAGCGTGCTCTCGACGTGGCGATCGCCGCGATGGCGCTGGTGGTTCTCGCCCCGATCTTCCTCGCCGTCGCGCTGGCGATCAGGCTGGAGGATCGCGGCCCGGTGTTCTTCCGCCAGACCCGCATCGGCGAGCGCGGGCGCAATTTCAGCATGATCAAGTTCCGCTCGATGTACACCGATGCCGAAGCGCGCCGTGCCGCATTGCTCGCTCGCTCGGAACGGGACGGGACGTGCTTCAAGATGAAGAACGATCCGCGCATCACCAGGGTCGGTCGCTTCATCCGCCGCACCTCGATCGACGAACTGCCGCAGCTCATCAATGTGCTGACGGGCGAGATGTCGCTGGTCGGCCCGCGCCCCGCCTTGCCCTCGGAGGTGGTGACCTATGCCGGGCGGAGCTGGCGCCGGCTGGGCGGCAAGCCGGGCATCACCTGCATCTGGCAGGTCAGCGGACGAGCCGAAATCCCGTTCAAGCGCCAGGTGGCCATGGATTGCGCGTATCTGCGTCGGCGCGGTCTGCTGACCGATCTCTCGCTGCTGCTGCGTACGGTTCCGGCCGTCGCCACCGGTCGTGGCGCTTACTGAACCTGCGCGACACGCTCACCATACAGATCGTCGCAAGCCGCGAGGCTTGCGACGATCGTGTGCTGCAAGGAAGGTACCATGCTCTCCCGCCGATCGACCGGTGCGCTGCGGATCTCGGCCAGCCGATCCACCATTGCGACCGCGCCCACGTTCAGGCAGATGCCCTTGAGACTGTGGACGAGCCTGCCCGTAAGTTCATCGTCGCGGGCGAGCATGGCTTCGGCCAGTTTTTCACCATTCTTCCTGAGATCCTTGCGAAACGCATCGCGCATTTTTTTACGAAAGGATGGGGGCAGAACCAGAAACGCTTCGAGGAAAACCTCGATATCGAAAAGTCCCGTGTTTTTGTCTTGCGCGTTCTCGGCTGACAGCGCCGCGCGCAAGGCGGCATCGAGTGCATCGCGCCTGATCGGTTTGACCAGGCATTGCGACATGCCCGCCATCAGCAGGCTCTCTCTTTCGGCCTGAAGGCTGTGCGCACTGATGCCGACGATCGGCACCCGGGCTTCGGGGCCCGGCAGGGCCCGGATTGCCACGGTCGCCTCCTCGCCCGACATGATCGGCATCATCACGTCCATCAGCACCGCGTCGAAGCCTCCCCCGCGCACCGCTTCCACGGCATCGCGACCATTCGCCACCGTCGTGACCTCTCCCCCCAGCATTTCGGCCAGCCTGGCGATGACGAAGGCGTTGCTCTCGGTATCTTCCGCCAGCAGGATCTTCGGCGCGTGGCCATCCGCCGTACGCAGCGGCGTGAATTCGCTGGTCGGAACGGGAGCGGGCGCCGAATCCGCTTCACGCGGCCGGTTACCGGTCTCGTCCGCAGTCGTGATCAACTGGTCGGCGATCGCCGCCAGATTGTCCGCCGCATCCAGCCCCCGGTTGGCGAGTTCGTCACCCGGATAGCGCTGGACCAGCAGCTCCATCGCTCCGGTCAGCCCCCCCATGGGGGTACGAATGCGATGGGCCATTTCGGAAATGAAGCGGTTTCTCTTCTCCAGTTCTCTCGCCGTCTCGTGCTGAGCCTGGCGAAGCGCGTCGGTGAGCCGGGCCAGTTCCTTGACGCGGCGCTCGGCCCGCAACTGCAGGGCGCGGACGCGGCGGGCATTGGTGCGGGTTTCGGTCACGTCGCGCACGGTGGCGAAAACCACGAACTGATCGTCGACGTTCGTGCTCTCGCGCTTCACATGCCAATCGAGCCAGCGCACCTCTCCGTCGGGCCGAAGGACACGGTGCTGGAAGCTATGATCCACGTCCGGTTCGAGCACGGCGAAGGCATTGCGTGCAACGCTTGTGAAACGCTGTCGGTCGAGCGGATGGATCGCCTTCCCCAGCCGCTTCTTGCTGACGATCGTCCCTTCGGGATAGCCGAGTAGCACCGCGAAGTTCGCAGATGCGGTGAAGTGGCGATCATGTTCTACGTAGATGGTCGCCAGCTCCGCAAGACGCTGCGCACTCAGGAGCTTCTGGTTCTCGATATCGAGCCGCTCGACAAGTTCACCTTCGCGCTGGCGCAGCTCCCTGTTGGCAGTGTCGAGCTCGCGCATGCGCCTGTCGAGCATCGTTTCCGCGTCTTCGAGCGCCCTTTCCGCGCGCGCCAGACGACGAGACAGAAGTTCTATCTGCGTTTCGGGTGGAAGATCAGCCAAGTCGCTGACCATCGGCAATCTCCGTCTCCTAATCGCGGCTTCACCGCCACTTCCGTTAGCTTCTCGTAATCAGTGACCGCGCCCGGTTTCGTAAGACCAGAGAGGAATCACAGATTTCCAGATAGGTCAGGGCCCCTTTGTATTAGCGGCAATTCTAATCCCGCGCTTCGTCTGATCGCGATGAAGCGCCCGCAGCGCCAGTGAACAGCGTAGTCGGGGGGGCGGTCGCTTTCCATTTGGCGAACGCTCGCTGCGCCGCCCGAACGGCTGCGCTCTCGTCTTCATCTTGGGCATCGAGCATGGCCTGCTCCTGAACCCGGGCCACCTCGCCGAGCTCTGCCTCGCCGAACATCCCGGCGGTACCGGCCAGTTTGTGCAACATCTGCGCCACCGCTTCTACCTCGCTCCAATCGAGCGGGCTGCTCGCGTCCAGTTGGTCGAGCGCCTCGAGCGTCGTCTCGCGCCGCTCGGCATAGCTCTTCAACAGCGCTTCTTCCGGATTGTGCGGAGCCTTCTGCTGCGAACCCGAGGTTGCCTCACGGAAGAGGTGCTTGGGCAGCCATTTCTTGATCGCGTCCTTCAGGCTTCGCATGCGGATCGGCTTGGCCAGATGGCCCTGCATCCCCGCCGCGAGACAGCGTTCGACGTCGTCGCTGTAGGCATTGGCCGTCTGCGCCAAGATCGGCAATTCTTCCGGGGTAATCCCCGCGCTGCGCAACGACCGCGTGGTTTCCAAGCCGTCCATGATGGGCATCTGAACGTCCATCAGGATCAGATCGTACGGTTTACCCGCTGCCCGTGCATCGGTGACCAACCGGATGACCTCCTCGCCATTCTCGGCAATATCGACCGCCAGGCCGATGCGGCTGGCCATGGAGATGATGAGGGCCTGGTTGATGTCATGGTCTTCGGCGACGAGGATGCGCGGCGGCCTGCCGAAAACCAGCGCGCGCTCGCTGCGCGGCGGCTTTGCCAGCTCGGTCCGATCGCCATCCGCCCTCTGGATGGGAAGCCGCAGGGTGAAGACCGAGCCGCGCCCTTCTTCGCTGCTGACCAGCAGTTCGCCGTCCATCATTCTGGCAAGCTCGTTGCTGATCGTCAGCCCGAGGCCGGTGCCCCCGTATATGCGGGCGGTGGATTCATCTGCCTGGCTGAATTCACGGAAAATGGCGTCCAGCCGGTCCGCCGGTATGCCGATGCCTGTATCCTCCACAGCGACGGACAGCGTCTCCTGCAGCTGCGGGCCCCGCTCCACCGAGACGCGGCAGCTTACCATCCCCCTAGCCGTGAACTTGATCGCATTGCCCACCAGATTGGTCAGGATCTGTCGCAGCCGCAGTGGATCGGCCATCACGCGGGACGGCACATCGTCATCGATGAAGAGGTCGAATTTGAGCCCCTTCTGGCGAGCGGTCGGCTCGAGGAGCCTCATGCACGAGTGCAGCTTGTGACGCAGGTCGATCGGCTCCGGGACGATCTTCATCTGACCCGCATCGATTTTCGAAACATCGAGAATGTCGTTGAGAATCTGCATCATCGCCCGGCCCGAATCCGCGATGAGCTGCGCATTCTCCCGCTGTTCGGGCGACAGCTCGCCGGCGAGCAGCAATTCGGTGAAGCCGACCACGCCGTTCATCGGGGTGCGGATCTCGTGGCTCATATTGGCAAGGAACGTGGCTTTGGCCGCGGCGGCGGTTTCTGCATTCTTGCGCGCGGCGACCAGGTCCAGCTCCATCTTCTTGCGGTCGCCGATGTCCCTGATGGACACCGAAACCTCTTTGGCCTCATCGCTCTGTTGGTCTTTGACCAGGCCGGCATTGGCCTCCAGCCACCGATATTCGTGTTCCTCGGTCAAACGCCACCGGTAGGCGGTAACGATCTGGTTGCTCCGCCCGCACCGCAGATCGTCGAACAAGGACCACATGCGTTCCTGGTCGTCCGGGTGGAAGCCATCGAGTGCATTGGTGCCGATCAGGTGCTCGCTCGGCACGCCCAGCACGTCCTTTGCCGAGGGCGACGCATAGAGGCAGGTCCCGTCCAGCTCGACGCGGAATACCGCATCGGTCGCATTCTCCGCCAGGATCGCCAGCTGCTTGTCCCGGTCGGCGATCTCCTGTTCGAAGCGCTTGCGGTCCGTGACGTCGATGAGGACGCCGATGTAGCCGCGTACGTTTCCGTCATCGTCGCGTTCGGGTTGTGCGACGGCGTCGACCCAGACGATCGAACCGTCGGGATGCAGCCAGCGAAATTCGCCGCGGTAGGGATCCCCTTGATCCACGGCTGCGGCCCAGCTTTGGATTAGGCCGTCCAAGTCGTCCTGATGCACGGCTGTCGTCCAGCCCGTGCCCATCGCTTCCGCCTCTGTCAGGCCGGCCATCTCGCACCACGCGGGGTTGACGTAATTGCACACGCCCTCGCCATCTGTGCGGAAGATGCCTGCTGGGGAAAAGCTCGCCAGCGACTGGAAACGCCGTTCGCTTTCCTTCAGCGCGTCGGTCGCCAGCCTCTGTTCGGTGATGTCGATCGCGACGCCGATGAAGCCCTGCATCTCGCCGTTGTCGCCGATCCGCGGGACTGCGATCAGGTCCACCCACGAGATGACTTCGCCGGGCTTGACGAACTGCAATTCGCTCCGCCACTGCTTGCCCGCCTGAACGGCAGCGAGCCAGTCCCGCCTGACGTCCTCTCTCCGGTCGGGATGAACCGCCTCCAGCCAACCTGCGCCCAATGCCTGCGAGGCGATGAGCCCCGTCTGCCTGAGCCACGAATCGTTGACATAGGTGCAGAACCCGTAGGGATCGGTCCGGAAAATGCCGGCTGGGGAAAGACCGGCGAGATCGCCGAAGCGCCGCTCGCTTTCCCCCAGCGCGGCCACGGTCTCCTCGAGTTCCTGGGTGCGCTGCCTGACCAGCAACCCGATATAGGCTTCGCGGCGCGAGCCACTGAACAGCAAGCCTGCAAAAATGAGCGTAAGCAGCAGGCCGCCAATCAGTATGAGGCTGGCCTCGCGCGTCACTACCCCGCGCTCGAACGCGGGAGTACTGGTCCACACGACGGTCCAGGTCTGTTCCATCACCCTGAACGTGCGTTGGACGGTAAAGGCGGACGACGCATCGCCCGCGGGTGCTTCGGAGCTGCTGAAAATCAGCTCTTCCGCGTCGGGCCGCGCGCCATCGTATACGGCGATGTCGAACAGTTTTCCCTGACTGGGCGTAAGGTTGGACATGAACCGCGAGCCGACGAACGGGGCGTATATCCATCCGTCGAACGCCGCCCGGCGCTGACCCACCGTTTCGGTCGCCGCCCCCGGACGATACAGCGGCCGCAGCAACAGAAATCCGGGGCTTTCCGTTTCGTCCTGCACCAGCAGGATACGTTTCGTGATCGTGGCCCTGCCCGTATCGCGCGCGTTGCTGGCCGCGGCTCTGCGATTGCTCTCGAACGCTATGTCGAGACCGACGGCTTCGATGTTGTCGGCCTCGGGTTCGATCGCCACGATGACGAAACGCTCGTCGCGATCGGTAAGCGGATGGATGTCGAGATCCCCCCGCCCCCTGGCGGCCACGCTATCGAGAAATGCCTGCTCCTCGCCCGCGCGCAGCGCCTCGATAAAGCCGATACCGCTGATGCCGGGAAGGTCGTGTGACAGGTCGAGCACCGAGGCATAAGCGCGCCATTGTTCCAGGGTCACGTCCCCGGACGCCTCGAAAAGCGCCGCGCCGCCATCCAGCGCCTGCCGATAGGATTGTAGCCGATATGCGAGTGCCTGCCGACTATCGGCCGCCAGCGATTCGAAAGAGGCCTGGCTGCGCTCGTAAGCCGCCTGCATGTTCAGCCTCCACGCGGCCAAGGTCGCGCACAGCATCACCAGGATCGCGATGAAGGCGACCACCGAGAAGGGCGAGAGCCTCTGGCCCCGCCAAGTCACCAAGCCTCGGCTACAGGGTGCCAGGAACAGGAGCGGCACGACGATGAGGACCCCGCCCATATCGCCGGCCCACCAGTGCAGCCAGAAGTTCGGCAAGTCGCTCTGGGAAACGACGCCGCTCGCAAATAGCGTCGCCGTTCCGAAGGTGGCACCGACGACGCAGGCAATGGGGCCGACCAACAGGCAAAGACGCACGAGCTCTCGCGGCCCCTCCAGCTTCAGCGGGAAGCCCGCACGGCTCCTTATCCAGTATCCCCCGAGAATGGCCTGCAGGGTCGAGCCGCTCGCGATCAAAGCTGCATCGAGCAAGACGGCTGCATCGGTCGGAAGGTCGGCCGAGCCGGTCGAGAGTGCGTTGACGGACCACGCGCCCAGAAACACACCCGGCCAGACGCGGTAGCCCAGCGCCGCAACGGATGCGACGGCGAGCCCCGCCGCCGGCCAGATAAGCGACGCGAAGCCCGGTGGCGGCGCCAGGTGCTGGCCGATCCAGCCGAGCAGGGCATATCCCAGCGCAATGCCCAGGATTTGCACCGGAAGCTTGGCAACGAGTTCGCGCCATTGTGACGGAACCGATGCCCCCCTTTCGCGGATGGATGCCCTCCCGCTCATGTCCTACCCCGAGCTGGCCATTTCTCGGTGCGATCCAAGTACCTGGCTCACCTCCGCCGCCAGTTTGGTCAGCGCTTCCCTGTCCGCCTCGCTGAAATCGTGCCTCGGCTTGCGGTCGATGATGCAGATCGTGCCCAGCTTGGCCCCGTCTGCTACCGTGACCGGGGCGCCCGCATAGAAACGGATCGAAGGATCGTCGATGACGAGCGGATTGCTGTTGAACCGTTCGTCGTCCCTTGCATCTTCCACCACCATCACGTCCTCGCCCTGAATGGCATAGGCACAGAACGCGACCGAGCGCGGCGTCTCGTCGACATCGAGACCGACCTTCGCCTTGAACCACTGCCGGTCTGCGTCGACCAGCGACATGAGCGCGATCGGGGTATCGAACCGCTCCGCCGCGCGCCTTACGATCTCGTCGAATTCCGGCTCGGGGGGGGGTGTCGAGCAGCCGGTAGCCGTGGAGCGATTGCAGTCGCTTTTTTTCCCGATCTTCCATGGTATTTCCAGATTTTAAGGGCCTCCGGTTGGTACAGGGCAGCGGTTTCCGAACCATTAAGCCGAGGCCTGTCGGCAGGGCGGAGTGCCAGGGACGAGAGCGTTGGGAACGGTCAAAGCTCACCCGCCGGCGCGGATTAACGAATCCGTGCAGGTATTGTGCGAAAGGCACCGCTCGATGTGATGCCAGGTGGACATGTTTAGAACCCATGCAGACAACGGTTAAAAGCTGCATCCTCGTAACCGGCGGTGCGGGCTATATCGGTAGCCACGCGGTGCACGCCTTGCGCGATGCCGGGCGCCCCGTGGCGGTGATCGACAATCTTTCGACCGGTTTCCGCTTCGCGGTGCCAGAGGGCGTTCCCTTTTACGAAGGCGATATCGCCAACCGCGATCTGCTGGAGCGGATTTTCGCCGAACAGGGCATGGGCGATGGCCGAGGGGCGGTGATGCATTTCGCAGGCTCGATCATCGTGCCTGAATCGGTCGCCAAGCCATTGTGGTATTACGAGAACAATACCGTGAAGAGCCGCGGTCTCATCGAAGCTGCGGTGGCGGCTGGCGTGCCGCATATCCTGTTCAGCTCGACCGCCGCCACCTACGGCGTACCCGATGTTTCCCCGGTGACGGAGCAGACGCCGACCGTGCCGATCAATCCCTACGGCTGGTCAAAGCTGATGACCGAGCAAATGCTGGCGGATACCGCCCATGCCCATCCGGTCAACTTCTGCGCGCTGCGTTACTTCAACGTCGCCGGGGCCGATCCGCAAGCGCGCACAGGACAGTCGACTGCGGGGGCGACGCATCTGATCAAGGTCGCGGTCGAGGCCGCGCTGGGCAAGCGCGATTGCGTCAGCGTGTTCGGGACCGATTACGACACGCCCGACGGCACCGGCGTGCGCGACTACATTCATGTCAGCGATCTGGCGGCGGCACATGTGCTGGCGCTCGATGCGCTGATCGCCGAGCCCGAACGGTCGATGACCATGAATTGCGGCTACGGGCGCGGGTTCTCCGTACTCGAAGTGCTCGACGCGGTCGACCGGGTGACGGGAGGCCGGATCGAGCGCGTCTTCGGCGAGCGCCGCGCGGGCGACCCGGCCATGCTCGTCGCCGACATTTCGCTGCTGCGCGCGACCGTTCCCTGGACGCCGCGCTACGACGATCTCGACACGATCATCGAACACGCGCTGAAGTGGGAAGAGAAACTGACGCAATTGCGCGACGTCTAACGGGTCAAGCTCCAGCACCGGGTAAAATGAGACGTGCCGCATTCCGACAGGAGGGAGACCGGTCTCCTCTCGCTGCCGTGCAATGCCTCGATACCTTCGGGTGTCCGCCCCCACAAGGCAGCGTGCGTGAAGTCGGCAGCGCTAGGTTGTGTCCTCAGGCCCGACTTGCCCCGCCGCGTCCCCCGTTGATCGTCCTAAAGCTCATGTTTGGCTCGACCAGCGCATTGCCGACCAGCCGCATTGACACCGGTATCAAACCTTTCTAGGTCGGTGTGATTGTTGACACCGGTATCAAAGCCGCATCAGAACGGCGATAACGGAGAAAAGATGGGAGAGAGGAATGCTGAGAGGTCGGATTGGCTTGGTTTCGCGCACGCTGTCGTCGTCGGCGATGGGCGTTGTGCTGTTGGCGGGAATCGGGCTGCCATGCACGGTCGCCCATGCGCAAACCGCCGAAGAAGATCCCGCGACCCAGGCCGAGCCTGAAACCGCGATCGACGAGAACGTCATTATCGTCACCGGCTTTCGCGGGTCGCTGAAGGAGGCGCAGGATATCAAGCGCGAGGCGGTCAACGTCGTCGACAGCATCGTCGCCGAAGACATCGCCAAGATGCCGGACCTGAACATCGCCGAATCGATCCAGCGTATTCCCGGCGTCGCGGTTTCGCGCGAGGGCGGCGAGGGTCGCAACATTACTTTGCGCGGCTTCGCACCCGATTTTACCCGCACGACGCTCAACGGCATGGAAGTGCCTGCCAGCTCCGACGGTCTCGATTCCGGTGGCTTCACGATCAACGCGGGGCGCTCTTTCGACTTCCACATCTTCGCATCCGAGCTATTCAACCGGATCGACGTTCAGAAGTCGCAACGCGCCTCGACCGAAGAAGGCGGCATCGCCGGCACCGTCGACCTCTATACCGCGCACCCCTTCGATTATCCGGGGCTGACCGTGGTGGGATCGGCGCAGGCCGGCTACAATTCGCTCAGCCACAAGATCGACCCCCGGTTCACCGCGCTGGTCAGCGATACGTTCGCGGACGGCCTGATAGGCGTTCTGTTCTCCGCTGCATATTCGGAGCGCACCGTGCGGCAGGAAGGCTTCGGCACCGTTCGCTACACCTCGCCCTACGAAACCGGCGATAGCTGGGCCGATACCAACCCGACCGTCATCGGAACGGTCGACGGCAGCTGCGGCGCGGCCGACCCGCTGGACTGCCTGTGGGCCCCTCGCCTGCCGCGCGCCGACTACTTCGGCAACGATCAGAAGCGGCTGGGGCTGACCGGCTCGGTTCAGCTCGCGCCCGCCGATGGGCTGAAGCTTTCGTTCGACTGGCTGCATTCGGAACTGGAGAACGACCGGCGCAACTACAACTCGATGGAATGGCTGCTGACCCACGGCGATCCCGGTAACTTCACCGGCCAGACGCCGCTGGAATTCGTGGTCGGTCCCGACGGGAAGCAACTGATCGCAGCGTCGTTCGACGATGTGACCAGCTGGTTCGAAAGCCGCTACCAGTATTCGAAATCGACCTTCAACCAGTACATGTTCAACGCCGATTACGACGTCAGCGACGACATCACGTTTAGTGGTCTGGTCGGATATGCGGCGGACCAGGCGGACCGTACCGAGCTGCGTTTCTACACCCGCTCCGCGCCCCACTTCTACAGCTACGATTTCCGGGACAACCCGTACGTCGCGCAAGTGGACTACGGAGGCTGGGATCCGAACGACCCGGACAATTTCATCAACGCGCAGACATCGGGCAATCGCATAAACAACGTCGACAAGAAGAATTTCACCACGAAAGGTGACTTCGTGTACGACGGCGATCGCTTCAGCGTCCTGCTTGGCGCGGCCTATAACGACCGGTCGGTTCGCTATGAAGAAGGCTATGGCGATGCGGTTTCCCAGTCGCCACTCGATTACATCATCCCCTTCCCCATCGACAATTTCGGACGCGGACTGGACGAAACTCTGGTTCCATTTGCAGTCGTTGATTTCGACGCACTGCGATCGGCTGGCGGGTTCCCCGCGGGCTACACTCTCGACGTCGGACGCGGCTGGAAAGTTTCGGAGGAAACGCTGGGCGGGTATGTCGAGATCAATTCCGATTTCGACATCGGCTCCATGCTGCTGCGTGCGAATGCCGGCGTTCGCTACGTCCGGACCAAGGTGACGTCGGAAGCGGTCCTCAACGGCACCAATGTCGAGCAGGGCAACACCTACGACAATTACCTCCCGTCGCTGAACCTTGCGCTGGAGATCACGCCCGATGTCGTCGCCCGCTTCGCCTACGGGCGCAGCATGACGCGGCCGGGCCTGGGCTCGCTCAACATCGCCGGGCCGAGCTTCGGTTACACCACGCGCACCGTCAGCAATCTCGGCAATCCTGCCCTGAAGCCCTACGAGTCGAACGACCTCGACCTTTCGTTCGAATACTACACCCCCAATGGCGGCCTGGTGGCGGTCGCGCTGTTCAACAAGGACATCGTGACCTCGCTCAAGACCGACGTGGTCGAACAGATGATCGATCCGGTGTTCTGGCCCGGCATCTACGCGGACCCGGTCTACGACCCGTCGTACAATGCCGATCCGGCGGAGGTGCCCTACACTTTCTACATCCCGGTCAACAGCGACGACGGCAACCGGGTCCGGGGTATCGAAGTCACCGTGAACCAGCCGTTCACCTTCCTCCCGGGCATGCTCCAGTATTTCGGTGTCGCCGCCAACTACACCCATGTGTCGGCCGAAGATTCCACCGGACTGTCGCCCAACTCCTACAACGCCACGTTCTATTACGATCACAAGGATTACGGCGTGCGCCTGTCGGTCAACAAGCGCGATGATTATCTGTTGAGCGAACCGGGCGGAAACGGCCACGTCCAGGAGCGCAAATACGGCCCGACGCATGTCGACTTCTCGGCGTTCGTCAACGTGACCGAGAAGTTCGCGGTGACCCTCGAAGGGATAAATATCACCGACGAGAAGGAATTGATCTATGGCACGGGCTTTGGCGACCAATACCTTCCGCGCGAATACAGCCATACCGGCGCGCAGTGGTTCCTGGGTGCCCGATACACCTATTGAAGCCGGTACGTGCTGAAACAGTATCTTGTACAAAGGACGGCGGTGACCTTGCTGGTTGCCGCCGTCTCGGTTCTACCCCTTTCCGGCTGTATGCTCCCCGCATCGGCGGATAAGCCGCGCACAGCACTCTCGCACAGCTCCACCGGCGACCACACGCGCTTGCTGGACGACAGCTATACGGTGTCGCAGCGCTTCGAAGCCAACAGCCCCGCGCACCGCGAATTGGCCATCCCTACCCTTGAGCTGGGGGACGGACGCCGGATCATGTTCGATCGGCTCTATGCAAAGCGCGGAATGCGCGAATTGCATGCCGACGTGTTCCTCCCCGCCCCTTCCGCCAAACCGGCGCAGGCGATCGTGCTGGTGCATGGTGGGGCTTGGCGGTCGGGCAACAAGTCCAATTTCTACGCCATGGCCAACCTGCTTGCGCAGCGCGGCTACGCGGTGGTCATACCCGAATACCGGCTGGCGCTGGAAAGCCCTTATCCTGCCGGACTGATCGACGTGAACGCGGCGGTCGGATGGACGATCGAAAACGCCCAAGCCTTCGGGATCGACCCCCGGCGGATCGCGATCGGCGGGGAATCGTCCGGCGGTCAGATGGCTTCGCTCATCGCGTATACCGGGGGAACGGCACTGTTCTCGGGCGGAGCGGCGCATGCGCCACGCCTCAATGCGCTGATCGATCTGGATGGGGTGCTGGATTTCACCACGCCACTCGCGCTGCGGTACGAAAACGCCGCAGGCGAGGACTCCGCCGCCGCACGCTGGCTTGGCGGGTCGATGGAAACCGCGCCGCAAACCTGGCGAGAGGCGAGCGCGGCCACCCATCTGAGCGCAGCTTCGCCACCTACTCTCATCGTGAGCGGAGAGGATGACCGGTTCACGGCCGGTCGTGACGAAGTCATCGCCACGCTCACCGCGGAGGGCATTCCGGTCCGCCACGTCCACTTCGCGGGACTGCCGCATACGTTCTGGCTGTTCGACCCCTATCTGGGACAGGTTGTGGAAGCGATCGACAGCTTCCTGAAGGACCTGCCGCCCGCGCGCCCATCGCAAGCCGAGGAATGATCAATTGAAGACCACCACCAGCCTTTCCTCGCTCACGGCAATGCTCCTGTGCACCGCTGCCTGCACGACCCTGCCGCCGCAATCCTCCGCCGCTAGGATCGAGGTCAGCAAGGATTGCGGAGCGCGGCCCGCGTGCTTTGCCACCCTCACCGGCGCGCTCCAGTCCGTCGATGCGGCAGACAGCGCCCCGGTGCGTATCGATATCGGTCCCGGGGAATATGAAGAACGCGTCGTGATCGGGCGATCCAACCTCACCATCCAGGGTGCCGGCCGAGGCTCGACCGTTCTGCATAACGATCTCGTCGCCGAGAATGCCGGTCCCTATCATCGCGACGGCTGGGGCACGGCGGGATCGGCGACCCTCACGCTTGCCGGACAGAATATCCGCATCGCCGGACTGACGATCGAGAACGACTTCGACTACCTCGCCAACGATGCCTTGCCGGACTCCGACCCGCGCAAGATCGGCAATTCGCAGGCACTCGCCGTCCTGCTCGACGAGACCAGCGACATGGTGCTGCTGCGCGACGTGGCCCTTCTCGGCTATCAGGACACGCTGTTCGCGCATGGGGGGCGAGCGGTCGTGCGCGACAGCCTGATCGCGGGAAATGTCGATTTCATCTTCGGCGACGGGCAGTTGCTGATCGAGGATAGCGAGATCCGTTCGCGCCCGCGCAGCGGCGTCGATAGCGACGGCTTCCAGTCCTACATCGCCGCCCCATCCACCCAGCTCTCTCAGCCGGTCGGGATCGTGTTCCGCAATTGTCGGCTGACGCGCGAGGACGGCGTCCCCGATGGGAGCGTGGCACTGGCGCGGCCGTGGCATCCCACGACCCGGTTTCCCGATGGCCGCTATGCCGACCCTAGGGCGGTGGGCATGGCAGTGTTCGCCGATTGCTGGATGGACGCCCATATCGCGCCGGCGCACTGGACGAGCATGGCGGGAACCGCGCGCGACGGCACGAAGACCGATATATTCCGCCCGCAGGACTCGCGCTTCTGGGAAACGGGGGCCACCGGCCCCGGCGCGCGTTACGACGATATCGGCGTGACTTGGCGACCGACCATGACCGTGCAAGAGATGAGCAACGTCATCACCCGCGGCTGGGATGATGAGCAGGGTCATGACCGGGTTGTCGGTGATGACCGCGATCAGGCTGGCGAGCTCGGTGGGCACCTCCAGCAGAGCAAGCGCAAAACCGAAGGCGGTGGCGGTCGCGATGATGAACAGGACCATCGCCGTGGTCCGCGCCGACTTGCGCGCCGCGCCCCAGAATTCGTTCCACCCGAGGCTGCGATAGACGAGCGTGCCGACCAGAACGGTGTAGATCACCGCGATCGCCGAGCTCTCGGTCGGCGTGAAGATACCGCTCAGGATACCGCCCATGATGATAATCGCGGTCATCAGCCCGGGCAGCGCGACCGCAACCGCGCGCAATAGCGCTCGCCAGCCGGGAAAATAGCCCTTGGGAAGCTGCCGCTGGCGGGCAACGAACCACGCCGTGGCCATCAGCATGGCCCCGGTCAGCAAGCCTGGCAGCACGCCCGCCATGAACAGGTCCCCGATCGACACCCCGATGCCGGAGGCGGCGGAATAGATGATCATGTTGTGCGAAGGCGGGATCAACAGGCCGACGATGGCGGCGGTCACCGTCACGTTGACCGAATAATCGAGCGGATAGCCCTTGTCCTTCATCAGGGGGACCATCGTCGAACCGATCGCGGAGGCGCTGGCGATGGCCGATCCGGACACCGCGCCGAACATCATCGATGCGCCCACGTCGACTAGGCCGAGCCCGCCGCGAACTCGCCCAACCGCTGCATCGGCGACGCGCACGAGACGGTCGGCAATGCCGGCGCGGTACATCAGATCGCCGGCGAAGATGAAGAACGGAATCGCCATCAGGGTGAAGACGCTGATCCCGGCAGCCGTCCGCTGAACGGCCACGATCAGCGGAATGTCCATGACGGCAAAGCACGCGATGGCGGAACCGAGCAGGGCGAAGCCGACCGGCACGCCGAGGATCAGCAGGGCGAACAGAACAACGAAGAGAACCAGCAATTCCATCAGTCGTCTTCTTGATCAGGTTCGAAAGGGAGGCCGGTGAAAACCCGGGGCAAGGCGAACAGCGCCATCAGCAGCCCCGATACCGGCATCGGGAAATACGCGATCGACCGGCTGATCCCGAGCGAAGCGATGACGTTATCGCGCACCGACCAGCACAGCTGCGCACCGAAAATGCACAGCACCAAACCCAGCAGGAAAATGACCAGCGCGACCACGCGTCGCACGGACAGCGCCCGGTCGCCCAGTCGCTCCTCCAGCAAGGTTATGCGGATGTGGAATTCCTCGTAAACGCCCGCGGCGGTCACGAACATCACGTACCAGATCATCAGCACCAGAGAGGCCTGCTCGGTCCAGGACGGGCTCGATTGCAGGACGAACCGCCCGAACACCTGCCAGCCCACGATGATGGCCATCAGGACGAGGCCAAACGACCCCAGGCGGACCAGCCAGGCGGAAACCGTGCGCGCCATGTCAGCCCTGCCCCATTGCGACGATGCGATCGACCAGCGATTTCTGGGTCGGCGTCACGATGAACCGGTCCCAAACGGGCCTCATCAGATCGGCGAACGGGGCCTTGTCGACTGCGTTCACCTTGACGTCGGACGCGGCGATAACCCGCTTCGCTTCGGCGACGCGCAGATCCCACAGGCGCCGCATCTCGACGACCGATCGCTTCGCCGCCCGGCGCACCAGTGAACGATCGCCTTCCGCCAGATTGTCCCAGCTCGCCTTGCTCATCACCAAAGCCTCCGGGGTGAAGAGATGTTCGGTCAGGCTGAAATAGCTGACGGCTTCGTAATGCCGCTCCCCCACCAGCGTCGGCCAATTGTTCTCGGCACCGTCGATCACCCCTTGCGTCAGGGCCTGGTAAATCTCGCCGAAGGGAATCGGCACCGCGTTCGCGCCCAGCGCGTTGATCATCGCGACGTAGAGGTCCGATGGCGGCACGCGGAGCTTCAGCCCCGCCATGTCCCGGGGATGGCGGATCGGGTTGCGCTTGTTGTAGAAACTGCGCGCGCCGGAATCGTAATAGCACAGGCCGATCAGCCCATGCGGTTCGAGCGAGGCGAGGATTTCCTCGCCCACGTCGCTGTCCACCACCCTGCGCATATGCGCCACGGAATTGAAGATGAAGGGAAGGCAGACCGGCAGGGTCGTCGGCTCGATCGAATTGAGCGGCGCGAAATTTACGCGGGTGAGGTCCAGACCGCCGAAGCTGGTGATTTCCAGCGTATCGGTCTCGCTGCCGAGCTGGCCGCCCGCGAATATCTTGATGCCGAGGCGGCCACCGGTCCATTCGGACAGCAGATCGCCCATATATCGCACCGCCTGCACCGTCGGATAGTTCTGCGGGTGCGCATCGGCCGCGGTCAACATGCCGCCGAGCTTGGGCGCGCAGCCGGCCATGAGCGCGGACGCTCCGAGACCGGCGACACCCTTCAGGAAGACGCGGCGATCGGCAGTCGGCGTACCGGTCATGCGATCCCGTGCTCCTTCAGCCACGCGAGGAACATTTGCGGCCAGAGCGACAGCGCGCCGCGATCGATCCTGCGCATTCCGAAACCGTGGCCGCCCTTCGCGAATAGGTGAGTCTCGACCACGATCCCCTTCGCTTTCAGAGCGTCACGCATCGCCAGCGTGTTCTGTACCGAAACCGCCCCGTCGTCCTCGGCATGCGCGAGGAAGAACGGCGGTGCGTTGCCAGAGACATTGCGATCCGGCGAATGCGCGTTCTCGGCTGCTGCCGTGGGTCGCTCACCCAGCAGTAGCCGTCGCGAACCGGCATGGGCCAGCGGTTCGCGCATGGAAACGACGGGGTAAAGCAACGCGGTGCAGGCCGGCGTGCCAGCTTCCCGATCCGCGGCATCGACCGGCACGTTCGCGCTGGTGGCATTCAACGACGCTTCGGCGGCAACGTGCCCACCGGCGGAAAATCCGATCATCGCGAGCCGCGCAGGATCGAACCGGTAGCGTCCGGCGTGATGGCGGGCCAGGCGCACCGCGCGCTGCGCATCGCGAGAGGGGACGTTCGCACGGTCCGCCCAGCCTTCGCCGGGCAGGCGGTGGAACAGTACGAAGGCAGTGAGGCCGTTCTCCGCCGCCCAGCGAGCCGTCTCCAGCCCCTCCTTGTCGACGACGATATGCCGGTAGCCGCCACCGGGAATGACGACGAGCGCACCCCCTTTGGGCTGCCGCGCACGGACGACCAGCATACGCGGGTTGGAAATGCCGCTCATCGCGCGGTCGCGGATATCGGTATCGGTGCTGCGCTCAACCACTTGCTCGATCCGGTTCGGATCGAGATCGCCGGGAGCGCCATGGGGCCAAAGAGCGATCGTGTCCGACACGCCTGCAAGATCGAGCGTCGCCGTCGCGCCGCCGGGCGACGCGGCTGCGGCGCTCGCGGCACCGCCTCCGAACGCCGCCAGAGCCACACTGGTTGCAAGCAATGACCGGCGATCCAGGCCCACTCTCTTCCTCTCCCCCCGGCTCTTCACATTTTTTGGTAACCGGTGTCATTCGGCATTGCATTGCCGCCGCAAGCTTGTCAAGTTCGCCGGGAGAGGAGCAAATATGAAATTTTCCAGCACCCTGATCGGGCTCGTTACCGGTGCCGCGCTATCGCTGGCAACACCCGCCGCCCTGAGCGCACATCCGGCCGATCCCACCAATGGCGGGGAAGGCGGGCGGATCGTGCGCGTCACTACGCTGGCCAAGGATGGACCGGGATCCCTGGCCGAAGCCCTGGCGGGCAAGGGGCCGCGTATCATCGTGTTCGAGGTTGGCGGCGCGATCGATCTGCAACGATCCTCGCTGCGTATCGACCAGCCTTATGTCACCATCGCGGGCCAGACCGCGCCCTCCCCCGGCATCACCCTGCTGCGCGGCGGCATCGACGTCGCGACCCACGACGTAAAGATCAGCCATCTGCGCGTCCTCACCGGGGTCGACGGGCAGGCCAAGCGCAGCGGCTGGGAAGCGGACGCCTTTTCCACCATCGCGGCGCATGACGTGGTGATCGAAAACAACACCTTCATGTGGGCGATCGACGAGAACATGTCTGCCAGCGGCCCCCGCTTCACCGGCGATACCGTCGCCGACTGGCGCGCGGGCACCAGCCACGACATCGTCTTTCGCCTCAACATCGCCGCCGAGGGGCTCGCCGATGCCAGCCATCCCAAGGGCGAGCATTCCAAGGGCTCGCTGGTTCACGACAACACCACCGGGATCGTGTTCGACCGCAACATCTGGGCGCACAATGTGGAGCGTTCCCCGCTGGTGAAGGGCGGCGCGCAGGTGCTGATGGTCAACAACTTCATCTACGACCCGATGCACCGGGCGGTGCATTACAATCTGATGGACCTCGAATGGGCCGGGCACGAACCGGTGACAGGCCAGATCACCGCGGTCGGGAACGTCATGCGCGGTGGCAACAGCACCGATCCCGAGCTCCCCTTCCTGATGCTGGGCGGGGTGGGCGATCTTGCCTATTACGGTCGCGACAACGTCGCGGTGGATCGCCATGGCACCAAACTGCCGGATTTCGGCCGCTACGGCGATACCGCGGCGAGGTTGATCACGGCGGAACGACCGCTCGCCTCGCTGGAGGGATACGACATCATGCCCTCCTCCGATGTGGAGACCACGCTGCTCGCTACCGCCGGTGCCCGCCCCTGGGACCGCGGCGACGAGGAGGTTCGCATCCTCTTCTACATTGCCGAGGGCCGCGGCCACGTCATCGATTCGGAAGAGGAAGTCGGCGGCTATCCGCAGATCGCGCCGAGCCGCGCGCCCTTCGTCGAGAAGAACTGGGATCTGAAGACGCTGACGCCGAAAGCCGGGCTATATCCCGGACAGAAGGCGGGCGCGCAGGAGCATCTGTCGCCGCGGGACCGGGAGATGCGGCAGACCGGGAAGTAACCCTTCCCGGCCCGCGGCCGGACTAGCGGATGACATCGCCCCCCGAGAGGTCGAAGGCCTCGACCTCCTCGGGGGTGACAGCCAGAACGTCGCCCGGTCGGCCATGCTTCATCGCCGCGAGCTTAAGTCCGAGCTGCGCCATCCGGGCGAGCTCCACCCCTTCGAGCCAGCCGCACAGGATGCCCGTGGCAAAGGCGTCACCCGTGCCGACCCGATCGACGATCGGCGCGATGCGCACTTCGTCGGTCTGCGAGCAGCTTTCGCGGCGATCGACGCGCGCCGCCAGCCGGTGGACCTGTCCCGTTTCGACATGGCGCGCGGTGGACGCGATCAGCTCCAGGTTGGGATAGGCATCGAATGCGCGCTGCGCCGCGATCCGGCGGCGTTCGGGGCCGGACCCCTCCAGCTCCTCCCCCAGCAACAGCGAGATATCGCGGTGGTTGCCGAGCAGGATGGTTGCCTGCGAGACCAGATCGTTCAGGATCAATCGGGCATCGCCATCCCATGCGCTCCACAGATTGGCGCGATAATTCCCGTCGAAACAGATCGGAACCTCTCGACGTCGTGCAGCATCGACCGCCGCCTTCGCCAACGCTACACCGTTCGGGCCGAGCGCAGGCGTTATTCCGGACATATGCAGCAGCGCGGCACCGTCGAGAGCGTCATCGAACCGCAAGTCTTCCGGGCGGACCTGCGCGAACGAGCTATGTTCGCGGTCGTAGGTCACGCGTCCCGGGATCGGTCCCGATGGATATTCGAAGAAATATGTCCCCATGCGCCCCGCCGACCGCACGACCGCGCGCGTATCGACCCCGGCCTCTCCCAGAGCGGCTATGGCGCGCTGGCCAAGACCGTTCGGCGGGAGGGCGGTGACCATCCGGGCGGGATGCCCCATTCCCGCCAGTGCCATGGCCACATTGGCCTCCGCGCCGCCCACATGCAGGTCGAGCGCGTCGGCCCGCGCCAGCGGCGTGCCCGCGGGCGGCGACAGCCGCAGCAGCATCTCGCCGAAACAGACGACATGCCCCCCCACCGTCGCGCTCATCGGGCGAGCCAGCCCCCGTCGACGGCGAGGATATGGCCCTGCACGTAATCGGCGGCCCTGCTAGCCAGGAATACGGCGGCCCCACCGATGTCGCTCGGATCGCCCCAGCGCCCTTCGGGAATGCGTTCGAGGATCTGGCGATTGCGCGTCTCGTCATCCTGCAGCGCAGCGGTGTTGTTCGTCGCAATATAGCCGGGCGCAATGGCGTTCACATTGATGCCCTTGGGCGCCCATTCGTTCGCCATCAGCTTGGTCAGCCCGCCCACACCGCTCTTCGATGCGGTGTAGCTGGGCACGCGAACGCCGCCCTGAAAGGTGAGCATCGAGGCGATGTTGACGATCTTGCCACGGGTGTCGTCCTGCTTCGACCAGCCGCTCATATGGCGGGCAGCCGCCTGGCTGAGGAAAAACAGAACCTTCAGGTTCACATCCATGACCGCGTCCCAGTCCTCCTCCGAAAAATCGAGGGCATCGTTGCGCCGGATGATCCCCGCGTTGTTTACGAGGATATCGAGCTTCCCGAAAGTGTCCACCGTCTCGCCCACGATGCGTTCGCACGGCTCGATACTGGACAGGTCCGCCATCACGACATGCGCCCGGCTGCCTGTATCTTCCACCATGCGGCGGGTTTCGGACGGGTCCCGGCGGGCGACCAGGGTCACATCCGCCCCGGCCTGCGCCAGAGCAACAGCGATACCCTGCCCGATTCCGGTGTTCGCACCCGTCACCACGGCGGTCCGCCCGGTGAGGTCAAAAGCGTTCGCGCTCATAACTTCGTATCCCTCCGCCCGCGATCAGAGGCTACGCAGGTAGTCGTTCATCTGCTCGTCCGTCGAATTGGCGTAGAACAGCTCGTCGAACTTTTCCCCCGCGATCGCACTTTTCAGCAGGTCCTGATCGACGTTCTTGACCACCGTCAGCATGTCGTAGCAGGTCTTGGACTTGAGATCGGACAGCACCCCGCGGTTCTTCGCCATGATCTGCGCCCGCTCCTTGGGATAGCCTTCGCCCGGCGTGCCCTCGAACAGTTTGCGATAGCAATCCTGCAGGTTCAGCTCCGCCGCCCAGCCGAAGCCCTTGGCATAGGGCATGGCGATCGCGTTGCCATCGTTGATCTGCGCGAACAGGAAGGCATCGGTCGGATCGATGATAAGCCCGCAGAAAACGCCCGGCATCGCATTCGCGGCGAGCATCGAGCCCGTCCCCGTGCCGCAGCCCGTGACGACGAAGTCGGCCGCGCCGGAATTCAGCAGGATGCCCGTCAGCAGGCCGACCATCGGATAGGTGACCTGGGCCTCGTCGTCGGCGGTGTACATGCCGTAATTGTGCACTTCGTGCCCCAGCGGCTCGACCACCGTGGTCAGCGCGTCGTGGATGATGCCGTTCTTGGCGGCCTGGCTGTTTTCGTTGATGAGCGCGATTTTCATGGGGGTCACCTCTCTATGATTTGGTCGATTGGGGCCACCGCGGAAACGCATCGAATCGCGTTACGGTAACCGGTGTCATAATCCGTTATCGACGGTAGCGGGCGAAATTGCAACCGCCCCCACCTAATCGCGCGGTGCCGCTACCGAGTTGCGCACCACCAGGCGGGCGGGAAAGGTGGAAAGGTCCGCCGCCGGATTGGTCGGCTCGATCAGCTTGAGCGCGGCCGATTTGGCCATTTCGCGAATGGGCCAGCCGACAGTCGTCATCGGCGGCAGGATATGCGCTGCGATGGGGGAATCGTCGAAGCCGACGATCGAGAGTTGCGTCGGCACGTCGATCCCCCGCGCCCGCGCCGCGTGGAACGCGCCCGCCGCCATCTCGTCGTTGCTGGCGAATATGGCGGTCGGCCGATAGTCGGTATCGATCAGCGTTTCGGCCGCGGCGATACCTGAATCGAAGCGATAATTGCCGCTCCCGATCGCGGCAGGGGGAATGTCCAACCCATGCTTCTTCATGGCGGCAGCGAACCCCTCGTAGCGCTCCTTGGCGGATCGAAACCCGTCCGGCCCCTTGATGATCGCGATCCGGCGATGCCCTTGCGCCACGAGATGGTCGATCACGCTCTCGACACATTCGCGGTCGTTCGACTGAACCAGATGCTCGTCGTCGTCCAGCCGGGCCGAGCCCATCCTGACATATCCGCATCCCATGTCGCGGCACAGCCGGGCGAGATCGTCGTTCTCCGATATCGGCGGCAGTATCAGCACCCCGAAAAGACGCTGGATTTCCAGAAACGAACGGATGTCTTCCAGCATGTGCGGCGATTGCCGGTCCACCGGGCGCACGACCAGCGCAAATTCCGTATCGCGAATGGCGTCGAGCACCCCGACCTGAAAGTTCAGCACGGTCTGGGCATTGGGATTGTCGTGCAGCAATCCGATCAGGAAGTTGCGCCCCATGGCCAGAGCCCGCGCCTGTGGGTTGGGCCGATAACCCAGCTCGGCGATCACGCCCTCCACCTTGGTCCGCGTTTCCTTCTTCAGGAGAGGCGAGCGGTTGATCACCCGGCTGACGGTCTTCTTCGAAACGCCGGCCATGCGTGCCACATCGTTGATCGTCGGTTTTTGAGTGGCGTCAGGCATCTGCTTCCCGCGTTGATGACAGGTTGCGCAAGGGGATAGACGACCCTGCGCATAATGCGAAGCGCTTCGGACGCCGATTACGGGTTCTCCGCCAAACCGCTTTGACACCGGTGTCGTTATACGCCAAGCGGTATCCACAGTGCTTTAATGACGGGGCGAGGTTTGATGGAAATGGCGAGGGACATCGCGAGCGCGTTCGTGGAAGCGCGAAAATCCGGACGTCCGATCGAGGAATATCCGGGCGAGCGGCCCACCACGTTGGCGGCGGCGTATCGCGTTCAGGACAAGGCGCTGGCCCTGTGGGATCGCGAAGTGGCGGGCTGGAAAGTCGGGAAGATCAATCCGCCCGACAGCGAGGCTCTGGGCGCCAATCGGCTGGCCGGTCCGATCTTCACCGACAGCGTCCAGCGCGAACAAGACCAGCCTGCGCAGTTCGCGATTTTCGACGGGGGTTTCGCCGCGGTCGAGGCCGAGTTCATGCTGCGCCTGAAAACCCTAGACGAACCTCTTCCCCAAACCCCCCACGCGGCGATGCGCTGGATCGACGAGGTCCGGATCGGAATGGAAATCGCCTCGTCGCCCTATGCCGGTATCAATGCCGATGGGCCATGCGTCACCATTTCGGACCACGGCAACAACGCCGGGATCCTGCTGGGCAAAAGCGTCCCGGAAGAAATGTGGGACGCGCTCGATTCCGTGCCCGTTTCGGTTCGTGTCGAGGACGCGACCGTGGGCGAGGCGACGACGGCGGACATGCTGGACGGGCCGTTCGGTGCGGCCTGCTTCCTGCTGCAGAACCTGGCGGATCGCGGTATCGAACCGCGCTCCGGCTGGTGGATTTCGAGCGGCGCGATCACCGGCGTTCACGAGGTCGGTGCCGGTCAGCAGGTCACCGCTTCGTTCGGAGAAATCGGAAGCGTCGAGATTTCGACCAGCATCTTCGGTGCGTAATACGCCGTAAAGCGAGACGGGCGGGCGGGCGGGCCGCCCCGCCCCCGATCCGGCGGTTAACAGCCCCTAACGCAGCAGAAGCAGCGAGATCCGCCGGTTGCGCGGATCGGTGGGATCGTCGGCGATCAGCAACTCGCGATCCGCGACGCCTTCGATCCGGCTGAAGCGCTTTTCGGGCAGGCCGTCGCGCATCAATTGCTGCCGGGTGGCTTCCGCCCGCCCGGCGGAGAGCGACCAGTTGTTCGCCACCGTTCCCGGCTTCCATTTCACCGCATCGGTGTGCCCGCGCACGATCATCGGCGCTGCTTCCTCCGCCACCGCGTCCGCGATGACGTGCAGCAATTCGCGCGCGTCGCCGGTCAGTACGGTGGTGCCGAGCGCGAACATGGAGAAATCGGCGTCGTCGATCATGTCGATACGGATACCTTCGGGCACCACCATCACCCGCACCTGCCCCGCCAGGCTGCGCAGGCGCGCGGTCTGCGCCAGGCGATCCTGGATCTGCTTCTGCATCTGCGCGGCCCGCGCTGTGCTCGGCGCGGGCGAGGCGCCCTCGCGCGGTCCGCCGGTGGCATCGCGGGGAATGGTGAGCGCCCGCGTCCCGGTCTGACCCGCGGCATTCGGATAACTGTCGGCATCGGTAATCGAACTGCCGCCCAGCAGCCCGTTGGACCCGGCGCTTTGCTCCTTCAGCTTGACCAGCGTCGGAGTGAAGTAGTCCGCCAGCCCCTTGCGCTGATCGTCGGTCGTGGAACCAAGCAGCCATAGCAGGAGGAAGAACGCCATCATCGCGGTGACGAAGTCGGCATAGGCCACTTTCCACGCGCCGCCATGATGGCCCGCCTCCTGGACGATGATCTTCTTCACGATCAGCGGCCGGGGCGCCTCCGCCTCGTTCGCGGCCACGGCGGGCGCGCGCCGCTCCCCGCCGGGCGGCGGGTTGTCCATGAGAGGCGCGCTGGCCACCTCAGCGGCCCTTCAGGACGTCGAGCAGATCGGTCAGCTGCGGGCGCAGCATGTGCGGCAGGCCGGAACGCGCCGATTCCACCGCCAGCGCATGCGGATGGCCGTGCAGGCTGGCGATCATCACCTGCTTGACCGACAGGAATATCTGCTGGTCGTGAATGTTGATCTGCTTCAGCCGGGTCGCGAGCGGCCCCACGATGCCGTAGGCGAGCAGCACGCCCAGGAACGTGCCGACCAGGGCCGAGCCGATCATCCCGCCCAGCACCGACGGCGGCTCGTCGATCGAACCCATCGTCTTCACCACGCCGAGCACCGCGGCGACGATCCCCAGCGCAGGCAACGCGTCGGCCAGGTTCTGCAGCGCATGGGCGGGCTCGTCCATGTCGTGGAAATGCGTCTTGATCGCGTTGTCCATCACCTCTTCCACCGCGTGCGTGTCCAGCGTGCCGGAAGAGACCACCAGCAGGGTGAGCGTGTCGCAGATCAGGTGGAGCAGCGCCTCGTCCGCCAGCACGCGCGGATATTCGGCGAAGATCGTCGATTCCTGCGGGTTCTCGACATGGCTTTCGAGCGCGACCGGCCCTCCGGTCTTGAGCGAGCGCATCAGCTTCGCCGACAGGGCGATGGCGTCGATATGATCCTGCTTGGTGTAGCTGTTGCCCTTGAACACGCGCAGCAGCCCTTTGCCCAGCGCCTTGAGCTCATGCATCGAATTGCCCGCCACCAGCGCGCCGATCGCGGCACCGCCGATGATCAGCATTTCGTGCGGCACGGCTTCCGCGACCGGGCCGATCGCACCGCCGGTCAGCACGAAGCCGCCGAACACCATGACGAGCAGGATGACGATCCCGATGGCCGGAAACATGATCAATTACTCCCGTAAATCAGATTGAGTTGAACAGGCTGAGCGAAGCGAGCCGCGAGAACCCGGCCTGGCTTGCTTCCAGCACGGTCATCATTTGCTGCAGTTCTGCGATGGTTTCCGCGAAATCGATCCCGCCGATCTCGCCCGATTCGGCGGTGCGGACCTGCGCCTTCGTTTCCTGGCGGCCCTGGACCGTCTCGACCCAGGCGAGGCGGGCACCGATCACGGTCTGGGTGCGCACGACCGAATCCAGCGACCCGTCCAGATCCTTCGCCGCCCCTCTTGCGACTTCCTTGGCCATGGCGTCATCCACCGTGGGATCGAGGAGCGTGTCGCTGAGCTGGCGCAGATAGGCGAGGAGATCGGTGTTCTGGCCGCCAGCCTGGAAATCGAGGAAGCTCGGCCCGGTGACACCGCGCGAGACCGACTGTCCGTCGCCGAGCGAAAGCTCGCCCGCGCCCGCGGTGCCGACATAGGTGGCATCGCCATTGCCATCCAACGCATAGGCATCGCCGGTCGCGGCTCCGCCGAACAGCGCGTTGCCGCTGCTGTCGCGGGCGTTCGCGGTGGCCAGGATGCCCAGCCGCATCTGCGCCAGTTCCTGCCCGATGGAGTACCGCTCCTGCGGGGATGAGGAGGCGTTGGCCGCCCACAGCGCCAGTTCGCGCGCGCGCACTATGTCGTCCGCCACCAGTTGCAGCGAACTGCCCGCCAGCGACAGACTGTCATTGGCCCGCGCCGCATTGGCGCTGTCGATCGCGGCGAGCTTGTCCATGCGACCGAGCTGGCGCAGGCGCGAGGCCGCGACCGGATTGTCGGACGACCGCGACAGCTTGCTGCCGGTCGAAAGCTGTTCCTGCAGACGCTCCGCCTCACGCCGGATGGAGCCCATCTGCATGGTCGAGCGGTCATAGAACGCGAGAGTGGAATTTACCGGACCGGGCATGTCATCCAATCCCCAGCAGCGTGTCGAAGATGTCGGCGGCGACCTGGATGATCCGGCCGTTCGCCTGGAAGGCCTGCTGGAAACGCAGCAGGTTCGCGGCTTCCGCGTCCAGGTCGACGGCGGTTTCCGCGCTCAGGGCGATCCCCGCGGTGTCGGCAATGGTGCGCAGCGCATCGCGCGTGGTGGTGCGCCCGCCGATCGCGCTCGACAGCTCGAACAGGATGCGGTCGGCGGTCTTCGCCGGGCCGTTATCGTTCATGGCAGAGATGAACGCGGTGAGGTTGCCGGTATCGCGGCTGTTGGCACCCGCCCCCGCGGGTGCGGTCGCGAGACCCGCGCCGCTGGTCAGCGCAAGCCCGATATCGCGGGGTTGGTGCCGGAAAACAGCGGCTGGCCCTGCGTCCCGGCGGGCGTGATGCCCGCGGCCTGGGCGGTGTTGCCGCGCTCGATCAGCTGGGCGGCGAGGCCATCGAGCTTGTCCGACAGGTCGGCGATATGGCGCAGGCCCTGCGCCTGTCCGGCGAGCGAGCCCGAACCCAGCACCAGCGGGGTGCCCCCGACCGAGAATTCGGTATTGCCCGCGCCATCGAACGCGACGCTGATCGAGGCGGCCTGTGCCCCCGATACGATCGTCTGCCCCCCTGCCCCCCCGGCGCGGACCGCGACCCGCCCGACGCTGTCGAATTCGGTCGACAGATTGGCAAGGCCGGACATGCGGGTGAGCAGGGCGTCGCGCTGGTCGAGCAGCGCCGCCTTGTTCGCGCTGCCTTCCTGCGAGCGGGCCAGGCCGATATTGGTCCGCGCCAGTTCCGCCGACAGGGTGTTGAACTCGGTCACCCCGGCTTCGACATCGAAGCGCAGCTCGTCCGCGGCGACCCCCATGCCCTCGGTCGCGATGGCGAAGGTCTGCGTCAGCGTATTGGCGCTTTCCAGGGCATTGGCGCGCAGCGCGCCGTCCAGCGGATCGGATACCAGCTGCGACAGCGCGGCTTCGAAATTGACGATGGCGGGATAGATGCCCGCCTGTTCGATCGCGCTTTCGGCGTTTTTGAGCCCGCGCAGTTCAGCGTCGGCCCGGCTGACGTCGCTGTTGGTCCGGCGGACCTCGTTCTGCAGAAACAGCGACTGGGTGCGCTGCACCCCGTCCGCGCGCACGCCACTGAGCGCGGACGACGCGCTGAGCCCGATCCCGCCGGTCGCGACGACTTCCGACTGGCCCAGCGTGCGCCGGGCATAGGTGGCGTTGCCGGCATTGGCGATGTTCTGGCCGGTCAGCTCCAGAGCCGCGCGCGCCGCGCTCGCGCCGCTCTTGCCGATGGTGATCAGATTGCCGGACATCGCGCCTTAGCCTTCCCTGTGATCCAGCCGCGCGGACAGCTGCGCCTCGATCGCGTCCGCGATGCCGAAGCTGCTGCGCTCCGCCGCGATATCGGCGAGATGTTCGTCCCGCATCGCGGAAAACTGCTCCATGCCCCCGGCGCCCATCACGTCATCGCCGCCGAAATCCGCCGCCCGGGCGGCCTCCAGCATGCGGCGCACGAAAATCGCCTCGAACCCGCGAGCGGCCTTGCGCAGTTCTGCACGTTCGGGCGACAGCTCGGGTGTTGCCGGTCCGCTGGCCGGGCCGATGGCGGAGAGCGGGCTCACATCACCACCATTTCGGCCTGCAGCGCACCGGCCTGCTTCAGCGCCTCGAGGATGACGACGAGATCGGATGCACCCACGCCCAGGGTGTTGAGCGCATCGACGATTTCCGACAGGTCGGCCCCGCCCTGCATCAGCACGACGCGCTCGCCCACTTCATCCACGGAGATGGTGCTCGCATCCTCCACCGCGGTCACCCCGCGGCTGAACGGCTCGGGCTGGACGATGCGGGGATCCTCCTCGACCCGGACGATCAGCTTGCCGTGGCTGATCGCGGCGGGCGACAGGCGCACCGCGCCGTTCATCACCACCGTTCCGGTGCGGCTGTTGACGATGACCTTGGCCGCGCTTTCCGCGGGCTTCACCTCCAGCATCTCGATCGCGGCCATCAGCGACGAACGCGCGTCGCTGCCCAGCGGCATCAGCAGCTCGATCGTGACGCCGTCGACGATCCGCGCGGTGTCGGGATAGCGCGCATTGATGGCGTCGCGCACCCGCGATGCGGTCAGGAAATCGGCGTCGTGCAGATTGTAGCGCAGCGTGCTGCCGGCATCGAAGCCGGTGGCGACATCGCGTTCCACCGTGGCCCCGCCCGCCACGCGGCCCACTGTGGGCACGTTGACCGACAGCTGGGAGCCGTCGCGTCCGCTCACGCCCAGTCCGCCGACGGCGAGGTTGCCCTGCGCCATCGCGTAGATCTGCCCGTCTGCACCGTAGAGCGGGCTCAGCACCAGGGTGCCGCCGCGCAGGCTCTTCGCCTTGCCGAGCGTGGATACGGTGATGTCGATCCGCTGGCCGGGCTTGGAGAATGCCGGCAGCTCGGCGGTGATGATCACCGCGGCGGCATTCTTCAGGCCCGGGGCCACGCCGGGCGGCAGCGTGAGGCCGAACCGGCCCGACACGCCCTTCATCGCCTGCGTGACATATTCCAGATTGTCGTCGCCCGTGCCCTGCAGGCCGACCACGACACCGTAACCGGTTAGCTGGTTGGTCCGCACGCCCTGAAACCCGCCCAGGTCGCGCACGCGCTCCGCCGCGGCGGGGGTCGGTGCGAGCACGCCGAACAGAGCGGCGAAGCTCATCAGGAGGATGGAAAGCCGGTTCATCGTCGCCTCTCCCTCAGAACGGGCTGATCGCGCCGAAGAAGCGCGACAGCCAACCCGGGCGGCTGGCCTGCTGCACCGCGCCATTGCCCGAATATATGATCTGGGCGTCGGCGACCGAAGTCGAACGGACGCGGTTCTCGATATCGATATCGGCGAGGCGCACGATGCCGGCGAACTGCACCCACTCGTCGCCCTGGCTCAGAAGCATCTTCTTTTCCCCTAGGACCAGCGCGGTCCGGTTGGGACGCACTTCTGCGATGGTGACGGCGATGGCACCGCTGAGCGTGCTGCGCTGCGCGGCATCGCCCTTCCCATTGAACGACGCCTGGGCCGCAGCTTTAAGGGCTTCGGGGTCGAGAAAGTCGAGCGGACCGGCGCTGGGCGGCGTGATCGACGCGCTACCGTTGCGATTGGTGCTGCCCGCCGTGCTCTTGGCGGTGACCACGCTCTCGGTCAGGACGATGGTCAGCACATCGCCGACCGCGCGGGCACGGGTGCCCTCGTGATAGGCGGCATAGCCGTTCGCGGCCTGGAAGATGGCGCCGTCGCGCGCGGGGGCGACCGGCGGTGGCGGCGGCAGCGCGGCGTGGAAACCGGGCGCGGGCGCGGTGGAGCCGCACGCGGCGAGCGAGGCGGCGAGACCGGCGACGGATACGAGGCGGAAGCGGTTCATCATGGGGCTCACAGCGTCTGGTTCGCGTTGCGCAGCATTTCGTCGACCGCGCTGATCATCTTGGAATTGATCTCGTAGGCGCGCTGCGCCTCGATCATCGCGACCATTTCCTCGACCACGTTGACGTTGGACGCTTCCAGCATGCCCTGCCGGATGGAGCCGCGCCCCTCGGTCCCCGCCGCGCCGAGCTCCGCCGGGCCGCTGGCCGCGGTTTCGAGCAGGAAGTTGTCGCCGCTCTGGCGCAGGCCGGCCGCATTGGCGAAGCGCGCGACGGTGAGCTGGCCGATCTCGGTCGGATCGGTATCGCCCGCGACCAGCGCGCTGACGGTGCCGTCGGGCGCAATGCTGATGGACTGCGCACCCGGCGGCACGGCGATCGCGGGCTGCACCGCGAAACCCTGCGCGGTGACCAGCTGCCCCTCTGCGGACAGGGTGAAGTTGCCGGCGCGCGTATAGCCCAGCTGTCCGCCGGGCAGCTGCACCTGGAAATAGCCTGCGCCGTCCAGCGCCAGGTCGAAGGTGTTGCCGGTGGTGTCGAGCGTGCCCTGCGTCTCGATCCGGCTGGTGCCCTGCAGCCCCACGCCGGTGCCCAGGTTCAGCCCGACCGCATATTGCGATTCGTTGGTCGATTGCTGTCCGGCGACGCGCGCCTCCTGATAGGCGAGCGTGGCGAAGTTCGCCCGGTCGCGCTTGAACCCCGTGGTGCCGATATTGGCGAGGTTGTTGGCGATGACGCGCATCCGCGCGTCCTGTGCCTCGAGCCCGGTACGGGCAACGTGAAGGGCGGAAATGGGCATGGTGGGTGGTCCTTCGTGCGGAAAAAAGCGCGCGTCAGCCGCGCAGGCTCATGAGCTGGGAACCGGCGCGATCGAGATCGCTGGCGGTAGTGAACAGTTTGGCGCGCCGGTCGAAACTGCGCTGCGCCTCGATGATGTCGATCAGCGTTCCCGCGGTATCGACGTTGGACTGCTCCAGCGCGCCGACCTCGACCTCGGCGGTCGGATCGCCGGGCAGCACGCCGCCGTTCGGCACGCGCATGAACCCGTCGAGATCCTTTATGATGGTGCTGCCCGCCGGGCTGGCGAGCTTGATCCGGCCCACCTCTTCGGGCGGCAGTTCGGGCGTCGCGGGATCGGCGGCGGTGACCGTGCCGTCTCCCGCGATCGCGACCTGGCGACCGGCGGGGACGGTGATCGGCCCGTTCTCGCCCAGCACCGGGCGACCGTCGCCGTTTTCGAGGACGCCCCCGACCCCGATCGAGAGATCGCCACGGCGCGAATAGACTTCCGCCCCGTCCTTCCCCTGGAGCGCGATCAGGGCATCGCCCTTGACCGCGATGTCGAGCGGTTGACCGGTCGTGATCACCTTGCCGGCGGACATGTCCGCCCCGCGCACCGCGCCTTGCGCCATGACCCGCACTTCCAGCGGCGAGCCCTTCAGCGTCAGGGGTTTGACGCTGAAGGTCTCGGCGCGAAAGCCGGTGGTCTGCGCATTGGCGAGATTGCTGGCGACGGCGCGCTGCCGCGTCATCGCTGCATCCATGCCGGTCAGCGCGGTGTAGATCATCCGGTCCATCGCGATCAGCTCCGCAGGTTGATGATCGTCTGCGAAAGCTGGGTCGCGGTGTCGATCGCCTTGGCGTTCGCCTGGAAGTTGCGCTGCGCGGTGATCAGGCCGACCATCTCCTCCGCCAGATCGACGTTGGACCGCTCGAGCGCGCCCGACTGCAGTTCACCGAAGCGGCCGACCGCCGGCACGCCGTAGGACGCGGTGCCCGAGGTGCCGGACGCTTCCCACTGCGAGGAGCCGAGCTGGCGCAGGCCGGTCGGCGCGATGAAGCTGGCGAGCGCCACGCGGCCGATCGTATCCACCGTACCATCGGCATAGGCAGCCCGGATGCGCCCGTCCTTCTGCACCGTGACGCCCGAAAGATCGGCACCGTCCGCGTTCTGCTGCGGGATGAACACGTCGAGCGTGGTGCCCGGATTGGTCGGCTGGCCGTTCGCGTCGACCGCCATCATCTGCAGGCGGTTGTCGGCCCCGTCCTGCAGAAAGCCCGCGCCGTCGATCTCGAACGCGCCGTTGCGGGTGTAAACCGTCTTGCCGGTTTCCCCGCCGCGCAGGGTGAAGAAGCCGTCGCCGCTGATGGCGAGGTCGGTCGCGCGCTGCGTCTGCTCGATCGGGCCGAGGGTGAAGCTCTGGGTCATGGAGACCACGGTCGCGCCGATACCGCGGATCATCTTGGGCTCGGTATTGGGGCCGCCCGAAACCAGGTCGGCGAACTGCGTATCGCTCTTCTTGAAGCCGGTCGTTTCCGCGTTGGCGATGTTGTGCGCGATGACGCCCAGATCGGTCTGTGCGTTCTTGAGGCCGTTGAGAGAGGTATAGAAAGACATGGTAGGGTTTCCTTCGTGAAAATTCGGATGGAGATCAGGCGGAGGCGCCGGGCCGGAGCATGTCCTGCAGGCTCGATTGGGCGGCGACGAGGGAGTCGAGCTTGTCGGCGATCGCCTGCAGCGTCGCGTTCGTCTCGGTCGTGCCGGACAGCGCGGTAAACTGCGCCATCTGGACCAGCATTTCCTTGTTATCGACCGGATTGGTGGGGTCCTGCTGCTTCAGCTGTTCGATCATCAGGCGCAGGAAATCGCCACTGCCGAGCGCGGCGAAGCCACTCTTGGCAGCGGCCGCGGGGGCGGTCGGCGGGGCGGCGCCGGTGGCACCGGCGGGCTGGTTGGCTATGACGGTCATTTCATCCTCATCGTTTCGAGCATCAGTTGCTTGGCGGTCTGCATCGCCTCGACCAGGTTCTGGTACTGGCGGGCGCTTTCCATGATCTCGACCATCTCCGCCGTCTCATCGACCGGCGCTTCCCACACGTCGCCGTTCTGGTCGGCGAGCGGGTGGCCGGGATCGTGGCGCTTGACCGGCGCGGCGTCGGACCGGGCGATGCCGTTCAGCTTCACCGTGGAATTGCCGCTCGCGCGGTCGAGCTCTTCGCCGAACACGGGGCGGACCGGGCGATAGGCCTCGTCCTCGCTGCCCGCGACGGAGCCCGCGTTGGAGAGGTTGGAGGCGGCGGCGTTCATGCGCACCATCTGCGCGGACATCCCGCGCTGGACGATGGTGAAGACGTTCATCGGGGCGGGCATGTCATTCCCCCTTGATCGCGCGGGTGAGCGTTTCGACCCGGCCCTGGAGGAACGACAGAGTGGCGGTGTAGGAAACCGCGTTCTCAGCGAAGGCCATCTGTTCGTTGGCCAGCTCCACCGTGTTGCCGTCTAGCGAGGGCATGGTCGGCACGCGGTAGCGGGTCGCGCCCGCCATGGCGGAAGAGCCGTCGGTCCCACCCAGACGCGCCTGCAGCGCGGCACCGAAATCGATGTCGCGCGCCTTGTAGCCCGGGGTGGAAGCGTTCGCGATGTTGGATGTCAGCATTTCCATGCGCCGCGAGCGCACTTCCAGCGCCGCTCCGTGAATGCCGAACAATGTCTCGCTCATAATCGGTCCTTTCGCGCTCGTGACGTGCGCTCGCAGAACCATACGCAACAAGCGTGCCAGTTTTCACAGCCCCACCTTTCGGGACCGCGCCCGCCGCCGTTGCGGCAAGTTTTTGCCGCTCCCGGCAATGTTCGGCCACCCGCTTAAGCCCTCCATCGCCGGGACGTTCTCCAGTCTCGAGGAGCTTTCTTATGGATTTCGCGAACCTGATCGATCCGACCGGTGCGGCGATCGTGCTTGGCGGCACGATAATCGCCACGGTGCTGCGCACCGGTCGCCAGGAATGGCGGGCGACCGCGCACGTGCTGGCCCGACTGACCCGCCCGCGCTTTTCCTACGCGCGCACGCGGGCGGAAATCGCCCCGCAGGTGGAGGGGATCCGCAATGACGGCGTGCTGCGCGCGCGCCCGGCACCTTCCAACGACCGGGAAATCGCGGAGGCGACCGGCGCGCTGATCCATCATCGATCGGTCACCGCCCTGATCGAGGCGCATGACCGCCATCGCCAGGCCCGCCAGCAACAGCGCGCCGATGCCCTGCAGCTGCTGCACCAGGCTGGCGAACTCGCGCCCGTGTTCGGCCTTGCCGGAACGCTCGTCGCGCTCAGCCAGCTTGCGGCCACGGGCCTCGACCGGACCGGGCTGCTGGCGGCGGTCGGCACCGCCGTGCTGACGACGCTGTACGGTCTGGTGACCGCGCATGTCCTGATCTATCCGGTCGCGCGGTTGATCGAGCGGCGCGGCGCGCACGAGGAAAGCGAGCGCGAACGGCTGATCGACTGGCTGAGCGAGCAGTTGCGCGACGCGATCCCGGGCAAGTCCGGCGGATCGAGGATGCGCGCGGCATGATCCCGCGCCTCACCAGCGGCTGGCAGATCATGCTGGCCGACCTGTCCCTAATCCTGTTCATCGTCACCGCCGCGGCGATCGACACCGATGCGGCCCCCACCCCGGCGCAGGGCCTCGCCGCGCGGGCGGAGCCGGTCGCGGTGTTTCGCCCCACCGGCGAGACCGACCTGACCAGCTGGCTGGCGGAACGGCCGCTCGACCCGCGCGAGCAGCTCACCATCGTCGCGCGCTATGGCGCGGGTGGGCTGGACCGCACACGCGCGCAGGCCGAGGCGCTGGCGCAGCAGGCGGATGCGGCGGGCCTCGCCCCGCGGATCGTGATCGAGCCGGGCGAGGCGGACGACGTGGCCGCGGTGTTCGCCTTCGATCCCGCCGTGGCACGCAACTTGCAGAGATCAGGCACACCGGCCCAGGGCCGATAAAGGATTTCGCGCGGGACCACCGCCCGCCAGCAGGAGACATCAATGTCCATTCGCCGTTTCGTCCCCAGTTTTGTCGTCGCCATCGCGGCTGCCAGTGCCGTCGTGCCCGCCGCGGCGCAGAGCGCCTATACCGACCCCGCCGCGATCGACCGCGCCGTGGCCGAATTCACCGGCAGCTCCATCGGCACGCCCGGTGGTGCCCTGCGCGGCGTCGATCGCCGCTTGCGGCTGAACGCCTGCCGCGGGCCGCTGGCCCTCGCATGGTACGGCACCACCCGCGACAATGTCCGGGTCGAATGCACCGATGCCTCCGGGTGGAAGCTGTTCGTGCCGGTCCGCCGCGACGTCGCCGCGATGCAGGCCGCCGCCGCGCCCGTGGTCAAGCGGGGCGAGAACGTTTCGGTGGTCATGCGCGGCCGCGGTTTTTCCATCACCGCCTCCGGCGAGGCGATGGAAGCGGGCGCGGAAGGCGAATGGATCAGGGTGAAGCCCGAGAACGCGAAAGAACCGGTGCGCGCGCGTGTCGAACGCCCGGGCCTCGTCACTATCCCCATGTCATGACGTTGTTTTTCAACGACTTTGCCGGGTCCGGCAACTTTCTGCCGTCCAGTCCTTAAACTTTCGTGACAGGCGTCGTTCTACTCCTTGTAAGCGATGGAGCACGCCATGTCCCTCGATATCAACCCGCTTCGTATCATCCGCGCCAGCGATGCGCGCCTCGATCAGACGCGCCAGTCCGACACCGGTTCGATGCCGCAGACGTCGGTCAAGTCCGGTCGGCAGGAAGCCGGGGTGCTGGTCGAAACGAAGGCGCTCCTCGCCGAATCCGGGCCCCCGGTCGACAACGACCGCGTGCGCGAGATCCGCAAGGCGGTGAGCGACGGAACCTATCCCCTGTCCCCAACCCGCGTGGCCGATGCGATGATCGCCGCGAAATTCATGCTGAGCGACCGGAAATGACGCAAACCAAGACCCTGGCGGATTCCCTGCGGCAGATGATTGCCGTTCTGGAAGAAGAGCGGCAAGCGCTTGCCGCGATGGACATCGACGCGCTGTCGCTCGCCGGGCAGGAAAAGCACATGCTGTGCGGAACTTTGGAGGGCGGGAGCGCGGATCCGCTCGACGCCGAGTGCCGCAGCCTGCTGGAGCTGGCGCGGCACGCGAACGAGGTCAACCGCCGGGTCCGCAACCTGATGGCGGCGAACGTCGCCGCGCGGCTGAACGCGCTGACCGGCGGAGCGGGCACCTATCGCGCGGGCGCGGCCAACGCATCCTACGCGGTCGTGCGCGCTTAGGCCCACGATCGGGGCGCTCCGACGGAGCAATCTGGCACGCTTATTGCTGAACCTCGGGGACCATGTGCCCAGGTGACAGACATTGAGCGATATTTCGACCATTCCGGCGAGCGTGCCGGGCGCGACCCGCCCGGCACCAGCAATGGGCGGCGGCGGCGATGCGCGCACCCGCGCCGCGATCGCGCGCGCCGCCGAGCGGACGGGCACGGACTTTTCCTACCTGCTCGCGCAGGCGCGCATCGAATCGAGCCTCAACCCCTCCGCCCGGGCCCCCACCTCCTCCGCGAGCGGTCTCTACCAGTTCATCGACAGCACCTGGCTGGCGACGCTCGACCGGCACGGCGACAGCTACGGCCTGTCGCACATCGCCGGGGCGATCGACACGCGTGGCGGGCGCAGCTTCGTCAACAACCCCGCACTGCGCGGACAGATCATGGGCCTGCGCAACGATCCGGACGTCTCCTCGATGATGGCGGGCGCGCTCGCGCAGCAGAACCGCGCCGCGCTGTTGCCGGTGCTGGGCCGCGAGCCGCAGCCGACCGAACTCTACATGGCGCATTTCCTGGGCACCGGCGGCGCGACCCGCTTCTTCACCGCCCTCGCCGCCAATCCCGACCAGTCCGCCGCTGCGCTGCTGCCGCAGGCCGCCGGGGCCAACCGCTCGATCTTCTATGGCCCGGGCGGCGCGCCCCGCAGCCTGCGCGGCGTGATGCAACTGATGGAAAGCAAGATGGCGCGCGCCATGGCCGCCGACGGTGGCGGCCTGCCCGGCCCGTCGACGCTGGAAGGCGAATTCGCCCTTGCCCGCGGCGGATGGCAAAGCGCGCCCTCTTCGGCCGGCAATTTCGGCGGGGCCGCACCGGCGGCTCCGGCCCCGATGCGCGGCACGCCGTCGATGTCGGATACGCTGCGCGACAATTTCGGTTTGGCCAATGGGAGCGGAGGCGACCGTGGTCATGTCCGCGCGGCCTATGACAAGCTGAAGGCGTTCGGACTATGACCGGGACAACCCCACTTTCCCCGGGTGCCTTTGCACTTCCGGTGGCAATCCTCGTACTTATCGTGCTGATGGTGTTGCCCATCCCGACGCTGATGCTCGATGCGTTTTTCGTCCTTAACATCGCGTTTTCAATAGCGATTTTGATGGTCGCGATGAACGCCGCGAAGCCGCTCGACTTCTCTTCCTTCCCGTCCGTCCTGCTGTTCGCGACACTGCTTAGACTCGCGCTCAACGTCGCGTCGACGCGCATCGTGCTGGTCGGCGGACACAACGGATCGGGCGCGGCGGGCAAGGTGATCGAGAGCTTCGGCGAGTTCCTGATCGGCGGCAATTTCGCGGTCGGCCTGTTCGTCTTCATGATCCTGCTCATCATCAACATGGTGGTGATCACGAAGGGCGCGGGCCGCGTTTCCGAGGTTTCGGCGCGCTTCACCCTCGACGCCCTGCCGGGCAAGCAGATGGCGATCGACGCCGATATCGCCGCCGGGCTGATGACCGCGGAAGAAGCGAAGGCGCGCCGCGCCGAGGTCGCGACCGAAGCCGATTTCTACGGCGCGATGGATGGTGCTTCCAAGTTCGTGAAGGGCGACGCGATCGCCGCTTTGCTGATCCTGGCGGTCAACATCATCGCCGGGTTCTGCCTCGGCATGATCAGCCACGGGCTGACCGCGGCCGAGGCGGCGCAGCATTACATCACGCTCGCCGTCGGCGACGCGCTGGTGGCGCAGGTTCCCTCGCTGCTGCTCTCCATCGCCGCCGCCGCGATCGTCACCCGCGTAACCGACAAGAGCGACCTGGCGGGGCAGATCGGCGGCCAGTTCGCCGATCCGCGTAGCTGGCTGCCGGTGGCGCTGGTCCTGGGTGGCCTGGGCGTGATACCGGCGATGCCGCAATCGATCTTCCTGCCCGCCGCAGCGGGCGCGTTCTGGCTCTACTTCGTCCTGCGCCGCCGCGCCGCTCGCCCCGAGCCGGTTGCCGAGACGATCGAACCTGCGAAGCCCGAGGCGCTCACTATCGAGGACGTATCGGACCACACGCTGGTGACGGTCGAGCTCGGCTACGGCCTCGTACATCTCGTCGACGAGGCGCGCGGATCGTCGCTGGTCGCGCGCATCACCGGGGTGCGCAAGCAGCTGTCCCAGGAATTCGGCTTCGTGGTGCCGCAATTCCGCCTGCGCGACAGCCTGCAGATGGCACCCAACGATTATCGTATCACCATCGGCGGCACGCCGGTTGGTGGCGGACAGATCCTGTCCGACCAGGTCCTGGCGATCGATACCGGGGACGTCATGCCCCAGCACGGTATCCATGGTACTCCCACGACCGATCCCAGCTTCGGCTGTCCGGCCCTGTGGATCGCGCCGGGCGAGCGGGATCAGGCGGTCGCGGAAGGATTTCTGACGGTCGATCCCGGCACGGTTGTCGCGACGCACCTCAACCAGCTCCTGCGCCAGCGGGGGCCGGAACTGCTCGGGCCGGAGGAAGTTCGCGCCATCGTCGATTCGCTGCGCGAGCGTTCGCCGGGTGTGATCGAGGCGATCACGCCGGAGCCGCTCTCGCTGGCGGCCCTTACCCGCCTGCTGCGTGCCCTGATGGCAGACGGCATCACGCTGGCGCACCCCGGACCGGTGATGTCCAGCATCGCGCTCGCGCTCCAGCATACGCAGGAATTCGACGCTCTCATCGATCGCGTACGGGCCGATTTGGGTGCCTGGCTGGTGGGTCGCATCTGCCCGCCCGACGCTAAGCTGCCCGTCATCACGCTCGACGCGGCGCTGGAAAGCGCGGTGCTGGGCGGCATGCGCGATCCCGCGACCGGCCAGCCGATCATCGAGCCGGACTGCGCCCAGATGATCGGGATGCGCATCGGCCAGATTTGTGCCGAGGCAGCCGAGGGCCGCAGCCCCGCGCTGATCGTGCAGCCTCCTGCCCGTCGCGCGCTTGCCGACCTGCTGCGCGCCCGCGCACCGTCCTGCCTAGTGCTGTCTATCACCGAACTGCCGCCCACCCAGCCGATCGAAGTCGTCGCGGTGATCGGCGAAACCGAACCTGCCCCGCAACTCGCTTCAGCCACGCCGGAGGTGCTTGCCGCATGAAACTGGACCAATCGCAATTCAACGCAGCCGCCGCCTATGGATCGGTGGACCTGATCGAGGACCGCGTGCGGCGGTTCGTTCCGATGGTGCGAAAGGCCGCGTGGCATATCCATGGCAGCGCGATGAACGAATTCGATGTGGAGGACCTGATCCAGGTCGGCCTGATCGCCTTGACGGAATGTGCCCAACGCCATGCCGGCCCCACGGAAGACGGCTTTGCCGCCTATGCGAAAATCCGGGTGCGGGGTGCGATCCTGGACCATGTGCGGCGAACCATTCCGGGCAGCAGGGGCAGCGGCGCGCGCCGCCGAAGGGTCGAGCATGCGACGAGCCGGCTTCGCGCCCGACTCCGCCGTGAACCGCGCGCGGACGAGCTCGCCGCGGAGATCGTGGAGATCGGCGGCAGTCTGTCCGATCTCGAAGCGGAACCCATGCGCACCGCATCGCTGGACACCATGTACGACGACACCAGCGATATGTTCGCGGACGATCGCCCCAACCCCTTCGAACTTCTAAGTGAGCACGAGGACAGCGAACGGCTCGGTCGCATCGTAGCCGCCTTGCCCGAACGCCTGCAGACGGTGCTCCAACTCTACTTCGTCGAAGAGCTGAACCTCGCCGAAATCGCCCAGGTTCTCGAGGTCAGCGTACCGCGAGTCCATCAGCTGAAAGCGCAAGCGCTGAAGATCGTCCGCAAAGAGTTGCAGCCAGAGTAACCATTGTTAAAGTCGTAGCGGGCAGGGTGAAGCGAGACGCCGGGGCGGGCTTGGCCGGACCGGTGGGCTTTTCGCTTCGCAAACGTTAACAGGGTCTCGGGTTAAGACAGGCAATGCTGAAATTCGCGGTGGTGGACCACGACATGCGGCGCAAGGCCGACGTGGTGATGCAGTTTTCCGATATCGGCCATTCTTGCGCACCTTATGACAATGTGGAGGAATTCGCGGACTCCGGGCGGCACTATGATCTGCTGTTGCTCGCCGAACGGGCCGATGGTGCCTTTCGCGACGATCTCGAGAGCTTGCGATCCACCGTCCATGGCCAGAAGACGATCATCTATTCGACCGATCCGCATTACGCGAACGCGTGCGAGGCCCTACGGCTAGGGGCGCTCGACCTGCGGGCGTGGCCTTTCGACCTGACCGAGATCGAGGCGTGGTGGCATCGCAATGCGGAAACCTTCCTGCCCGTCAATCGCCTCCGCCTCCGCACCCGCGAGGCCCGCGACCGGCTCGCCGCTCTCACCAGCCGCGAACGGGATATCCTGCACGCCATTGCCGACGGGAAATCGAACAAGATGATCGCGGCCGGGCTGGGCGTCAGTCACCGCACCATCGAAGCGCATCGTCTCCGCTTGCTGAAAAAGATCGAGGTTACGAATTCCAGCGATGCGGTGCGCATTTCGATCGAAAGCCGGCTCTTCGATCCCGCCTGAGCCGCGTCAGGCCGGTCGGCGCCCGGTTTCCGCGAACGCCTGCTCCATCTCTAGAAAATCGTCCCGCAACGCCGTGAGCTCCGCGCGGTCGAACCTGGAACTGCCGCGAACCAGCTTGGCGCACGCATCGCCATAAACCACCAGCAGCGCCTCCCCCAGCGGCTGTGACACGTCGACGCCCAGCTTCAGCGCCTGAACGCAGGAGAGCGCCTTCAGCACGGCGGTCGAACGCTTGCCCGGTTGCGCATAGGTATCGAAGCACAGCGCGCGATTGATCGCGCCGATCGCCTCGGCCAGGCACAGGCGAGTCAGTTGGCCGGTATCGCCACCCACGATGTAGGCGTCGATCTCGACCCGGCGATAGGCTTCGGATGGCGCGATGGCTTGCAGCATGGATCAGTCCTTCGCCGTCCAGAGCGCGACCTGAGACTTCAGGAAGGACAGCGTCGATTGCGATTGTGTAACCCGGCGGTCCGCCCAGGAGAACGACCTGCCCAGTTGCGCCCGCAGGTTCTCCTGCTGCTCGGCGATTTTTTCCAGGCGGTTTTCAATCTGTGTCTGCTGCCGTTCGTAACGTGCGATGGAGCCGCCCAGCGAACCCGGATCGGTCGTGCTGCCCAGGTTGCGGGCGAGCTTGTCCATCGTCGCGAAGACGCCATAAAGCCCCGACGTGAACATCCCGGCCGCCCCGTCCGGATCCCTTGCGAGCGTTTCCTTCAGCCGATCGGCATCAAGGCGAAAGGTGCCCTCCCGGCTGGCGGTGAGGCCCAGATCGCCGAGTGTTCGCGGCGCTCCCGCCGGGGCATTGGGCATGATGACCGTACCCGCCAGCGCCGCCAGTTCGCGCTTCAGTGCGCGCGCGCCGGAATCGTTTCCGAGTTCCCCGCCGAGCGGACTGGCCGTTTGCTTCAGCTGCCCGGTCACGTCGTTCAGCGCCGCGACCAGATCCTCCATCAGAGAGGTAATCGCCCCATCCTTGCGGTCGAACGAAATCTCGGTCGGCGCACCAGCATTCGTGCCGGTCAGGGTCAGCGACAGGCCCGCAGGCAGGCCGGTGACGGTATTGGTGGCGCTGGTTACCTCCACTCCGTCGAAAACCAGCCGGGCATCCTTCGCGGTGGCTTTCAGCTGCCCCCCGTCGGTCGCAGGCGACCAGTCGAGAAAATCGATATTGCCGGGCGCGGATGCGCCCCCGCCCACACTCGCGCCGCTGCCGGAGATCGTGAAGCCGTTAACTGCGCCCTGTTCCCCCTTGATCACCAGCTGCGCCCCGGAGCTGCCGGAGACGACATAGGCGGTAAGCCCGCTGCCGGAAGTGGATATCTTGCTCGCAAGCGTGCTCAGGGTATCGTCGGCGGTCACCTCGATCGAAAGCGGGGCAGTGCCGCCATCGGCTGAGAACGAACCGCCGGAAACCGTGCCAAAATCGAAGGTCAGGGTGCCCTCCCCGACCAGACTGTCGGACGTGGCATAGGGTTTGCCGACGAGCGTCTGGCTGCTCGCAAGCTGCGTCACCTCCAGCGAATAGGTGCCACTGGCACGCGCGCCGCCCGCCACCGATACCTTAGCGACCGCGGGGTTCGCGGTCGCGGCGCTGGCGGCGAGATCGCCGGTGCGGACCCGTTCACCCAGGGCGCTCGCCAGTTGCGACAACTGCCCCTTCAGTGCCGCAGCCGCCGAAATGCGCGTTTCCATCAAATCGCTGCGCGATTTCAACTGCTCGATCTGCGCCGCATATTTCGCGGTGGAAAGATCGGTGGCGAGTTTCGCCATGTCGATGCCGCTGCCGCCGCCCAGTGCGGAAAGGATGGAGGAGGAGGGATTGTCCATGGCTTTTAGAACGGCTGGGTCGGGCCCGGTTTAAGCCGCTTACGGGCGTCCTTCGGCATCGAATTGCAGCGCCGATGGCACCGTGATCGTTGGGCGGGAAACGCGATCCCCACGCTTCAGCGACATCACGAAGGCCAGCACGCTGGCGATGGCTGCGTAGAGCTCCTCGCGCACCATCTGGTTTTCCCTTGTGGTGAAGTAGACCGAGCGCGCGAGGGCGGGATATTCCATCACCGGCACGCCGTGTTCGGCGGCCAGTTCGCGCATCGCCAGCGCCTTCTCTCCGCGACCCTTCGCGAGCACCACCGGAGCGGCGGCGAGAGCGGGATCGTAGGTCATCGCGACCGAAAAATGGGAGGGGTTGGTAAGGATGAACTGCGCGTCCTTGACTGCATTCGCCACGCCCCCGCGCGCGAGCTGCCTCTGCCGCTGCCGGATCGCGGCCTTTTTCTCGGGGGAGCCTTCGCTCTGCTTGTGCTCGTCGCGCATTTCCTGATGCGTCATCTTGAGCCGGCCCATCCGCCGGATCCACTGGATCGGCCAGTCGATGAAGGCGATCAGCACCAGCCCGACGGCGAGCAGCAGCAGCAGCCGCGCGATTGCATCCCACGCGGTGGACAGCTGCCCGACCAGATCGCCGCGCCCGAGGCTCAGCACCTCCATCACATGCGCCCCGCCCCAGAACCAGGCGATCGAGCCCAATAGCAGTATCTTCAGCAGGCTCTTGCCGAGTTCGATCAGGCCCTGCATTCCGAACATCCGCTTCAGCCCCGATCCAGGGTTGATGCGCGATCCCTTCGGTTTCAGGTTTCCCGCCAGGAAGCGGCCCTCCCCCAGCAGCAACTGCGACACCAGCGTCGCCAGCATGATGCAGCCGCCCAGCGCGACCACTGGCGGCAGCATCGACATGAGCAGGTCCAGCATCAGATCGCCCGGCGTGAAGTCGGCCAGTTGCGCCCGGTCGAAGGAGAAGCTGCTGCGCGCACCCTCCTCCATCGCGCCGAACAGCCACGGGCCGGCCACGATCAGCCACACCGCGCCCACCATCACGGACACCGCCGTGCCCACTTCCTTGGAGCGCAGGACATCGCCCTTTTGCGCCGCGTCGCGGCGGCGCTTCTCCGTCGGGGCGAAGGCCTTTTCACCGGACTGGTCGCTCATGGCGTGGCGATCCTCCCGACCTGATCGATCGCCTGCGCCGATAGGGCCACGAACTGGTCGGTGATGAGTGGCGTGGCCGCGATCAGGGCAGCGATACCCGCCAGCACACCGGCGGGCAGCCCCAAGGAGAACAAGTTGAGCGACGGAGCCGAACGGCTCAGCACGCCGGTGACCATCTGTACCAGCAGCAGCGCGAGCGTGACCGGCAGCGCGATCGCCACCGCCGTGGCGAACATCTCACCGGCGAAGGCGGCGATCACGAGCGCCTGGTCCGCGCTCATCCATTCGCCCCCCGGCGGCAGCGCGCGATAGCTCTCGATCACGAGCCGCAGCCACAGCAGGTGCCCGCCCACAGCGAGGAAGATCAACGTGAGTACGAGGGTGAAATATTGTCCCAGAGCGGTCGACTGGCCGCCGGTGTTGGGATCGGCGGCGGTGGCGATCGCCATGCCCATCGCGCCCGAAATCTGCTCCGCCGCGAGGACCGGCGCGGCGAAGCTCAACTGCAGCACGAAACCGCAAGCGAGCCCGATCACGATCTCACTGACCAAGGCGGTCAGCGCGGCGAGCGAGAAGAGGTCGGCCGGCGTCGTTACCGGCACCCAAATCTGCACGAACACGCTGATCGCACCGGCCATGATGATCCGCAGCTGCACCGGCACGCTGGTCGCGCCGAAGATCGGCGCGGCAACCAGCGCGGCACCGATGCGGGCGCTGATGAAGATCAGCTTCCACAACTCCGCCTCGATATTGCCGAAACCGAAATCGGGCAGCATCAGCTGGCGATCCCCGCGATCTGCTGGAATATCTCGCGCGCGAAATCGCTGATGAGACCCATCATCGACGCGCCGAACAGCACCAGGACCAGCGCGATGATCGCCAGCTTGGGGACGAAGGTCAGCGTCTGTTCGTTGACCGACGTCGCCGCCTGGATGATGCCGACCAACAGGCCCACCGCGAGGGCTGCCAGCAGCACCGGCGCGGCGACCAGCGCGGTCGTCCACAGCATCCGGTCGGCCAGCGCGAGAAGGGAAGCGGAATCGTTCATCAGTGCATCCTTGTCAGGCGAAACTCATCGCGAGCGAGCCCATCAGCAGGCTCCACCCGTCGATCAGGACGAACAGCAACAGCTTGAACGGCAGGGACACGATCGTCGGCGACAGCATCATCATGCCAAGGCTCATCAGCACGCTCGACACCACGAGGTCGATGACAAGGAACGGCAGGAACAGCATGAACCCGATCTGAAACGCGGTCTTTAGTTCGCTGGTCACGAACGACGGCAGCAGGATCGAAAACGGAATGTCCTGCGGCGATTCGAACTTGGGCGAATTGGCGATGTCCGCGAACATGGTGATGTCGGCGGTGCGCGTCTGCCGGATCATGAAGGCGTGGAAGGCGTCGCCCGCATTGGCGATCGCCTGATCGGCGGACAAAGTACCGGCCGAATAGGGCTGCAGCGCCTGTTCGTTCACCGTGGTCAGGGTCGGCGCCATCACGAACAGCGACAGGAACAGCGACAGGCCGATCAGCACCTGATTGGGCGGCGACTGCTGGAGCCCGAGAGCTTGGCGCAGAATCGAAAGCACGATGATGATGCGCGTGAAGCTGGTCATCATCAGCACCAGCGCGGGCAGCACCGTCAGCAGCGCCATAATCAGCAGCAGCTGCAGCGAGAGGGTCAGCGGCGCCTGCCCCTGGCCATCCGCCGCGCCCAGCGCGCGCTCGAGCGCACCGCCGACGGACCCGGCGGGGGCGGCCAGTGCAGGCTCGGCGGCGAATGCGACCAGAGCCATGCAAATTGTCAGTATGGCGGCGCGCTTCAGCGGTTTACGCATCTTCGGGCTCCACCGGCGGGCGCGCTTCGGCCTCAGCCAGGCGGGTCAGGCCGTGGCGGGAACTGCCCACGAGGATTTCTCGACCATGGAATTCGATGACCGCGAGCTTCACGCCGGGCGACAGCATCGTCGTTTCGATCAGACGCGCCGCCTTCGTCCGGCCCGCCGGGACGAAGCGCCCCTGCAGCCGCTTGGTAAGCCACAGGCTGCCCCAGATCATCCCGCCCAGCAGGGCGAGCATCAGGATCAGCTTGACGACGTACCAGGCCATCAGGCGGCCTCTTCCGCCGAAACGGGGTTGTCGTTGTCTTCATCGCCCGCCATCTTGACGATGCGCAGCGCGAAGCGATCGCCCTGGGTCACGATCTCGGCCTTCGCTATGGCCTGCCCGTTGACATAGACGTCCAGCAGTTCGTCGGTCATCCGGTCCAGCGGCACGACGCTGTCCGGGCCGAGCGCGAGCACGTCCTTCAGCTTGACCTGCGTGCGGCCGAGTTCGACCGAAAGGCGAACGTCGACATTGCGCAGGAGATCGAGGGAACGGGTAGTCATGGCAAAAGGGCCTTTCTGGAAGGGTAATTTCAGGAGAGGGTGCTGACGCGCAGGGCGACGCGATCATCGACGCTGCCGACGCTGCCATGTGCAATCACGCGGTCGCCGACCCGCAGGGGCACCTGGCGTGCGATCGGCAGGGGAACGATGTCGCCCGGTTTGAACGCCGACACGCGCGAAAGCGGCAGCGTGGTTTCCGCCACCACCGCAACCAGGTCGAACGGGGTCTCGGCGAGCGCGCCCGACAGGGGATCGCTCGTCCGCTTGCGCGCGGTGGGATCGGCGTGCGTCCGCCGCACGGCGAAGCGGGACTTTTCACCACTGCGCAGCGCCAGGCCCAGCAACCAATCCGGGGCATCGGGTTGCACCACGGTGAACTCCAGCACCGTGCAGCTTTCGTCGGCACCCAACGTGTCGAAGGCCGAATGGCGCGAATTGTCCGCGATCTGGGCCTTGCCGAGCGACGGGAGCGCGCGTTGCATGGCATCGCCCAGCAGCGTGCGGAACTGTGTCGCGACCAGATCCGCCATCAGCGGCAGTTCGACCGGCTCGTCGCCATCGGCATCGATTCCGTCCCCGCCAAACAGCCGGTCCGTCAGAGCGATCAGCGTCTTCGCATCGAGGGTCGAAACGATCTGCGCTCCGACCGCGGGAAAGACGATCGTCGCCGCGGTGGAGATGGCGTTCGCACCGCCGGTCAGTTCGGCCACCGGCCGCACGGTGGGCGCCGCGCACGACACGCGCAGCTTGGTCGCTCCGAGCAGAGCGCCCAGGCCCGGTGCCAGTGCGCGGGCGAGATCGGCCCCGAACTGCGCGAAACCCTCGCCATCCGCGTCCTTCCCGGAATCGGCGCGAAAGAGTTCTGCGCAGTGCCGCGCCACCGGGCGCGCGCGGTCGAAAGAGCTTTCCGGCTTCACTGGACGAGGTAGCCGAGGAAATAGATGTTATCGACGCCGCCGAAGCCTTCGCGCTCGGTCAGGACCTCGTTCACGGCTTTGGTCAGGCGGCGCTGCAGGTCTTTCTTGCCCGCGGCACTGGTCGCCTGTTCCTCGGTGGTTTCGGCAAGCTGGACTAGCATCGCGGAGCGCAGGGCAAGGTCGTGCTTTCCGAGCCATTGCAGCACGCGCCCGTCCCGACGGGTGGACGCGGCCAGGGTTACCTGGATGAGCGCCGGCGAAGCCTTCAGATTGGACGTAAAGCTGTCCTGAAACTGATAATAGCTGGTCCGGTATTCGCTCCCGCCCTCGCCATCGACGATCTCGGCCTCGTGCTCGCCACCTTTGGTTGCAGGGGCGTAGGGATCCTCCTCACCCTTGCGCAGAAGCTTGGGCATGTCGGGCTCGTGGGCCGCGGCGGATTTGCCCAGCAAGCCCATTTCCACTGCGGCGAAGGCACCGCCCGCACCCGCGCCGGTCAGCGCCAGTGCGCCGACCGCCATCTTGAGCTTGCCGCCTTTCTTGGGTTTTTCGGTCTGGTCTTGGTTTTTAGCCATCGTCTTTGGTTCCTGTCAGATCGTGCATTCAAGCGAAGATGCCGCGACCACGAGGCCGGGCTCTGGTCGAAGCATCGGAGGGGGTCTCGGCGTTCTCGCCGCTGTGTTGCTGGTCTGCGCGCGTGCGCGTGCCCTGTGCAGGCGAACGCTGCTGGTCGGTCGCGGTTTGCGATTGGGGCGGTGTCTGGCCCTGGTGCGCGTTGTGGCCCGCGGGCTGACCGTCATGACGAAGGGAATTGCTATCGGCGCGCACGCTCTCGCCGTGCGTGATCGAGCGGTCGGAGTGCCCGGTCTGAGCAAGCGCGGCTTGCACCGCCGGTGCGAAGTCCGGATCGGCGTTGCTGAGCGAGAAGGACAGCGCACCCGCCGCGATCCCGGATTCCAGACGCACCGATACCTTGCCGAAGTCGGCATTGCTTACCGCCATCTGCATTTCGCCGGAGCGGGCTGCGCTACGCGCCTCCATGAGGCGGTCGATCATCTGCGAGATATCGGTGTGCGGCATCGGACCGCTGGCGGGCGTTAGCGGCATAGGGGTCTGGCCCATGGCCGAGCTTAGCCCCGGCTGCTGGGTGGGAGCGGTCGAAGCCGTCGATGCGAGAGTAAAGCGGGCACTCGTCGCCTGCGCCTTCTCCCCGTGGTCCTGCGCCAAGCGCGCGCCCGGCGTCGGGTTTTCCTGCGCGGTTTCCGCATCGGCGTCCGCGCGACCGCCCGGGGCCGCTTCACCGCGTTCTATAGCGACCGGTGCCATGGCCAGTTTGACCGACTGCGTCGCCTGCCGCTCCGGCGTTGGAGCAGCGGGGGTAGCGGGAGCAGTATTGCCGGTTTCAGGAGCGAGCTTCGCCACTTCCACAACGGGTGCGCTTGCCGAACCTGGCGTGACCGCCGCTGCCGGAACGGGCTGCGACGTGGTGCCTGCCGACGCCGGAACCGCGCCACCGCTCGCCTGGAAAAGCGCATCGACCGCTTGCGGCTGGCTTGGCGTTGCCGGTGCGATCGCGACAGCCGCGCCGCGCGGCGTTTGCAGAGTTGCGGGCTGCTGGCGAAGGGTCGCGACCGGGGCCTCCGGCGCTTGGCGCAGGGCGCTCGGCAGAGACGGCGGCGTTGTCTGCGACGGCAGGCCGATAGTGCCCGCATGTTGCGCAGCGCCGCTTTCCGCCTCGACCAAACCTGTGGTCGCGGTAACGACCTGGGCAACCGCAGCGACATCGACCGGCATCGGCAAGGCGTTGCCGATCTGAACCGGCAAGATATTGCCGGTCTCTTCCGGTTCCTTGCCGGTTGCCGCTTCGCCCGGCAAAGCGTCGCTTTCACCGTCGCCGGTGATAGGTAGCAGCGCCACCTTCCCGGGCGCGACGGACATTGCGGAATTGAGCTGCACGGCAAAGGGGGAAACCGCAGATTCCCCCTGCGCACCTTCCGCCGGAACCGGTTTGGCAGAGCCGGCAACGACGCAATCGGCGATGGAAATGGTAGCGCTGGATGAAACTTGCTGCATCGGTAACCCGTCGTTCGGCGTTAAGGATACCGACTGTTATTCAAGTTCCGTGCCAATCCTTCCGCTCGGCTGCCGCGAACGCATTGCGGCGCTCGACCCGAAGGCGTTTGTCCACCATTTCACTGCGGCGATCGGCGGCGGCGAGGTCGCCGCGCGCGACCTCTACCCTCCGCTCCGCCTCGCGGGCATCGTTACGTGTGCGGTGGGAAAGGGCAGCTAGTTGTCCGCGAAAGGCGAGGTGGTAGGTCAGCATCCCCCCAGTCACGCTCTTTTCCGGTGAATCGTAATCGTTGACGAGTTGGCGACTGCGTTCCGCCAATAGCGCGAGCCGATCGAACTGCTCTCCGCTTGTGGCGACGCTTTCGGCGGCTCGCAAACGGTCGACCGCGCGCAGCCGTGCGATCCGTTCCAGCCGCCCGGACCGCCCCGTCCTAGCCATCGCCATTGATGATCCTGGAGAGAGCCTGCGCACTCTGCGCCAGATCGCTCTTCTCGCTCGCGCGCTGGCACAGGAAGGCCGAGAGAGCCTCGTGCATCTGCATCGCCCGGTCGACCGCGGGATCGGCACCTTGGCGATAGGCTCCCATAAGGACGAGATCCCGGTTCGCCTCGTAATCCGCAACCAGAGCACGGAAGCGGCGCGCGTCTTCGATATGCGCCTCATCCGCCACCGCGGTCATCACCCGGCTGAGGGAAGCGGGAATGTCGATCGCCGGATACTGACCCCGCTGGGCGAGATCGCGCGACAGCACGATATGGCCGTCCAGGATCGCGCGAGCGGTATCCACCACCGGGTCGTTATGGTCGTCGCCATCGGCGAGCACGGTGTAGAGCCCGGTGACGGCTCCGCCCGAGGTCGAGGAATTGCCCGCCCGCTCCACCAGCCCGGTTATGGTGGCAAGGGCGGAAGGGGGATAGCCACGGGCGGCACCCGGTTCGCCGAGCAGCAGCCCGACTTCACGCGCGGCGTGCGCGACACGGGTCAGGCTGTCCAGTATCAACAGCACCCGCTTTCCCTGCGCGCGGAAATATTCAGCCAGGGAAGTGGCAAACCGCCCGCCCCTGAGGCGCAGGTTCGCGGCATGATCGGCAGGTACCGCCACTACCACGGTGCGCTCGCGCGTCTCGCCCTGCATGTGGCGCGCGACAAAATCGGAAACCTCGCGGGCGCGCTCGCCAATCAGGCCGACCACGGCGACATCGCATTGCGCGCCATCGGCGATCATGTCGATCAGGACCGACTTGCCGACGCCCGATCCGGCCATGATCCCCATCCGCTGCCCCACGCCCATCGTGGTGAGCGCATTTATCGCGCGAATGCCGGTGTCGAAGGGATCGGTTACGGAGGCGCGTTCGAGCGCCGCCTCGCGGTGCCCACCCAGCGGCCACGCCTTGCGCGCCCTGATCGGTGGGCCTCCGTCGATCGGGCGACCGCGCGCATCGACCGCCCGCCCGATGAATTCCTCGCCCACCTGCACCATTCCGGGCGCGCCTTCGGCGCGGACGCGGGCCCCCGGCTTCAATCGCGTGGTATCGCCCAGCAGCATCATCAGCGAATATCCGCCGCGAAAGCCGATGACTTCCGCTGGCGCTTCCTCGCCCCCGGCTTCGCTTTCCACGCGCGCGATCGTCCCGATCGGTGCCGGCAGTCCCGACACCTCGATCAGCCCGCCATTGCAGGAATGGACGCGGCCATGGGCGACGCTACCCAGGTTGGGTTGCGCGGCCTTCAGGCCCTCGATTTCGCGCGAAAGGAGGTTCAGCACGCGGCAAAGGCGGCGCGCAGGGCCGCTGCCCATTCCATCGGCCCGTCGCTGACCCCGCCGTCATTGCCTTCCAGCCGCAACGCCCCGCGTTCCAGCATCGGGTCGGCCTCTATGGTCCAGCCCGCCGCGAATTCGGGGTCCAGCGCCACAGTATCGTCGGGATGCAGCATCAGCGTCAGCGCTTCCTTCGCTTCGCCAATCCGCTCCGCCGCGTCGAAACAGCGCTGCTGCAACCGCTCGCGGTCCAGCGTCAAGGGCATCAAAGCGTCCTCGCACAGCCCCACCACGGTCTCCGCCAGGCGATCGGCCAGCTCGCGCCGTGCGGTCTCGTCGAGCCGCTGAAACGAGAGGCGAAGCTTCTCGCGAGATCTCTCTACTTCCTCGGCTTCGATCTGCGCCTGCGCGCTCGCATGCGCTATTCCGGCGGCGAAGCCATCATTGCGCGCGGCCTCGAGCGCCGCAGCGTGATCGGCTTCCGTGGTTTCCTCGATCGGCGGTGCGAGGACGACCATCGTCCCGTCGAACCGGGAGTCGGGAACGAACGGGTTCGCCTCCTGCTCGAACGCGGCTAGCCATGCGGGCCGTCCGGCGGGCGCGTGTGACAGCGATTCAAACATACTCGCCATCGCTTTGTCCCAGAGCGATCTCGCCGCTTTCCGCCAGTTGGCGCGCAGTGGCAATGATGCTGCGCTGGGCGGTCATCATATCCGCCTTGCGGATGCGGCCGCGCAATTCGATCTCGTCGCGCACCCCGTCCGCCGCGCGCGACGACATGGCGGCGAAGATCGGTTCGCGATCCTCCTCGTCCAGACCCTTCAGCGCATCGATGAGAACGTCGTTCTCGACTTCGCGCAGGAGGCGACCGATCGACATGGCGTCGAGTTTCAGCAGCATGTCGAAAGTGAACAGCTCGGCCTCGATCTCGCGCGCCAGATCGGCATCGCGACTGTTGATCGACGGCATCACCAGCTTCTCGATATTGCCCTCGGCCCGATTGATCAGTTCCGCCGCTTCGCGCGCGCCGCCCATGCTGAGCGGCGTCTGGCCGAAGCGTTCGCTGATGCGGCGTGTCAGCATCGCGTCCAGCATGACGATGGCCTGGGTGGGAACCTTGCCCAGCCGCGCCACCCGCTCGACGATCAGCGGCTGCTTGTCCATCGGCAACTGCGCCAGCAGGCTGGCGGCGGAATCGGAATCGAGCAGCAACAGCAGCACCGCGATGACCTGCGGCGGTTCGTCCTCGATCAGGGTCAACAGGCTCTGCGGAGCCAGCCAGCGCGCGATTTCCAGCGAACGATTGACCTGGTTCGGCGCGATGCGATCCATCAGGTGACTGGCCTTGTCCGACCCGACCGCGCGCGACATCAGTTCGCGCACCTGCGTCGGGCGATCCTTCACCGGCAGCGTCTCGCGCGCCGCCTCCACGATGAAGCGGTCGAGCGCGGAAGCGATACCGGGCGCGTCCACCTCGCCCAGCGCGCACATGGCCTCGCCGAGGCGGTGGAGCTCTTCCGGTTCGAGCCGCGAGAGGATGGCAGCCGCCTCGTCCTCGTTGAACAGCATCACGATGATCGCCGCGCGATCGAAGTCGCTTGAGGGAAGGGGATAGCTCATCGTCCCGCCTCCACCGGAGCTGCCAGCATCCGTCGCAATGTGGCCGCAGCCTGATCGGGCTGTTCGACGGCCAGCCGACGCGCCAGCTCGACTTGCTCGCGCACGGATTCATGCGCGAGATTGGCCTGCGTGGTGGCCCCGCGAAGGGCGATCATGGACTGGCTGTCGAGGTCCGGGCTAGCGGTATCGTCCCCGTCCTTCTCCTCCTCGTCCCGGTCGCGGCGCAGATTGCGCAGCAAGGGACGCACCCCGAAGATCAGACCGAGTATCACCGCGAGCAGTGCGATGCCGTTGCGCAGGATGGTGCCGAACCATGCGGTCTCGTAGAACGGAGGCGCTTCGGTAACGACCGGGTCGAACGCGCTCGAGATGACCGTCACCTTGTCGCCGCGGTCGGGATTGGCTCCGACCGCTGCCGCCACGAGATTTTCGATCTGCTTGACGCTGGCGGGCTTGATCGTCTTGAGCGCCTCTGAGCTAAGTGCGACCGCGACGGACAGGCGGCGCACTGCGCCAGGCGTGGTCGTGGTCACCTGGACCTGACGCCCCAGCTCGTAGGTGCGGCGCGCGCTGCTTTCGCCCGAAGTCTCGGGATTGCCGGCAACCTGCGTATCCTGCGGCGGCCCCTCCTCAAGAACGTTCGGCGCGGGCGGCGTATTAGCGAGAACGCCGGGCACCCCGCCCGCCGGACCGGCCCCGCTCTGCTGCGAGCGCGACTGGGTCTCGCTGCGCAACGCGCCCTCCTTGTCGTAATTCTCCTGCGCGGAGGTCATCTCGTCGAGGTCCAGTTCGACCTGGACCTCGCTCGAAAAATTGCCTTCGCCCACGATCGGAACCAGCAGTTGCGCGATCTGGGCGCGGAGCTTTTCCTCGAACTGGCGTTGCAGGTCGAGCCCGACCGAACCGTCGCTGGTGGAACGGTCGGACAGCAGCTTGCCGTGCTGATCCACGATACGCACTGCATCGGCGCTCATCCCCGGAACCGAGGCGGCTACGAGATTGCCGATCGCGACAACCTGATCCGGAGACAGGTTTCGACCGCGCGCCATGCGCACCATGACTGAGGCGCTGGGCGCGGACTGTTCGCGCACGAAAACAGACCGTTCGGGCGTTGCAAGATGCACCCGCACCGCCTCGACCCCGTCGATCTCCATGATCGTCATCATCAATTCACGCTCGCGCACGTTGCGTACGCGCTCGCCCTCCAGCGTGCGGCTCGATCCCAGGGGAATCGCGTCGAGCATTTCGGACGTGCTTTCGGGCGCGGCCAGCGCGCCGTTGCTGGCGACGAGCATCCGCGCGCGATAGAGATCGTCCTCGCCCACGGTCAGCATACCCGTGGTGTTGTCGATGGTGTAGTCGATGCCACCCGTGTCGAGCGCACTCGCGACCTCGGCTCGTTCGGAATCGGACAGGCTGCCATAGAGCACGCGCTGGGGCGGCTGCGACAGCCCCACCCACAGCAGCGCCAGCGCCGACAGGCCGCCGAGCACACCGATCGCGGGCAGGCTCTTGCGGATCGCGGGCTGCGCGGTGAAGGCTTTCAGCCGTTCGCCGAAAGACCCGTATGCCGGATCGGTGAAGGCCCCCAGCAGCGAGGCGCGCGGCGCACCCGCGCCAGTGGGCGACGGAACGGCGAGAGCGGTGCTGCCCGCGCCGGAAGGAACGAGGTCTGCCATTGGTTACACACCCATCCGCATGATGTCCTGATAGGCCGACAACAGCTTGTTGCGGACCTGCAGGGTTGCCTCGAAGGCTATTCCGGCTTCCTGACGCGCCAGCATGACCTGCGCGACGTCGGTAACTTCTCCGCGTTCATACGCGGCGGTGATGTCCGATGCGCGTGTCTGCGTCGCGCTGACGGATTCCACCGCGCCTTTCAGCGCGTCGGCGAACCCGCCCCCGACCGGGGCCGTACCGGTAGGGGCAGCCTGCGCCACCTCCTTCCCGGTCGCTTCGTTGAGCGTCTTGAGCGCGTCGGAGCGCTCCATGATCTGGCGGCGCAGGTCCATCACCTGCTGCACGCCCGAGGTGGGTCCGATGCCGCTCATCGGCCAGCTCCGGCGACCGCGAGACCGGCCTCGCGCATGTCGGCCAAGCGATAGCGCAGCGTGCGCTCACTGATGCCGAGCCGGCGGGCGGTGGCCGCCCGGTTACCGTTGGTTTCTTCCAGGGCGTCGGCGATCGCCTGCGCTTCCATCTTGCGCACGATGTTGGACAGGCGCCCACCCTTCGCGGGCAGAACGTCCGTCGCTTCGGCTGAAACGGGCGCGGCGGCCTGGCTCGAGAGTCCTTCGAAAACCGACTGATCGCCAGGCGTCACTATGCGGGCGACCCGGTCGAATACGATGTGGCTCACGCCGATCTCGCGTTCCCCGTCCGCCATCACCAACGCGCGCCGGATGACGTTTTCCAGTTCGCGCACATTGCCCGGCCACTGGTGCTGCCGCAGTTTGGCCAGCGCCGCCGCCGATACGAAACCGGGCTCGCCTGGGCGCGTCGCGTGGCGCAGCATCATCGCGAAAGCCAGCGGGGCGATGTCGCCCGGCCGCTCGCGCAGCGCCTGCAACTGGATGGGAAAAACATTGAGGCGGTAATAGAGGTCGGGGCGGAAGCGTCCCTCGGCCACTTCCTGCGGCAGATCCCGGTTGGCGCAGGCGATCACGCGCACGTCCACCGCGACGGGCTTGGTCGCGCCGATGGGAACCACCTCCCCTTCCTGCAACGCGCGCAGCAGCTTCGCCTGCAGAGCCAGAGGCATCTCCGCGATTTCGTCGAGGAGCAGCGTGCCACCGTCCGCGGCCCGGAAGAAGCCTTCCGCTGCCTCGGTCGCGCCGGTGAACGCACCCTTCTTGTGACCGAAGAGCATCGCCTCCAGCATGGCCTCGGGCATGGCCGCGCAATTGATGGCGATGAAGGGGCCGTCGCGGCGCTCGCTGGTGCGGTGGATGAAGCGCGCCATTACTTCCTTGCCGGTTCCCGACGGACCTTCGATCAGCACGGGTACGTCGCTGAGCGCTACGCGCTCCGCCAGCATGAGGTTGGCCGCGCTCGCGGGATCGGCGCACATCGGGGTCACACCGGTATCGGCTGCCGCCAACAGCGCAGCGATCGGCGTCTCTCCCGTCGGATCCGCGTAGGTGAGGCGGAAGCCACGAGCACCGAGCGGCGCGAGATTCTGTTCCTCGCCACGCTCCAGTACGATCAGCAGATCGTCGCCCCGCCGTGCCGGGGCCGGAGAAGCGACATCGCACACGACGATCGTTCCCTTGCCGGGCAGGCGGGACAAGGCGCGCGAGACCCTCTCGCAAAGTGGCGCGTGAATTTTTTCCACGTCCGCATGAAAGTGGATTTGCGGCATTTACCGAGACCCCTGTTAATCATCTTTCCCGAGGGGGCCATTTGGAGCCTTACGTCCAACCATCCGGTAATTTTAGGGGCGGTAGTACTACCATGTCCGGGAACGGATCGGATTTTGCTGCGGGTCTTAATTTTCGATCCTGTCGGTCGCTCTTCCCCCTGTCAGCCGCGACACGGGGTCGGGTTGATGAAGCCACGACAGGAGTTTTCAAATGGCTGTTATCAATACCAATATTAGCGCGCTGAAGGCATCGAACGCTTCGGTTCGCGCCGACAAGATGATGGGCGTCGCGATGGAGCGTCTTTCCACCGGCAAGCGCATCAACAGCGCGAAGGACGACGCCGCCGGCCTCGCGATCGCGACCAGCATGACGTCGCAGATCCGCGGCATGGGCCAGGCGATTCGCAACGCGAACGACGGTATGTCGATGGCGCAGACCGCGGAAGGCGCGCTGGAAGAAGTAACCAACATGCTTCAGCGTGTGCGTGAGCTGGCCGTTCAGTCGAAGAACGAAACCTACGATGCCACCGACCGCGGTAACATGCAGAAGGAAGTCACCGAGCTTACTTCGCAGATCAACTCGGTGCTCACCAACACGAAGTTCAACGGCAACGCGCTGTTCAACAACACGGCCACTGCGTCCACCGCCGCCGAGAACTTCGACATCCAGGTTGGCCCCAACTCGGCCGACACCGTGACGATCGAGAAGGTCCAGATCGACGCGACAAACCTCAGCGCCACCGGTCTCGACGTGACCGACACGACCAAGGCGGCTGCGACCATGACCAATGTCGACAACGGCCTCAAGGCGGTCAACACCGCTCGCGCCACGCTCGGTGCGTCGCAGAACCGTCTCGACTCGGTGGTGAACGACCTGACCACCAATTCGACCAACCTCGCCGACGCGCGTTCGCGGATCGTCGATGCCGATTACTCGGCCGAAACGACCGCCCTCGCGAAGTCGCAGATCCTTAGCCAGGCTTCGACCGCGATGCTCGCGCAGGCCAATCAGAGCCAGCAGAACGTCCTGTCGCTCCTGCGCTAAGACCGCGGTCCTTCAAAGACCCGATCCCGGGGACCCGGCAGGAAACTGTCGGGTCCTTTGGCGTTTGTGGCTATTGCGACGAGTCGGCGCGCACCGGCACGGTAGCGGTCGACGGAATTTCCGCGCCTCCACTCTCGAACCCACCGCCTAGTGCCACGAACAGGTTCGCCTGGTTCTGGAGATAGGCGCGCCGGGTCATCAGCAATTGCTGCCGCGCGCTGAACAGGTTGCGTTCCGCATCGAGCACCTGAAGGTAATCGGTCACGCCCTCGCGATAGCGCAGCCGCGCGATCCGGGCGGTGTCTTCCTGAGCGCGCACGGCCTGTTCCTGAACCGCGACCTGCCGCGCGATATATTCACGCCCCGCAAGCCCGTCCGACACTTCGCGGAACGCGGTCTGGATCGCCCGTTCATAGGTCGCGACCTGCTCTGTTTCCTGCGCACGAGCGAGGTCGAGCTGACCCTCTCGCCGACCCCAGTCGAAGATCGGCAAGTCGATCGACGGTCCGACCGAGTAGAAGAAGTTCCCGGTATCGAAGAGGCCGTCGAGACTGCTCGAGGTAAGGCCTGCCCGCCCGGTAAGCGAGATCGAAGGAAAGAACGCCGCCCGCGCGGCACCTATATTGGCGCGCGCGGCGGTCAGGTTCTCTTCCGCCTGCACGATATCGGGCCGCCGGAGCAGCAGATCGGACGACAGCCCCGCGTCGAGCCGGAGCTGGTTCTCCTGCTGCGCCAGCGTCAGGGACGGCGGGAGATCGGCCGGTGTTTCACCCCCCACCAGCACCAGTAATTGGTTGCGAAGCTGGGCGGCGGAGAGCTGCTCGGTCGCCAATTGCTGGTCCGCCTGGGTCAGCAGCGTTTCCGCCTGATAATAGGGAAGCGCGGAATCGACCCCCGCGTCCAGCCGCCTCTTCGCCAGACGAAGCCCTTCGCGCCGCGATTCGGCGGTGGCCTGCGCCAGCTCGATCTGTTCCTGCGTTTCGACCAGTTCGTAATAGGTCGTGGCGACATCGGCGATCAGCGAGAGATAGAAAGAGCGCTGGGCCGCGACCGATGCGAGATACTGCGCCCGCGCCGCCGCCGACAGGTTGGCAACGCGCCCCCAGAAGTCGAGTTCGAACGCGCTCACACCAACGCCGACCTGGAACTGATTGGTCGTAATCGCGCCTTCGCCGGTCGTCGCTCCCCCCGTGCCGCCAGTTCCGGGCACTCCGGTGCCAGGCGTTCCGGTGCCAGGCGTTCCGGCGAATCCGGCAGAGCCCGTCGGGAAACGGCTGCGGGTGACGTTGCCCGTGGCAGCGATGGTGGGAAGGCGCTGGCTCGTCTGGATCTGGTACTGCGCGCGTGCCTGCGCGATGCGGGCCGTCGCCGCGACGAGATCGCGGTTGTTCGAGAGCGCGGTGCCGATCAGCGAGTTGAGCCGCGGATCGACGAAGAACTGCCGATAGGACAGGGTTGCGGCGACCACCTCTCCGTTCGGTCGATAGGTTGGCTCGTACGCGCTTGGCACGGACAGCGGCGGGCGCTCGTCGGCGGGCGCTAGATTGACGCAGCCGGTCAGCACCAGCGCCAGAGCACTGGCCGAAGCGCCGAGCCTCGTTCCCCTCACGACGACATCCCTTCGTCTTGCGCTTGTTCAGGGCGCGCGCTGTCCATCGTTCCCGCCGCGCTAGGCTGGCCTCGGCTCAGATGCCTGCGCACCAGCAGGTAAAGCAGCGGGATCACGAAGATGCCGATCGCGGTGGCGGTTATCATCCCACCCATCACGCCTGTGCCAACCGCGACCCGGCTGGCCGCGCCCGCCCCGCTTGCCAGGACCAGCGGCACCATCCCGAGAATGAATGCCAGCGACGTCATGATGATCGGGCGCAAGCGAAGGCGTGCCCCTTCCTTCACCGCTTCTATCGGGCTCTTGCCCTGCTCTTCTTCCTCGATCGCGAACTCGACGATCAGGATGGCGTTCTTCGCTGCCAGACCGATGATCGTGATGAGCCCCACGTTGAAATACACGTCTGCCGACAATCCGCGCAGCATCGAGAGGATGACCGCTCCGAGTACGCCGAGCGGCACGATCAGCAGCACCGCGATGGGCACCGCCCAGCTCTCGTATAGCGCCGCGAGCACAAGGAAGACGACCACGAAGCTCAGCCCCAGCAGCAAGCCGATCTGTCCGCTCGACTGCTTCTCCTGATAGGAGATACCGGTCCATTCGAAGCCAACGCCGTCGGGCAGTTGCTGCGCAAGCTGCTCCAGCTCCGCCAGCGCCGCCCCCGAACTCTTGCCGGGGGCTGCGGAGCCCGACAGGGTCATGGCTGGATAGCCGTTATAGCGCGCGAGGCTTGGTGGGGCGGCGGTCCAGTCCACCGTCGCGAAGGCGCTGAAGGGGACCAGACTGCCCTCTGCGTTCGGCACCCGCAGGGCCAGCACATCCTCCGGCGTCATGCGATAGGGTGCATCCGCTTGCGCCAGCACCTGGAGCACGCGGCCTTCGCGGTTGAAGTCGTTCACATAGGCCGACCCGAAAACGGTAGACAGAGCCGTGTTCACATCGGTGATCGACAATCCGAGTGAGGTTGCCAGTACCCGGTCAATGTTCACATCGAGCTGCGGAACGGGTGGCTGGTCCTCGGGCCGCAGCTCTCCGATGATGTCGCTTTGCGATGCAAGGCCGAGCAGCTGGTCGCGCGCCTGAGTCAGCACTTCGCGCCCGACACCGGCCCGATCTTCCAGCTTCATGGAGAAGCCACTGGCATTGCCGAGCTCGCGGATCGCGGGCGGCTGGATCACGAACGCCTGTGCGCTGTCGAACTGGCCAAACTGACCCATCGCCTGGCTCATCAGCGCGGACGCGGATTCGCCGTCGCCGGTCCGCTCGCTCCAGTCGATCAGCGGCGTGAAGATGATCGCCGCGTTCTGGCCGCTGCCATAGAAACTGAAGCCGCGGACTGCGACTACGTTTCGACCACGTCCTTGCCCATCCAGTATTTCACGATCGGGTCGATCGCCTGGTTGGTACGTTCCTGCGTAGCGCCCGGCGGTCCCTGGATCGCGGTAATCAGATAGCCTTGGTCCTCCGTCGGCAGGAAGGCGCTTGGCAAACGGGTGAAGAGCAGCACCGCCAGACCGATCAGCAGCGCGAACACCGCGAGGCCGCGCATGGTGTGAGCGAGGATTTTCTCGTTCACATTGACGTAGCGCTCGGTCATCCGATCGAACCAGGCGTTGAATTTCTCCAGTCCGCGCCGGAGCAGGCTAACACCTTTCGCGAACAATCCCTTGATGCCACCCTTCTCCCGGTTCGCCTCGAGCCGATCCATCTCGGCCTGCTCCTCTTCCTCCGTCTTGAGGAAGGTCGCGCACAGCGCGGGGGTCAGGGAAAGGGCGAGGAAAGCCGAGAAGAAGATGGAAATCGACAGTGTCGCCGAAAACTGACGGTAGATCGCGCCAACGGAACCGGGGAAGAACGCCATCGGAATGAACACGGCGATCAGGACCAGCGTGATACCTACGATGGCACCGGTGATCTGGTCCATCGCGATACGGGTCGCTTCCTTGGCCTCAAGACCATCCTCGCGCATGATCCGCTCGACATTCTCGATCACCACGATCGCATCGTCGACCAGGATACCGATCGCCAACACCATGCCGAATAGCGTGAGGACGTTGATCGAGAACCCGAAGAGCCACAGGCCGAGGCACGCGCCCGCCAGCGCGATCGGCACCACCAACGCGGGGATCAGCGTGGCGCGCCATTTCTGCAGGAACAGGAACATGACGAGAAAGACGAGGATCATCGCCTCGACCAGCGTCTTGACGACTTCCTCGACCGAAATGCGCACGAACGGTGTGGTATTATACGGAATGCTCCACGCGACATCGGCCGGCAGCTGTGGACCCAACTCCTCCATGCGCTCGTGCACACCGGTATCGGTCGACAACGCGTTTGCACCGGTCGCCAGCTGGATCGCCATGCCGGCCATCGGTTTGCCGTTGAGAGTGGTGGAAGTCGCGTAGCTCTGGGCGCCCAGTTCCACGCGCGCGACATCCCCCAGCCGCACGGTGGCACCGCCGGTATCGCCGCGCAGCACGATCTCGCGAAATTCCTCCGGCGTCGTCAGACGGCCGCCGGGCACGATCGTGGCGGTAATTTCCTGCCCGTCGGTATTCGGCAAAGCACCTATGGAGCCGCCCGCGGTCTGGCTGTTCTGCGCGCGAACGGCAGCGATGACCTCGCTCGGCGAGATGGAGAAACTGGCAAGTCGCTCGGGATCGAGCCAGATGCGCATCGCGTATTCCGAACCGAACAGACGCACGTCGCCCACGCCCGGCACACGGCGCAGTTCGTCGATGACTTGCGTCGATGCGATATTGCCGAGGTCGGTGGTGGACAATTCGCCGCTACGCGAGGTCAGCGCGACGATCTCGAGGAAGCCGGTATTGGCCTGCCGCACGACGATGCCCTGGCGGCGGACGTCCTCGGGCAGGCGCGCCTGCACCGTGCTCAGCCGGTTCTGAACCTCGGTCTGCGCGATATCGATATCGGTGCCGGACTCGAACGTGACCGTGATCTGCGCGGTGCCGTTCGATTGGCTCGACGAGTCCATGTAGAGGTAGCCCTCCACCCCGTTGAGCTGTTGCTCGATTACCTGGGTGACGTTTTGCTCCAGCGTCTCGGCGTCGGCACCCGGGTAGGTGACGCTGATCGAGAGCGAGGGCGGCGCAACCGTTGGATATTGTTCGACCGGCAATGCGCGCAGCGCAATGATCCCGGCGAGCAAAATCGCGATCGAAATCACCCAAGCAAAGATCGGCCGGTCGATGAAGAAGCGTGAAAGCACCTCAGCGCGCCTGCTGGGTCTGGTCCGTCGCCCCCGACTTGGCCTGCGCCGTGCCTTGCTGCGGCGCACCACCCTTCTTCGCCGCACCCTTCCCGTCTGCACGCTGCACCGCCACACCGGGGCGCATCTTCTGCAAATTGCTCGTCACCACGACATCGCCAGGCTTCAGCCCGCTGGTGACGATCCACTCACCATCGACCATCTGTCCAAGCTTGATCGGACGCGGCTGGACCTTCCCGTCCTGCCCGACGACGAATACCGTTCCGCCCTGCTCGGTCATGTTGACCGCCCGCTGCGGCACGGTGATCCCGCCCTTGCGCTTGCCCGCGAAAATGGTCGCGCGAACGAACTCGCCGGGCAGCAACTGGCTGTCGGGGTTGGAGAATTCGGCGCGCACGGCGACAGTGCCGGTCTGCTGGTCGACCGAATAATCAAGGAAATCGATATAGCCGGGTATGGGATACTTGCCACCGCTGGGGAAGCTCAGGCGCACCTCGACCAGATCGTTGTCGCCCAGGTCGATATTGCCCGCCGTGATTTCGTCGCGGATTTCCTGCAGCTGCGTCACGCTCTGCGCGAAGCGGACGTAGATCGGGTTGATCTGCTGGACACGGGTCATCAGCGTGCCCTCGGTCCGCGAAACCAGCGCACCCTCGGTGACGTCGGCGGCGCTCGCGCGACCCGCAATCGGGGAGCGAACGGTGGTATAATTAAGCTGCAACTGCGCAGCCTGCACGGCAGCGCGCAATTGCGCGACATTGGCCCGCGCCTCGCGCTCCGCAGCGACCGCGGCGTCGAATTCCTGGCCGCTAATGGCGTTTTCCTTCACCAGTGGGCGATAACGGCTGACCACCGCCGAAGCGTTGGCGAGGGTCGCCTGCGCGCGTTGCAGACTCGCTTGCGCTTGCTGGACTTCGGCCCGCATCTCGCTCGGATCGATCTTGAACAAAGGCTGGCCCTTCGAAACGAAGGTGCCTTCCTCGTACAGGCGCTGCTGCACGATACCGTCGACGCGGGCGCGAACTTCCGCCTCGCGCACCGGCTCGACCCGCCCGGGCAATTCGATGACGTTGGGCACTTCGTGCGTACTGATCGTGACCGTCTGCACGGGCACGGCGGGAGGAGCCTGCTGCTCTTCGCCCTTGGAACAGGCTGCAAGCGAAAGCAGCGCCGCGAGGCTGATAAGTCGTGCCACCATGCGTGGCCCCCTATCGTGCTTCTTCGCACCTGCGAAGCCCCAAAGGGCCGCCTGATACAAAGTTTCTGTTTGCAACCTGATACCGACGCCCTCAGCCCGAGAGCGCAACCACCTGTTGTATCGCGAGGACGGCGAACAGCAGCGTCGCCGCGACCAGAACCGCATTGCCCAGCGGTCCGTTGCGTGCCTGCCGGGGTACATGCGAGGAATTGTTGAGGATCAACAGCGTCACTGCAAGGAAGGGCATGAAAAGCGCCCCGAACGCACCATAGGCGATCACCAGCAGGAACGGCCGGTCGGCGAACAGCAACAGCATCGGCGGGAAGGTAAGCCAGGCGAGGTAGCAGCGATAGGCCGCGCTTCCCTCGTGTCCGCCCTCCTCTCGCCCGCGCAGCTGATACCACCAGTCGGAGAAGAACAGGCTCATCCCCTGCCACACGCCGAGTAGGGAGGAGAGCGAGGTCGCGGCGAAGCCGACGAGAAACAGCACGGCGATGGCCCGCCCGAAGCGCGCTTCCAGCACGTCCGACAGGCCGAGCAGCCCCTTGTCGCTATCGGCCAACGCGATCCCCGCGGCATTCAGCAATTGCGCCCCGACGATCAGCATCGCGATCACGAAGATGCCGGTCACGCAATAGGCGACGGCGTTGTCGAGCCGCATCACCGGCACCCAGCCTGGCCCGCGCCAGCCCTTCGCCTGCGTCCAGTAGCCATAGGCGGCGGTGGTCACGGTGCCCCCGACCCCGCCGATAAGGCCCAGCGTGTAGAACAGCGATCCTTCCGGAAGCTGGAATGCGAGCCCGCCTGCGAGGTCCGGCAGGCTAGGCGCGACCAGTATGGCAAGGCCGACCATGATGACGAACATCAGCCCGACCAGCAGCTTCATCACCAGTTCGAATGTCTCGTAGCGGTTGAACCACACGAATGCGAAGCCACCCAGCCCGCAGGCGATCGCCCATGCCTTGAGCGGGATCGCGGGAAACAGCGCGGCCAGCGGCAACGCGCTCGCGCTCATCGCGGTGGCACCGTAGATGAAGCCCCAGACGATAACGTAGATGCCGAAATACCAGCCGGTCCAACGTCCCAGCGAACGCCATCCGGCAAGGATCGTGGAACCGGTGGCGATGTGATAGCGGGCGGAGCCTTCCGACAGCGCGATCTTCACCACGCAACCGATCACCGCAGCCCACAGCAAGGCGTAGCCGTAGCGCGAGCCCGCAATCAGGGTCGCAACGAGATCGCCCGCACCCACGCCCGTGGCGGCCACCACGATGCCGGGGCCGATATGGCGCCAAGCTCGCCTGGTCCCGATCTCCGGTCGATCGTCCGACATGCGGCAGCTCCTGCTCGTGTCGACGGATGGTGAGCCCTGCTGGGTTCGAACCAGCGACCTACTGATTAAAAGTCAGTTGCTCTACCGACTGAGCTAAGGGCCCATCACCGAAGCGGTGCCCTAGGCAGGGGGCGCGGGTCGGTCAAGCGGGTCGCGGTTTGGAGAGGCGAAAGCGCAGCTGGCGCAGCGTCAGTGAAGTCACCGGATCGCGCCAGTGGGCCGCGATCAACGCGGCCGGACCGATGACGAAGGCGCGTTCGCGAAAGGCGGGGTGCGGAATCGCAAGATCGGGCGCGGCACACATCCCGCCCGACCACAGCACGATATCGAGATCGAGCACCCGCGTACCCCAGCGCCGCGCACGGCGGCGGCCGAACGCGCGCTCCATGCGCTTGAGTTCGGCTAGGATCGCATCCGGTGCAAGCGCGCTCTCGACGATTACCGCCGCATTGGCGAACGTGCGGGCGGAAGGGCCCAGCGGCGCGCTGTCGATCACGGGCGAGCGCGCGGTCACGGTGCCAAGGGCGGAGAGTTCCTCCATCGCCGCCGCCACGACCTCGCGGGGGCGACCGTAACGGCGGTGCCGCCGGTTGGAGCCGAGCGCGATCAGGTAGAGCTGCGCGCTCAGACGTCCTCGCAGATGCGGGAATAGAGCTGCGGACGGCGATCGCGGAAGAAGCCCATCCCCGCGCGGTGCTTCGCTGCGGTATCGAGATCGAGCGTTTCTATCAGCACACCCGCTTCGTCGCGACCGAACTCGGCCAGCATGTCGCCCCATTCGTTGGTGATGAAGCTGTGGCCGTAGAAGGTCTGGCCGTCTTCCGTCCCGATGCGGTTGGCGGCGATCACGGGCATGCAGTTCGACACCGCGTGACCCGTCATCGCGCGTCGCCACATGCGGCTGGTGTCGAATTCGGCATCGTATGGCTCGGACCCGATCGCGGTCGGGTAGAACAGCAGCTCGGCCCCCATCAGCGCCATGACACGAGCGCTTTCGGGATACCACTGGTCCCAGCATACCCCCACGCCGATCCGGGCACCGGCGATGTCCCATACTTTGAACCCGTCGTTCCCGGGGCGGAAGTAGTATTTCTCTTCGTAGCCCGGCCCATCGGGGATGTGGCTTTTGCGATAGGTGCCCAGGATCTCGCCACCCGCGTCGATCATGGCCAGCGTGTTGTAATAATGGTGCCCGTCGCGTTCGAAGAAGCTGGTCGGGATTGCGACCTGCAGCTTCGCCGCAAGCTTCTGCATAGCCAGCACGCTGGGGTGTTCGGCGGTAGGCCGCGCACGAGCGAACAGCGCCTCGTCCTCGGTCTTGCAGAAATAGGGTCCGGCAAAGAGTTCCGGCGGCAGCACGATCCGCGCGCCCCGCCCCGCCGCCTCCTCGACCAGCGCGGAGACGGCATCGACGTTTTCGCGCTCGTCCTCGCTAGCCAGAGTCAGCTGGAGCGCTGCGACGGTAACGGAACGGGTCAAGAAGGGGGCCTCAGCGCTTGCGGAACAGGAGGGTCATGCGGTCGCTCTCGCCGACCGCGTCGAGTTCGGGGCGGTTGGTCGAGCGGGACGGCGGCAATTCCCATACGCCCTTCGGGTGATCGGCGCTGTCCTTGGCATTGGCGTTGACCTCGCTGGTGCCGACCAGCTCGAAACCCGCCGCCTCGACCAGGCCGATCACGTCGCTCTGGCGCATGTAACCGCGGCTGCCGTCAGTGTAGTCGCCCGCCGCCCACGGCTTCGCGCGATGCTGGACGATGCCCAACATGCCGTCATCCTTCAGCAATTCGCGTAGGCGCATCAGCTCCGCACGCAGCGCGCCGGAGCGGTAGAGGTTGTGCATCTCGCGGAAGATCAGCGCACGGTCGACGGTGCCCTTCAGCGCCTCGGGAACGTCCTGAGATGCGTAGGCGGCGACCGGGGCACCGGCCAGGTTCCAGCCGGGGCTGTCCTTGGCGAAGGCCGCAGGCAGCTTCGCGAAATAGCCCGCCATTCCCTCAACGTCGGCGTTGGCCGGGTCGGGCATGATCCCGACATAACGCCCCGCGCTGCCGAGATAGGGCACCAGCACGCGCGTGTACCAGCCGCCCGCGGGCATGTAGTCGACCACAGTCATGCCTGGCTCGACGCGAAAGAACTCCAGCGTTTCGGCCGGATGGCGCCATTCGTCGCGGGCCCGATCGTCGGCGCGGTTGTCCTGGGCCAGCGCGCCTTGCATCGCCGCATCGGGCGCGGCCTGCGCAAAAGCGGGGGCGGCTATTCCCAGGGCCAGGGCGGCGAAGGCGATCGTGATCGGGCGCATGTCTCTCTCCTGCTGCTTCTGCCCCATCTAGCCCACCGCTGCGCGATGACAAAGGGCGACGCGGTTCCTACATGCGGGATCAAAGGAGACAAGAGATATGGCAAACAGCGAAACCGTGATCGTCGCCGGCGGTTGCTTCTGGTGCACCGAAGCGGTGTTCAAGGACGTGATCGGCGTGACCGAAGTCGAAAGCGGCTATATCGGTGGCGAGGTCGAGAACCCGACCTACAAGCAGGTGTGCTCGGGCAATACCGGCCATGCGGAGGCGGTGCGCCTCACCTTCGACAGCGACCGGGTTTCGCTGGCCGAGATCTACGACATGTTCATGGGCACCCACGATCCCAGCCAGCTCAACCGGCAGGGCAACGATGTGGGCACCCAATATCGCAGCGCGATCTTCCCACTATCGGACGAGCAGCGCGAGGCGGCCGAGGCCGCGATCGCGCGCTGGAACGAGAGCAATCCGGGCGAGGCGGTGACTACGATCGAGGACGGGACGTGGTATCCGGCCGAGGACTACCACCAGGATTACTGGGAGGGCGAAGGTCAGCGGAACCCCTATTGCATGGCGGTGATCCCACCCAAGCTGATGAAGCTGCGCAAAAGCTTCCAGGGCAAGGTCCGCGAGGACGCGTGAGGATGGCGAGCGGCTGCGGCCTCAAAGGCCGTAGCTGCTCTCGTCCACGCCCGTGCAGCGCCCATAGGTGGCGGTGGCATTACCACCACCAGCGCGCGTATAGCGCGTCGGGCCGAGCACGGTGATCGCCAGCTCTTCCGTGACCCGCTCCTTCGATTGGCTATCGGTACACGTCTGCGAGCCGGTATAGGTGCGGCCCTCGTGGCGATCCCAGATAAACACGCACGTGCCGAAGTTTCGGGTGCCGAAGCCCTTGCCATCGAAAGTATTGACCGTCGCCAGCGGCGGCTCGGTGGTGCATTGCCCATCGCCCGTCACGACATCGTACACGCCATTCTCGAGGCCCAGATCACCCGCATCTCCCCCGTTCGACACCGGGGTCGCGGGGCTTTTGGCCTTCGCAACCTCGCCCGTCGGACGCGGCTGATCAGGTTGCGGTTCGTCGTTCGCGGAGCAGGCGACAAGCGAAACCGCGCCGCCGATGATGATGAAAGCGGCGCGCAGTTGCATTGTCGTATCCCTTCGCGATTCTACACTCACGCAAAGCATCGCGAAGGATTGCGGTTCCGCTTCAGTCGCCGCTGGGATCGACGAAATTGCCCGCGCCGATATTAGCATTGACCACGCCGCCGTCGATCGGGATTGTGGTTCCGACGACATAGTCGCCCGCCCGGCTGAGCAGATAGATCGCGCCAGCCGCCATATCTTCGGCAACACCGACACGGCGGCTTGGAATACCCTTCTCCACCTTGTCGGCATTGTCGCGCGCGGCGCGGTTCATCGCACTGGGGAAGGCCCCCGGACCGATTCCGTTGACCACGATATTATCGGCGATCAGGCGAGCGGCCATCCGGCGGGTCAGGTGGATGAGACCCGCCTTGGACGCCTGATAGGGATAGGTTTCCCACGGGTTCGACTTCATCCCGTCTATGCTGGCGATCATCAGCACCTTGGCGGGACGGTCCTTCGTCGCCGCTGCCTTCAGCAGCTTGTGCAGCTTTTGAGTCAGGAAGAACGGGGTCTTCAGGTTGAGATCAACCGTCTTGTCCCAGCCCCCTTCGCCGAACTCCTCGAACGGTTCGCCCCATGCTGCCCCCGCATTGTTGACGAGGATGTCGAGCCTGTCCTCGCGCGAGGAAAGCTCGTCGGCGAGCTGCTGGATCCCGTCCATCTGCGACAGGTCGCCGACCAGACCGATGACCTTGTCCCCGAACTCGGCGCTCGTCTCCTCCACCTGCTCCTGCTTGCGCGCGACGATATAAACGCGCGCACAGCCTGCGGCGAGCAGGCCCTCGACGATCATCTTGCCGATGCCGCGACTGCCGCCGGTGACGAGCGCGACGCGGCCTTCGAGCGTGAATAGGTCGTTGAGGTTCATAAATATCTCTTTCTTCCCCTCCCGCCTGCGGGAGGGGCAGCGAGACTTGGGCTTGCCTCGCAAGTCCTAGTCGTAGCGGGGTGGGCCTTCCCTCCGGTCGGCCCATGCCCACCCCCGCCCCCTCCCGCAAGCGGGAGGGGAGACTTCATCAATATCCGCTAAGGTCGGCCACCCGGCCCGCGTGGTAATATGCATCGCCGAGAAATTCGCTGAGCGCGCGGTCGCGCTTCATGAACAGGCCGATATCGTATTCGTCGGTCATGCCGATGCCGCCGTGCATCTGCACGCCCTCCTGCACCGCCAGCGCGGCGGTGCGCGCGACCTTGGCCTTCGCGACCGAGGCCATCAGACTGCCACGCTCGCTGCCGCCATCAAGCAGCTGTTGCGCCTTGATCACCGCGGCGCGGGCGATCTCGACCTCCGCATAAAGATGCGCGGCGCGGTGCTGCAGCGCCTGAAACTCGCCGATCAGCTTGCCGAACTGCTTGCGCTGCTTGAGGTAGTCGACGGTGCGATCCATCGCGCCCCGCGCGACGCCCACGCCCTCCGCCGCCGCGCCGACGCGCCCGGCGTCGAGCATGCGGTTGAGCAATTCGCGCCCCCCATCGACCTCGCCGATCACGGCATCGCCATCGAGTTCGACCCCGTCGAATTTCACATGGCTCGCCATCGAGCTATCGACCAGCCGCACCGGATCCTGGCTCATATTCGCCGCATCCTTCGGCACCGCGAATAGCGTGACGCCATCTTCGTCGCCGTCGCTGCCAGAGGTCCGCGCGGCAACCACCAACATGTCCGCGCTCGCGCCCTGAATCACGAAATCCTTGCGGCCCGACAGCTTGAAACCGTTGCCGGAGCGCTCCGCCTTGCAGGCGATCCGTTCGGGGCGATGCTTCGCCCCTTCGTCGATCGCGACGGCATAAACCGCCTTGCCCTCGATCAGGCCGGGCAGATAGCGCTCCTTCAGCGCGGCGTCGGCATCCTTCAGCGCGGTCGCCGCGATCACCGAACTGGTGAGGAAGGGCGACGGGGTCAGATTACGGCCGATCTCTTCCAGCACGATTCCGGCCTCGACATGGCCCATGCCCAGGCCGCCGTCGTCCTCATCCACCAGCATGCCGGTGAAACCCATCTCGGCGAACTGTTCCCACAAGCCATGACCGAAGCCGTCCTTGCACTCGCGGTCGCGCCAGTGGCGCAGCTGTTTCTCGATCGCGCCTTCTTCGGCCATGAACTGGCTGGCGCTGTCGGCGAGCATCGCCTGATCGTCATCGTGATAGAGTGGCATCGGGTTTCCTCTTCCCTGATTTCGTCATTCCGGACCTGATCCGGGATCCCGCTGCTTTCACCCGCGCGGGAAGCGGGCCCCCGGCGCGGAGCCGGGGTGGCGATTATTCGTAACTCCTCAACCGCCCGGCAGTTCGAGGATGCGCTTCGCGATCACGTTCAGCATCACCTCGCTGGTGCCGCCTTCGATGCTGTTCGCCTTGGTCCGCAGCCAGCTGCGCGCGGGGGTCCCGCCGTCTGTTTCCTCGCTGTCCCATTCCAGACTGCGCGAGCCGCCGGCGGCCATCATCAGCTCGTGGCGACGCTTGTTCAGCTCGGTCCCAGAATACTTCATCATGTTGGGCTGCGCCGGATGCGCCTTGCCCACCTTCGCCTCGTCGAGGAACTTCTCCGCCATACAGCCATAGGCGAGCGCATCGACGTCGAACATCGCCAGCTCGGCGCGCAGCACCGGGTCCAGTTCGCCCGCCATGCGCTTCATCGCCGCGCCGATCGCGCTGGTGCGGTCGCTCCCGCCCGCGCCCGAAATCATCTCGCGCTCGTGGCCGAGCAGATATTTCGCGACGTCCCAGCCGCGGTTCACCTCGCCCACATAGGCCGGCACGTCCTCGCCATAGCTCTTGGGCACCTTCACATCGTCCATGAAGGTTTCGCAGAAGGGCGAGTTGCCGCTGATCAGCTTGATCGGCTTCGTGCTGCATCCCTCGCTCGCCATGTCGAACAGCATGAAGGTGATGCCCTGGTACTTGTTCGCCTTGTCGGTCCGCACCAGGCAGAAGATCCAGTCGGCCTGGTCGGCATAGCTGGTCCATACCTTCTGCCCATTGACGACCCAATGATCGCCCTTGTCCTCGCCGTAAGTCTGCAGGCTGACGAGGTCCGACCCGCTGCCCGGCTCCGAATAGCCCTGGCACCAGCGGATTTCGCCGCGCGCGATCTCGTTCAGGAAGCGCTGCTTCTGACCTTCGGTACCGAATTGGAGCAGCGCCGGGCCGAGCATCCAGATGCCGAAGCTGGACAGCGGCGGACGGGCATTGATCCGCGCCATTTCCTCGCGCAGCACCTTTGCCTCCGGCGGGGTGAGCCCCGCGCCGCCATATTCCTTCGGCCAGCTCGGCACAGTGTAGCCCTTGTCGCGGCACGCCTCGAACCACGCCCTCTGCGCCTCGTCCTTGAACTCGGCATCGCGGCCGCCCCAATAGATGTCGCGCTCGTCGCGCACCGGCTCGCGCATCTCGGGCGGGCACTTGGCTTCGAGCCACTGCCGGGTTTCGGCACGGAATTGTTCGAGGTCGGACATGGTCGCTTTTCGCTCCTCTCAAAGGTGGCGCCTGTGCGCCTTTCGTTGAGTCGAAATATGAGGAAATCCGCGGCGCGATCAAGCGGCTTCGCCCCTTTCCGCCATGCCGTAGCGTCACCTCGTCGCGCGTTGACGGGGGCGGCGGTGCGCCTAATGTGGCGGCAATGTCGATGGAGAGGACGACCCCGCGATTCTGCGCATTTCGCGCCTGCTTGCGAGCAGCGCGGGACCGAGGCATTGCGAGCGCGTGATCACCCCCGTTACCACCGGCAGGCTGCCCATGCGGGTCAAGCTCGCGCACGGATTCGGCGCGGTCGCCTTCGGGGTGAAGGATAACGGCTTCAGCTTCTTCCTCCTGATCTTCTACAACCAGGCGCTGGGCATGGATGCTGGCACCGTGGGGCAGGTACTGCTCGCTGCATTGCTGGTGGACGCACTGGTCGATCCGCTGATCGGAAACCTTTCCGACCGGACCTATACGCGGTGGGGACGCCGCCTACCCTGGCTGTATATTGCGCCGATCCCGTTGGCGATCGCATGGGTGTTCCTGTGGACCCCGCCCGGCGGATCGGCGCCGAGCGCGCTCGAACTGTTCGGCATCGCGGTGTGCGTTCGCCTGCTGCTGTCCGCCTGCGAAGTACCGTCCATCAGCCTCGTCCCCGAACTGACCGCCGATTACGACGAGCGTACCACGCTGTTCCGCTATCGCTTCCTCTTGGGCTGGATGGGCGGACTGATCATGATGGTGATGGCATACGGCGTCTTCATGCCGGGGCCGGAGGGACTGTTGCAGGCCGAGGGATACCTGCCCTTCGGCATTTTCGGCGCGGTCCTGATGGTGGTCTCCGTCATCGGCTCCGCCCTTGGCCAACACCGCCTACTGGCGCGCCTGCCGCCGGAGCGCCCTGCCCCGTTCAGGTTCGGCCGGGCCTTCACCGAAATCCGCGAGGCATTCTCGGAGCGGGCGTTCCTGATCTTCGCCGCGGGCGCGCTCGCCGCCTACGTGTTCCAGGGCATGACCTTCTCGATCTCGCAATATCTCAACCTGTTCGTGTGGCAGTTCGACCGCGCGGCGCTCAATGCCTTCCCCGCCGCGCTGCTGCTGGGCGCGATCATCATGTTCGTCATCGCCAACCCGGTGCAGAAGCGCTTCGGCAAGCCACGCGGTGCGATGATCTGCGCCCTGTCCGGCTACGTCATCGCGATCGGGCCCTATTACCTGTTCCAGTTCGGCGTCTGGCCGGACCCGGGCGCGCCGGCCACGGTGCTGGGCTTGTTCTCGGTCTCCACCGCGCTCTATTTCTGTTTTCTCGTTATCGGCAACGCGCTGGCGATCACGACAGTGATCTGCGCCAGCAGCATGATCGCCGACGTGGTGGAGGCGCATCAGGAACGTACCGGGCGCAGGTCGGAGGGGGCGTTTTTCTCCGGCAACTGGCTGATCCAGAAATGCGCGACCGGCGTCGGCATCTTCGTGACCGGACAGGTCATCGCCGCTTCGCAGCTGGTCCGCAACGCCCAGCCCGGCACCGTGCCCGCCGCCACGCTCGATACGCTGATCTGGCTCTATGTCGGCATCGGCGGCGTGCTGGTCGCGCTGACCGCCTTCTGGCTGGGCCGCTTCCCCATCGGACGGGCGGAGCACGAGGCACGGGTCGCCGCCCTCGCCGCAGCCGCGCGTGCCGATCGCGAGCATCTGACCATCACGCCCTGAAAACACATCGCTTTCAAAAGACCGAAAAGAAAGAGAAGAGGACCGACCCCATGGATTTCCAACCGACCGAACGGCAGCAGCACTGGCGCGACCGCGTGCGCCACTTCATCGAGGCCGAGATTCGCCCAGCGGTCGCAACCTATCGCGAGCAGGACGCAACTGGAGAGCGATGGAAAGTCATCCCCGTGGTCGAGGATCTGAAGGCCAAGGCGAAGGCACAAAGTATCTGGAACCTGTTCATGCCGCCGCGCAACGACAGCCATCACCATGTCGACGAGAGCTTCGAGTTCGAAGGCCCCGGCCTCACCAATCTCGAATACGCCCTATGCGCCGAGGAGATGGGCCGCATCGGCTTCGCGTCCGAGGTTTTCAACTGCTCCGCGCCCGATACCGGGAACATGGAGGTGCTGCATCGCTATGGCACCGCGCAGCAGAAGGAGGATTGGCTGAAGCCGCTGATGAACGGCGACATCCGCTCCGCCTTCCTGATGACCGAACCCTTCGTGGCGAGCTCCGACGCGACCAATATCGAAACCCGCATCGAGCGGGACGGTGACGAATACGTCATCAACGGGCGCAAATGGTGGAGCTCGGGCGCGGGCGATCCGCGCTGCAAGGTCGCGATCGTGATGGGCAAGACCGATTTCGAGGCGCAGCGGCACGTCCAGCAATCGATGGTGCTGATGCCGCTCGACGCACCGGGCGTCACCGTCCTGCGCCACCTGCCCGTATTCGGGTACGACGATGCGCCGCACGGCCATATGGAGATCGAGCTGAAGGATGTGCGCATCCCCGCCACCAATATGCTGCTGGGCGAGGGGCGCGGGTTCGAGATCGCGCAAGGCCGCCTCGGGCCGGGCCGCATCCACCACTGCATGCGCACCATCGGCACCGCCGAGGAAGCGCTGGAGAAAATGTGCCGTCGCCTGCAATCGCGCGAAGCGTTCGGAAAGCCGGTGTACAAGCACTCGGTCTGGGAGGAGCGCGTTGCCCGCGCCCGTATCGACATCGAGATGACGCGGCTCCTCTGTCTGAAAGCCGCCGACATGATGGACAAGGTCGGCAACAAGGCGGCGAAGCAGGAAATCGCGATGATCAAGGTGCAGGCGCCCAACATGGCGCTGCGCATCATCGACGACGCGATCCAGGCGCATGGCGGCGCCGGCGTGAGCGACGATTTCGGTCTCGCCAAGTCCTACGCCCACCAGCGCACCCTGCGCCTGGCCGATGGGCCGGACGAGGTCCACGCCCGCTCCATCGCGCGTATGGAGTTCGGCAAGCACGCCCCCGAGCCCGACGAGAGCGGTCTCGGCACCGGCGGCGCGGCACGGGCCAGCGCGGGTAGCGCCGCGGCCGGCGGAGCGCGCTGATGACGAAGGCAGCAATTCTCGAAAAGCCCGGCGAAGGTCTCGTCATCCGCGAGGTCGTGCTGGCCGAACCCGGCCCGCACGAGGTGCTGGTCGATGTGAAGGCGTGCGGCCTGTGCCATTCGGACCTGCATTTTATCGACGGACATTATCCGCACGCGCTGCCGACCATCCCCGGGCACGAAGCGGCGGGTGTGGTCCGCGCGGTGGGGCAGGAGGTGAAAACGGTGAAGCCGGGCGACCATGTCGTCTCGTGCCTGTCGGCCTATTGCGGGCATTGCGAGTTCTGCACCACGGGACGCCTCGCCCTGTGCATTAGCCGCGATGTGCGACGGGGCCGCGACGCGGACCCGCGCATCACCTTCGAGGACGGGGAGGCGGTCAACCAGATGCTGAACCTGTCCGCCTTCGCCGAACAAATGCTGATCCACGAACATGCCTGCGTCGCGATCGACAAGGACATGCCGCTCGACCGGGCGGCGATCCTGGGCTGCGCCGTCACCACCGGGGCGGGCGCAATCTTCAACGCCTGCAAGCTGGTTCCCGGTGAAAGCGTGGCCGTGGTCGGCTGTGGCGGCGTGGGGCTTGCCGCCGTCAACGCCGCGAAAATCGCGGGCGCGGGCAAGGTGATTGCGCTCGACCCGCTGCCGGAGAAGCGCCAGCTCGCCGAAGCGCTAGGCGCGACGCACACGATAGATGCGCTGAGCGAGACCGCGGCGGACGAAGTGGTGAAGATCACCGGCGGCGGGGTCCATCACGCGATCGAGGCGGTGGGGCGCGAAGCCTCCGCCGCGCTGGCGATCAAGGTGCTGCGTCGCGGGGGCACCGCGACCGTGCTCGGCATGATGCCGCTGGATTGCAAGGTGGGCCTCGGCGCGCTCGACCTGCTTGCGTCCAAGAAACTGCAGGGCGCGTTCATGGGCGACAACCGTTTCCCGGTCGACCTGCCGCGGCTGGTGGATTTCTACCTGCGCGGCCTGCTCGATCTCGACACCATCATCGCCGATCGCATACCGCTGGAACAGATCAACGAAGGGTTCGACCGGATGCGGGAGGGGCATAGCGCCCGCAACGTGGTGGTGTTCGAATAACCTTGCGCACCGCCCCCAAAACCCCATGATGTCCGCATGCAATGGCTGATCTGCCTCGGGGTACTCGTCGTCTCGCTGCTGGTAATGCCGGCGGCGATACGCTGGATAAAGCGCACCCGCGGTCCCTATGCCGGGTCCGGTATCGGAGCACTGGGCGCGGTGCTCAACGAAGCGCTGGACCCGGCTGCCGCTAGGAGCCTGCAGGCACGCGAGACCAAGGAACGGGTCGGGGACGAACGCAGCGGCGAAAACGGAGACAAGGACCACGATCTGCCGCTAAGGTGATCGGCATCGGATTTTGACGGGAAGGGAGGCAAGCTTCGGCCACGGCCGGGGCGGATAATATGGCGAGCATCGATTACGAGACCGAAATGGTCGGCACCGTGGAGGTGCCCGAACGCGACCGGCTGGACGAGGTGGCGCTGACCGCGTGGTTCGAGGATAACGTCGAGGGGTTTTCTGGGCCGATCACGCTGGAGAAGTTCAAGGGAGGCCAGTCCAACCCGACCTACAAGGTGAAGACGCCCGGCCGCACCTACGTGCTGCGCCGCCAGCCCTTCGGCAAGCTGCTCCCTTCCGCCCACGCTGTGGATCGCGAATACACCGCGATGAGTTGCCTCGGTCCGACCGGATTTCCGGTGCCCAGGACCTACGGCCTGTGCGAGGATACCGAGGTCATCGGTGCCAAGTTCTTCGTCATGGACCTCGCCGATGGGCGCAATCTGTGGAACGGTGCCCTGCCAGATTACGAACCGGACCAGCGGCGCGAGATCTACCACGCGATGATCGACACGCTGGCGGACCTCCACCTGAAGGACCCGCAGGCGATCGGCATGGGCAATTTCGGCAAGCCGCAGGATTACTGCGCGCGCCAGATCGCGCGCTGGAGCAAGCAGTACCGACTGTCGGAGACCGACACGATCCCCGAAATGGACCGCCTGATCGAATGGCTGCCCGAAACGATTCCCGCGCAGCACGCCAGCGGCATCGTCCACGGCGACTACCGGCTCGACAACCTGATTTTCCACGCCAGCGAAAACCGCATCATCGCGGTCCTCGACTGGGAGCTGTCGACACTAGGCGATCCGGTCGCCGACTTCGCCTATTTCATGCTCAACTGGGTCAATCCGCCCGACGGGCGCGCGGGGATCGGCGGGCTCGACCATGCCGCGCTGGGCATCCCGACGCGCGAGGAAGCGGTGGAACGCTACGTCGCGCGCACCGGCTATCCCGTGCCGCCGATGGACTGGTACTTCGCCTACAACCTGTTCCGGCTGGCGGGCATCATGCAGGGTATCAAGAAGCGGGTGATCGACGGAACCGCCAGCTCCGCCCATGCGAAACAGATGAGCGAGCGCGTCGCGCCGCTGGTCGCCAACGCCTATCACTTCGCGAAGGAGGCCGGTCTCGACTGACCGGCCTTCCTCGCAAGGTTAGAAGCCGCGGCTGAAACGCACGAGCAGGCCCTGATCATCGGGTGCCTGCGCATAATGGCCCGGCTGGCGACGATAGAAGGCGCTGGCCGAGAACCCGCCACCCCATAGCGGGGTGCGCCAGTTGAGCTCGCCCATCACCTCGCGTCCGCTGGGTGCCAGCGACAGGGTGCGGATGCCGAACTGGGTTTCCTGCGTGGCGTAGTCGTAATCGACCGGCAGGTTGAGCGAGAGCCCGCCTGCTTCCACCCGCAGGGGCTGCGAAAGGCGGAAACCGAACGCATCCCCCCGGCGCAGGGTGTTCTCGCGGACCAGGTCGAGCGACCATGCCGCGCTGCGCATGGTCGATCCGCCCGCCACCAGGCCGCCGCTATGCGCGCGGGTCATGCCTTGACGCAGCGAAGCGCCAAGCCGCAGATCGCTCGCGAGGTCGAGCCCGATCGAAGTATCTAGGAACAGACTGTCGGCACCGCGCGCACCGAAGCTGTCGTTCAGATACGCACCCAGCACGGTGCGATCCTCGCGCAGCCATTCGATCCCGACATTGGCCGAGACCGGGCCGATCTGCCGATCCGCCGCCACGCCGAAGCGGGTGAACGGATAGCGTTCGCGGCGCGTACCCGTGACGTCGATCCCGAGGCGGTAATTGCCCAGCCACACATCGCCTCCGCCCGCCGTCAGCGTCAGGCCCGTCGCGCCCAGCGACCGGCGCAGCGCGACGGCAGAGCCCTCGCTTTTCTCGAAGCCGGTGTCACCGGCGGCATCGCCAGCGATCATGAAGGCGGGGCGATCCTGCCCCTGCATATGCGCGGCGAGCCCTTCGGGACCTTCCGAGAAGGCGAAGCCCAGCTGCGTTTCCGGGCTCAGTCGCATCGCGACCCTGCCAGCGAGCACGCGCGCTTTCTCCGCATCGCCGGGCGCGAGCCGCAGGGGGTTGGAGAGGGCGGCGGTGTCACCCGACGCGGCGACCGTGAAGGCCAGGCTGACCTTCGCATTGCCGGCGACGATGCGCCGGGTCGAGGTGCCGACCGCAGCGCGCAGGCGACGCTCCACGGCCGCGCCCCGCGCCGCGGCACCCAGGTCGATGCCGTAGGCGCGATCGTATTTGTCGAGCATGACGGTCTTGAGCGAACTCGTGGCCAATGCGTCTCCCATCGCGCCCGAACCAACCAGCATATCGTCGGCAAGGGCGAAAGCGGTGCCCGTCCCCGCCAGCGTGGTCCGGCCCTGCGGCGCGAAGGCTGCTGCGATGTCCAGGATACCGCGCCCGTAGATCGCATCGGTCCCCGCGGCCCCGGCATCGCGCGCGGTATCGAGCAGCAGCGTGACGATCTGCTGCCCGGTCAGGTTGGGGAAGGCTTGCGCCAGCAGTGCGACCGCGCCCGAAACTTGCGGGGCGGAGAAGCTGGTGCCTGAAAACAGCGAGACGAACTGCTGACCGTCGCGATTGGTGACCTTCAGCGTCCCGTCCTCATAGACGCAGCAGATCGATTCCCCCCGCGCCGACAGGAACGACGCGGCTTCCGCCCCAGCGCGGTTGCTGAAGTCCGAAAACTCGCCATTCTCATCGACCGAGCCGACGATGATGACCGAACCACTGCCTGACTGCAGGATGCCGCGGCCGAAGGGATCGGGGTTGTCGGGATCGAGATCGGGTTCGGTCGAGTCGCCATCGTTGCCGGCAGCGACGATGATCACCACCCCGGCAGCCGCGGCGCGGTTGACCGCGGTGCGCAATTGCTGGCTGGGGCTGCCGCCGCCAAGGCTCAGATTGACCACCCTCGCCCCTGCCGCAACCGCACGGTCTATCCCGGTCGCGATGTCCCGATCGGAGAAGGTGCACTCGACATCGTCGGGATCGTCCGGACCGGCGCAGGTGCCCGGCGTGTCGGCGCGATAGATCAGCAGATTGGCGTTGTAGGCGATGCCGACGACGCCGGTATCGTTGCGCGCGGCCGCCGCGACCAGCGCGACATTGGTGCCGTGATCGTCCTCCCCATCGAGCGAACGATTGCCCGCGACGTCGCCGGAGCCGGCGAGGATGCGGCCGGCGAATTCGGGATTGTCCTGATCGATCCCGGTATCGATGATCGCGATCGCGGTATCCTTGCCGGTCGCGCCCTGCTGCCACGCGGTGATCGCGTTGTGATAGGCCGGGCCGTCCGATCGGCGATATTCCGCGGTGTTGAAGTTCGGGGGCGGCGGCGGGGGCGGAGGGGGGGGCGGAGGGGGGGGAGGCGTCGGTGCCGGGGTTACCGGCGGCTGCGGCGCGGGGGTGCTGATCACCCCGCCCCCACCGCCGCCACCGCCACCGCATGCGCTCAATGTAACCATCGCGGCTATGGCGGCGGCACCGCCGAGGCGGGCCCGATTATTGGTCGATGTCATGTGCGATCCCTGAAAGGTCAGTCCTCGATGGCGATGTGGTCGATTGTCTATCATCACGATGCTATCGATATGGTTAACATCGCCCTGCGTGGGCGGTGGGGATTTGTCGGTGCCCCGCTTGTCTCTCGCCCGGCGCGCCGCTAGCAGCGCGCGAAGCCCGAAAAAGCGACGCGAGGTACCCGCAGGAATGACACAGGCGCTCCAGAGTGCGATCGATGCCGCGTGGGAAGATCGCGCGAACGTCACCCCCGACAGCCGCGAGGTCGCGCAAGCGGTCGAGGAAGCAATCGCTCTGCTCGACGGGGGCGAACGCCGCGTGGCCGAGCCCGACGGAACCGGCGGCTGGCAAGTCAATCAATGGCTGAAGAAGGCGGTTCTGCTGTCCTTCCGCCTGCGCGACAACGCCGTGATCGAAGGTGCGGTCGGCGCGCCCGCGTTCGACAAGGTGCCGAGCAAGTTCGCTGGCTGGGATGAGGCGCGGTTCCGCGAGGCGGGCTTTCGCGTCGTGCCGGGAGCGATCGTGCGCCGGGGCAGCCATATCGGCAAGGGCACCGTACTGATGCCCAGCTTCGTCAATATCGGCGCCCATGTCGGCGACGGCAGCATGATCGACACTTGGGCCAGCGTCGGGAGCTGCGCGCAAGTGGGCAAGAACTGCCATATCTCCGCCGGGGCCGGGATCGGCGGCGTGCTCGAGCCGCTGCAGGCCAATCCCACGATCATCGGCGACAATTGCTTCATCGGCGCTCGGTCCGAAATCGTCGAGGGCGTGCAGGTCGGCGAGGGCTGCGTGGTCGCCATGGGCGTGTTCATTACCGCCTCTACCAGGATCGTCTATCGCGATAGCGGCGAAGTAATCCGCGGCCATATCCCGCCCTATTCGGTGGTCGTACCCGGATCGCTGCCGGGCGAGGCGGGCAAGCCGTCGCTTGCCTGCGCGGTGATCGTGAAGACGGTCGACGAGCAGACGCGGGCCAAGACGGGTATCAACGAGCTGCTGCGCGATTGACGCGCAGCCTGCCAGGGAACATGCTTACATGCCGCGCGCTTATGACCGGCATACAATCCGAGGGGACCACGATCATGGCCGACCGTAACGACAACACGCATATCGACGAAACCCGCGCCAGCGGCGGCAGCAAGGAAGGTGTGGTCCGCTGGGTACTGATCATCGGCACCCTGCTGGCGATCGTTCTCCTGACCGTGATCTGGATGACCGGCGCGCTGACGCAGGGCGACCAGGAAGAAGAGATTACCGCATCCGGCAATATCGAGGCGCAGGCCAACGACGACAGCATCGTCGGCGACGGGGCGGATGCCGGGGAAGGCGTGGCGGCGGATCAGAACCAGCTCGATAACGGGCTGGAGGTTATCGACAACGATCCCACGACCCCCGCGACCTGATCCGCTTCTGATGGAACCTCCTTCTCCCCCTCGCCGTTTCGGATGACGTCGAGGAGCGGCGAAGGAGGTATTCGATGAGCAATTCCAACAGTTTCCAGACCGGGCAATATGTCCAGTGGAACTGGGGCAACGGCACGGGCAAGGGCCAGATCAAGGAGCGCTTCGAGCGCGAGGTGACTCGCACCCTGCAGGGCAGCGAGATCACCAAGGACGGCGATTCCGACAACCCCGCATATCTGATCAAGCAGGACGATGGCGACAAGGTGCTGAAGCGCGGATCCGAACTGGAGGCGCAGGACTGATGCCGGCAAAATCGAAAGCACAGCAGAAAGCCGCAGGCGCGGCCCTGTCCGCGAAGCGGGGCGAAACCAAGGTTTCCGATCTGCAGGGTGCATCCAAGCAGATGTACGACAGCATGAGCGAGGACGAGCTGGAGGATTACGCCTCCACCGATCGCGAAGGCCTGCCCGATAAGGTCGACGACGACGATTAAGTCGTCCGGGCGCGCACGCCCTTCCCTCCCCCGCCTATTGCGGTGCGGGAGAACGGTAGGTGACGCTCCCGTCGGGTCGTGAGACCGGCTCCCGTCCACCGGGTGCAGGCTCCAGCGCACTCGGGTTGGGGCGCGGGGCGGGACGCGGCGATGGCGAGGCGGGCAGCCGCCGCCCGGTCGCGCGTTCCAGAAAATCGTCACCCGCCGCCTGCGGAGCACCGTCCTCGCCCACGTCCGGGCGACGCTGGGTGGAGCCGGGGGCACCGGGCGTGGGTACTGCGGGTGAGGCATTTCCATTATCGTCCGGCGCGCGCCGCCCCGGTTCAACCAGATTGCCCTGCTCGTCGATATAGTAATACTCGTCCGGGTCGCCGAAATAGAACTCGTCGTCCGGCTCGGTCTGCCATTCGGGCAGTTCCACGTCGGTCTCGAATTCCTCCACCGGCCGATCCTTCACCGCGTACCGCATATAGGCCGCGAATGCCTGCGCGGGGGCCCGCCCACCGGACAGGCCGCCGACCGCCCGGTTGTCGTCGCGCCCCATCCATACGCCGGTGGTGATCCCGCTGGAGAAGCCGACGAAATAGCCATCCTTGTTGGAGCTGGTGGTGCCCGTCTTGCCCGCTACGGGCCGGCCGATCTGGGCCGCACGTCCGGTCCCGGTGGCAACCGCGGTCTGGAGGAGATCGGTCATCTCCATCGCAATATAGTCCGCCACCAGCTTCACCTGCCGCTCGGGCTCATGTTCATAGACGGTGCGCCCGCTGGCGGTCGTGACCTTCACGATGCCATAGGGCTCTACCGATTTGCCGCCCGCCGAAATCCCGGCGAAGGCGCGGGTCATGTCGATCAGCCGCACGGTCGAACTGCCCAGCACCATCGCCGGATAGGTGGATATATCGGTGGTGATGCCAAACCGGCGGGCCATCGCCGCGACATTGTCGAACCCGACCTCGTTGCCCAGTTGCGCCGCGACGGTGTTCTTCGAATAGGCGAAGGCGCTGCGCACGTTCATCTCGCCCGCATAGCCGCCCCCCGAATTCTTGGGGCTCCACCCCTTGATCGTGACCGGCCCGTCCACAACCCGGTCGTCGGGCTTGTAGCCCGCCTCCAGCGCGGCGAGATAGACGAACAGCTTCCATGCAGAGCCAGGCTGGCGCTGCGCGGAGGTCGCCCGGTTGAAGCTGGTCTTCACGTAATCGGTCCCGCCGACGAGCGCCAGCACCGCGCCGTCGCGGTCGAGGCTGACCAGCGCGCCCTGCGCGCCCTTGGGTGCGTTCGCCTTCACCGCGGCGGTCGCCGCCCGCTGCATCCCGACATCGAGCGTGGTCCAGACCTCGATCGGTTCGAAGGTCTCGGGCAACAGCACGTCGAGCTGGGGCAGTGCCCAGTCGGTAAAATAGCGCACCGAGTTCTGGCTCGCGTCCTTCTTCAGCTTCACCGCGGAAGGGTCGACCGATGCCTGCGCCGCGCTGATCCGGCCCTGTTCGCGCATCAGGCGAAGCACGACCTGCGCCCGGTCGACCGCCGCGTCGACGTCGGCGGTGGGCGAATAGCGGCTGGGGGCCTTCACCAATCCGGCGATGATCGCCGCCTCGGCGGTGTTGAGCTCGGTGCCGGGATGGCTGAAGAATTTCCGGCTGGCGCTGTCGATGCCGTATGCTCCGCCGCCGAAATAGACTTTGTTGAGATAGAGTTCGAGGATCTGCTGCTTGGAGAATTTCGCCTCCAGCGCCAGCGCCAGGACCCCTTCGCGCATCTTGCGGTCGAGCGAGCGGTTCGAATTGAGGAAGATGTTACGCGCCAGCTGCTGGGTGATGGTCGATGTCGCGGCGATGCGCTTGTCTCCGGTCATCGCCACGTACAGCGCGCGCGCCAGGCCGTAGGGATCGACGCCGGGGTGCGAATAGAACCTCCGGTCCTCGACCGAGATCATCGCATCCTTCATCACCTGCGGGATTTCGGAGCTGTCGAGCCATTTGCCGTAGCTCGGCCCCAGTTCCACGATCTCCGTCCCGTCGCGGGCGCGCACCACGATGGTCTGCGCGTTCTGGGTCGCCTTCAATTGGGAGAAGCTGGGCAGCTCCTTGGCTGCGAACAGCACCGCGATGCCTAGGAACAGCGCGCCGAGCCCGGCCAGCACCGCACCCCAGCCGACCAGCCGCCGGGTCCATTTCCAGAACCCGCTGCCCTGCTTGGCCTGTGGCTTGCGCCCCTTGCCCTTGCGGTTGCCGCCACCGCCGCGCCGTTGCGCCATTCATTCCCTCCAGCGGGGTGTCACCCGCCGCTATCCGATACGATCCGAACGGGACCGGTGCCAGCGCCTAGCGTAATGCGGCGTGAACGGCAAAGCCGGAAGGGCGGGCGGCGGCGTCAGGCGTCTTCCGGTTCGAACTGGAGCGCGGCGCTGTTGATGCAATAGCGCAGGCCGGTCGGCTGCGGACCGTCGGGGAAGAGATGCCCCAGATGGCTTTCGCAATTCGCGCAGACGACCTCGGTCCGCACCATGCCGTGGCTGGTGTCGCTGTGCTCTTCCACCGCGTCGCCATCGGCCGGGCGCACGAAGCTGGGCCAGCCAGAGCCGCTGTCGTACTTGTCCTCGCTCTCGAAGACGAGGCTGCCGCATGCGGCGCAGTGATATTCGCCCGCCTGCTTGTTCTTGTCGTACTTGCCGGTGAAGGCGCGCTCGGTACCGGCCTCGCGCAGCACATGATATTGCTCGGGGCTCAGGCGCTCGCGCCATTGCTCGTCGGTCAGTTCCAGCTTGTCGGTCATCGCAATCTCCTTCGCGTCGGTTTCCCATATGGGGGCCAACGCGAAAGCCGCAATTATCCGTCGAGATCGGCGTATTGCTCGGGCGGACGGATCCCGTCCATCCGTTCCGCCAGCAGGGCGCGGAAACTGGGCCGGCTCTTGAAGGCGTAGTACCAGCCGCGCGTCGAATCGTGCCCTTTCCAATCGATCCCGCCCAGATAGTCCGCGACCGAGATATGCGCCGCGGCAGCCAGGTCGGCGACGCTCATCTGCGATCCGGCCAGCCAGCTGCGATTGTCGACCAGCCAGTCGAGATAGTCGAGATGGGCGTGCGCCAGCTTCATCGCCTCGCGCAACACGCGCGAATCGGGCGGCTCGCGCATCACCAGCCGCTTCTTCATCCGCTCGTGCAGCAGCGGCATGGTGACGTCGCCGAACAGCGTTTCATCGAACAGCGCGACCAGCCGGCGGATTTCCGCCCGGTTCGCGGCGGTGCCGTTGATCAGCGGGCTCTTGTCGACCGTCTCTTCCAGATATTCGCAGATCGCCCGGCTGTCGCACAGCGCGATACGGCGCTCGCGATCCTCCAGCACAGGGACGCGGCCTGCGGGGTTCGCGGCCCAGAAATCGTCCCCCGCATCCCACGGATCCGTCCGAACGAGCTCGTAGCCGATGCCCTTCTCCCCCATGAGCAGGCGGACCTTGCGACTGAAGGGACAGAGCGGGAACTGGTGAAGCATCCACATGGCACCTCCCCATGCCGCATGGGCGCGGCGCGGTAAACGGGGCCGCGTGCAAAAACCCGGCTAAATCAGACGTCCGCCATGTCAGATGCCGGAGGCCTCCAGCGTCAGCAGGCACGGCGGCATCGCGCGCTCGAGCGTGTCCTGCTGGCGGAAATCGCGCGCCGCCTCTTCCATCAGCGCGGCGACCTGGGCGCGGGTCAGGCCGGCCTCGTCCATCAGCTGGGCGGAGGCGCGGACGAAGAACTCACGCCCCCGCTCGCGCAGGTCCGGCCATTTCGAGGCCCCGGGGTCGCCCGCGGCCTGATCGTGCGCGACCAGCGCGAAGGCGGCGGCGCAGCGCAGCAGCGTGCGCTGTTCGAGCGAGATTGCGGGCGGCGGCGCGGATGCCTGCGCGGCGATTTGCGCCGGGAGCGAGACCGCGATAAGCGCTGCCGCGACTGCTTGGAAACGAAAGGCCATCCCGGCCCGTTAGTGCCACGAGACTTAACCTGCGCCAACGGGCCGCAGAGAATTTCGAACCCCGGACGGAGGAACCTGCACATGAGCAATTATCCCGAACTGAAGATGCTGATCGGTGGTAGCGCTATCACCGGCGACGGTCGCGACACGATCGAGGTGAAAAATCCCGCCAATGGCGAGACGCTCGCCGCCCTCCCCTCGGCCAGCACCGCCGATCTCGACCAGGCGTTGGAGAATGCCGAGAAGGGCTTTCACGAATGGCGCAAGACCAGTGCGGACAAGCGCGAGGCGATCCTGCGCAAGGCTGCAGGCCTTCTGAAAGAGCGCGCGGGCGACATCGCCGAGGCGCTGACCTATGAGCAGGGCAAGCCGCTGGCCGAGGCCAAGGGCGAGACGATGTATTCGGCCATGCTGCTCGAATTCTATGCCGGCGAGTGCAAGCGCATCTACGGCCGCACGCTGGTCCGCCCCGAAGGCGCACGGGCCGAGGTGCAGTATCACCCGGTCGGCCCCGTGGCAGGCTTTTCGGCGTGGAACTTCCCCGTGCTCAACGTCATGCGCAAGATCGGCGGCGCGCTCGCTGCGGGCTGCTCCACCATCGTCAAGCCGAGCGAGGAAACCCCGGCTGCGGGCATCGCGCTGGTGCAGGCCCTGCTCGACGCGGGCGTGCCCGGCGACGTGGTCCAGTGCGTCTTCGGCGTGCCGGACGAGGTCAGCCGCCATCTGCTCGCCTCCCCGATCATCCGCAAGGTGACCTTCACCGGCTCGACCGAAGTGGGCAAGCACCTGTCGAAACTGGCGGCCGAGGATCTGAAGATCACCACCATGGAACTGGGTGGACACGCCCCGGTGCTGGTGTTCGAGGATGCCGATCTCGACAAGACGCTCGATACGATGGTCGCCAACAAGTACCGCAATGCCGGACAGGTCTGCGTCAGCCCGACCCGCTTCCTGATCGAGGAGAACATTTTCGAAAAGTTCCGCGACGGCTTCGTCGAACGCGCGAAGGCGGTGAAGGTCGGTAACGGCTGGGAAGATGGGACGCAGATGGGCCCGATGGCGAGCGAACGCGGCCCCGACGGCGTCGCGTCCAAGATCGCCGATGCGAAGGACAAGGGCGCCAACCTGGCGCTGGGCGGCGAACGGATCGGCAATCTGGGCAATTTCTTCGAGCCTTCGGTGCTGACCGAAGTCCCGACCGATGCCGAGATCATGAACGAGGAGCCGTTCGGCCCGGTCGCGATCCTCAACCCGATGAAGGGCGAGGACGCCATGATCGAGGAGGCAAACCGCCTGCCCTATGGCCTAGCGGCCTATGCCTGGACCAACGACGTCGCCCGCCGCCGCCGGCTTGCCGCGGAAGTCGAGGCGGGGATGCTGGCGATCAATACCGGCGGCGTCAGCGCGGCCGATGCCCCCTTCGGCGGGGTCAAGTGGTCCGGCCACGGGAGCGAGGACGGCCGCGAGGGTGTGATGGCGTGCATGGTTCCCAAGACCATCCACGAAGGCTAGTCGCCGCCATCATCCTCTTACCACTCCCGCCAATGGAGACCCGTGCATGAAAACCCGCGCCGCCGTCGCGTTCGAAGCCAAGCAGCCCCTGGAAGTCGTCGAGGTCGATCTCGAGGGGCCGAAGGAGGGCGAAGTCCTGGTCGAACTGATGGCGACCGGGCTTTGCCACACCGATCTCTACACCCTCTCGGGCAAGGATTCGGAAGGGTTGTTCCCTTCCATCCTCGGCCACGAGGGGTGCGGCGTGGTGCGCGAGGTCGGCCCGGGCGTCACCAGCGTGAAGCCCGACGATCACGTCATCCCGCTTTACACCCCCGAATGCCGCCAGTGTAAGATGTGCCTGTCGGGCAAGACCAATCTGTGCAGCGCAATCCGCGAGACGCAGGGCAAGGGGCTGATGCCCGACGGGACCAGCCGCTTCTCGTACAAGGGTCAGACGATCCACCACTACATGGGCACGTCGACCTTCTCGAACTTCACCGTCCTGCCCGAAATCGCGGTGGCGAAGATTCGCGAGGACGCCCCCTTCGACACTACCTGCTATGTCGGCTGCGGCGTCACCACGGGCGTGGGCGCGGTGGTCAACACCGCCGACGTGCGCCCCGGCGACACCGTGGCGGTGTTCGGCCTGGGCGGGATCGGCCTCAACGTCATCCAGGGCGCAAAGCTGGCCGGCGCGGGCATGATCATCGGCGTCGATCTCAATTCGGACCGCGAGGAATGGGGCCGCAAGTTCGGCATGAGCCATTTCGTCAATGCCAAGGAGACGGACGACGTCGTCGCGAAGATTATCGAGATGACGGGCGGCGGGGTCGATTACAGCTTCGAATGCATCGGCAATACGAACGTGATGCGCCAGGCGCTGGAATGCTGCCATAAGGGTTGGGGCACCAGCGTGATCATCGGCGTGGCTGAGGCGGGCGCGACGATCGAGACACGCCCCTTCCAGCTAGTGACCGGGCGCAACTGGCGCGGCACCGCATTCGGCGGGGCGAAGGGGCGCACCGACGTGCCCAAGATCGTCGACTGGTACATGGACGAGAAGATCCAGATCGACCCGCTCATCACCCACCGCTTCAGTCTGGACGAGATCAATCACGGCTTCGACCTGATGGAGAAGGGCGAGAGCATCCGCGGCGTCGTGATCTACTGAGTGCCGACCGTGCAGGACCCGGTCAATCTCGCCGCCAAGTTCGAAGGAATAGAGGCGCATTGGGCGCCGCGTATCGTCGGGCAATATAACGATAACGACATCCGTATCGTGAGGGTCGAAGGCGAATTCGTCTGGCATACGCACGAAGAGACCGACGATCTCTTCCTCGTGCTGGAAGGCAGGATCGAAATCGAACTGCGCGACCGAACCGTAAAGCTTGGCCCTGGTGAACTGTTCGTGGTGCCGCGTGGAGTCGAGCATCGACCGGTCGCGCGCCAGGGCGAGGCGAAGCTACTGATCATCGAGCCGAGTGGCACTGCAAACACCGGAGACCATGCTACGGCTACGGTAGCCACACCCATCTGACGGAAGAGGAAAGCGACGTGCTCAATCACATCATGCTCGGGTCGAACGACATCGAGAAGTCGAAGAAATTCTACGATACCGTGCTCGCCACCCTGGGCGTGCGCGAGCCGATGAAGAACGTCGCGGCGAGCGGCCATGTCCGCTATTTCTACATGCATGATGGCGACGTCTTCGCACTGACCCAGCCGATCAACGACGAACCGGCCGAATGCGCCAACGGGATGACCATCGGCTTCAAATGCGATTCGCCCGAACAGGTGACCGAATTTCACGATGTTGCGGTGGCGAACGGCGCGACCTCGATCGAGGGCCCTCCGGGCCTGCGGGAAGCGAGCATGGGTTCGATGTATCTGTGCTATTTCCGCGATCCCGACGGCCACAAGATCTGCGGCATCCACCGCGCATCGTGATGGAAACCGTCAGCGAGAACCGGAGCCACGGCGGGACGCAGGGCGTCTATTCGCACGATAGCCGGGAAACCGGGACCGAGATGACGTTCTCGGTCTTCGTCCCCGATCACGAGCCGGGGGAGAAGCTGCCGGTGCTGTGGTATCTCTCCGGCCTCACCTGCACCCACGCAAACGTGACGGAAAAGGGCGAATACCGCGCCGCCTGCGCCGAACACGGCATCGTCTTCGTCGCACCCGATACATCCCCGCGCGGCGAGGGTGTGCCCGATGCGGACGGATACGACATGGGCCAGGGCGCGGGCTTCTATCTCGATGCGACGCGGGACCCGTGGGCGGACAATTTCCGCATGCGCTCCTATATCGAGCGCGAACTGCCCGCGCTGATCGAGCGACAGTTTCCGGTCGACATGGACCGGCAATCGGTAACCGGCCACTCGATGGGCGGGCACGGCGCGCTGACCTTTGCATTGCGCAACCCCCACCGGTTCCGCTCGGTCAGCGCCTTCGCGCCGATCTGCGCACCGGCGCAGGTGCCGTGGGGGGAGAAGGCGTTTTCCGCCTATCTCGGAAGCGATCGCGCGGACTGGCGCGAATACGATGCCGTTGCCCTGATCGGGAACGGTGCGCGGCTGCCGAACCTGCTGGTCGATCAGGGGACCGCCGACAATTTCCTTGAGGAGGGGCAATTGCGCCCCGACCTGCTGCGCGAAGCGTGCGAGAAAGCCGGGATCGAAGCGAAAATCCGGATGCAGGAGGGGTACGACCATTCCTACTACTTTATCTCGACCTTCCTCGCCGAACATGTCGCCTGGCATGCGGGGCGGCTAAAAGCCTGAGGCTCTATGTCGTCACCCCAGGCTGGGGGAGCGCCTTTGGGCGACGCGCCTGCCGGGAAAGCGAGGCATTTTCCTACACCATGACGCGGCGCTAGACACGCACCGCTCTTTCCTATTGCCGGATCGCCCCGCTCGAGGTTTTCGCGCCCCACCCCCTGTCCGTCCGCGTACGGCGGCAGGCCAATCTCTCATGTATATCAGTGATTTAACCCGCCGGCGCGAAAGTGACAGGGTGTAACTTTCGTCACCCGCGCCCGCTGACCTCGAACAGCGCGTATTCGGCGCGCCAGTTCGCTCCCGCGGCACCGACCGGCGTCTCGCTGGCGAAGAACCACTCGCGCTCGATCCGCCCGCCCTTGGCCCGTGCCAGCTCGCGAAAGTCGCGGACGGTCACATGGTGGATGTTCTGCGTTTCGTACCAGGTCACCGGCAGGTGCCGCGTCACCGGCATGCGGCCATGGCGAAGCAGCGACCAGCGCATCCGCCAATGCGCGAAATTGGGGAAGGAAACGAAGGCGCGCGCGCCCACGCGCAGAAGCTCCTCCAGCATCCGATCGGGCCGCGCCGCGGTCTGCAATGTCTGGCTCAGGATCGCGTAATCGAAAGCGCCATCGGGATAGAAGGTCAGGTCGCGGTCGGCATCGCCCTGCACCACCGACAGCCCCTGCCCGACGCACGTCGCGACGCAGGCCGGATCGATCTCGATCCCCCGCGCATCGACCCCCTTGGCCCTGAGCGCAGCCATCAACACACCATCACCGCACCCTACGTCGAGCGCGCGCGTGCCCGGATCGACCCGCTCCAGGATCGCGGCGAGGTCGGGGCGCAACTGCTTTGCCTGGCTCATTCGATGAACCCCGCCACCACCCGGTCGAGCGCGGGTACGTCGAGCAGGAAGCTGTCGTGCCCGAAGGGAGCGGATAGCTCGACGAAGCTCGCCTCCGCCCCGGCGGCATTCAGCGCGTGGACGAGGTGGCGGCTTTCCGCCGTCGGATAGAGCCAGTCGCTGTCGAAGCTGACGAGGCAGAACCGGGCGCTTGACCCGGCGAAGGCAGCGGCCAGCCGCCCGCCATGCTCCTCGGCCAAGTCGAAATAATCCATCGCTCGGGTGATATACAGGTAGGAATTGGCATCGAACCGGCGGGTAAAGCCGCTGCCCTGGTACCGCAGATAGCTCTCGACCTGGAAATCGGCCTCGAACCCGAAGCTTTTCGCTTCCCGGTCCTGCAAGCGGCGGCCGAACTTCTCGGTCAGCCCGTCTTCGGACAAATAGGTGATGTGCGCCGCCATCCGCGCTACGGCGAGACCGGCATCGGGCGCAGCCTGGTCGCCATAATAGTCCCCGCCGCGCCAGTTGGGATCGGCCATGATCGCTTGCCGCCCCAGTTCGTGGAAGGCGATGTTCTGCGCCGAATGCCGACTGGTGGAAGCGATCACCAGCACCCGCCCCGCCCGCTCCGGCCAGTTCGCCGCGAGGCTGAGCGCCTGCATTCCGCCCATCGATCCCCCGACCACCGCGTGCAGCCGCTCGATGCCGAGGCCGTCGAGAAGGCCGACGAGGCCCCGCACCATATCGCGCACGGTAATGACCGGGAACCGCATGGCATAGGGTGCCCCGTCGGGCGCGATACTCGCCGGGCCGGTGCTGCCGAGGCAACTGCCGATCACGTTGGCGCAGATGACGTGGAACCGCTGGGTATCGATCGGCTTGCCCGGCCCCACCATCCGCTCCCACCACCCGGGCTTGCCGGTGACCGGGTGCTCGCTCGCCAGGTACTGGTCGCCGGTCAGCGCGTGACAAACGAGGATGGCGTTGTCGCGCCGATCGTTGAGTTCGCCATAGGTCTCGTAGGCGATTTCGACATGCTGCAGCGCCTGCCCGCTGTCGAGTTGGAGCGGACCGGGCAGCGCGAGCGTCTGGGGGCGGAAATCGGGCGCCATGGCCGCGCTCGCTTGGGGGCGAACGTCCGGGCTGTCAATCGCGCGCGCCAGCCGCTAGATGCCGCAACCCGATGGACCAGCGCCCGCAATTGAAGCCGTGGATCGAGGCGATCCACCCCTACGTCCCCGGTCGCTCGACCGGCGCCGGCGGCCGCGAGCTGATGAAGCTGTCGGCGAACGAGAACCCGCTGGGCTGCAGCGATGCCGCGCGCGAGGCGCTCTCCCGGCCCCACGATCCGGCGCGCTATCCCGATCCCGATGCGACCGCCCTGCGCGAAGCGATCGGCGCGGCGCACGGCATCGATCCGGCCCGCATCGTGTGCGGCACCGGCTCCGGCGAACTGCTTGGCTGCGCGGTGCAGGCCTATGCCGGTCGCGGCGACGCGGTGCTTTTCTCGCGCTATTCCTTCTCGCTCTACCCCCTGCTGGCCGCCAAGGTCGGAGCCGAGGCGATCATGGCCGAGCCGGTCGGTTACGGCGCCGATGTCGACGCCATGATCGACGCGCTGGACGAGCGGGTGAAGGTCGTGCTGCTCGACAATCCGAACAATCCGGTCGGCAGCAGCCTCTCGGGTGCCGAAGTCGAACGGCTGCATGCCGCACTGCCCCCGACCACGCTGCTGGTGCTGGACCAGGCCTATGCCGAATATGGCGACCCGCAGGCGGCGAGAGCCGGGCTGGAGCTTGCCGCACAGGCCGCGAACGTGCTGGTCACGCGCACCTTCTCCAAGGTCCACGGGCTGGCGGCGGAGCGGATCGGCTGGGCGACCGGCGCACCGCATCTGGTCGATGCGCTCAACCGCCTGCGCGGGCCATTCAACCTTTCCACCGGCGGGCAGGCGGCGGCGGTCGCGGCGATCGGCGATTCGGATTTCGTCGAGCAGTCGCGTGCTCACAACGCGACCGAGCGGGAGCGTTTCACCGGGGCGATGCGCGCGCTGGGCAATCACGGTGTCCGTCCGGTCCCGAGCGCGGCGAATTTCGTGCTGGTCCTGTTCGAGGGCGCGCTCAGTGCCGAAACGGCGCGCGACGGCTTGGCCGAGGCGGGTTACGCGATACGACACTTGCCCGGACAAGGTCTTCCGCATGCACTGCGGATCACTGTCGGAACCGCCGAGGACATGGATACGATCGCGACCACGATCCGGGAAATGGCGGAGCGCGCATGATCCAGCGCGTTGCTATCATCGGCCTCGGCTTGCTCGGCGGCTCGGTCGGACTGGCCTTGCAGGAAAGCCAGCCGCGGGTCGCGACCACCGGTTACGACGCCGATCCGTCGGTGCGAAAGCAAGCTGCCGAGCGTGGACTTGTCGGCACGGTTTACGCCAGCGCGGCCGAAGCGGTTAAGCACGCCGACCTCGTTATCCTGTGCGTCCCCGAGGCGCGATGGAAGCTGCCGCACGCGAGATGGCGCATGCCTTGCCTCAGCACGCGATCGTGAGCGATGTGGGCTCCTCGAAAGCAAGCGTCGGAGAGGCGCTGCGCCGCGCGCTGCCCGATCACTTGGTCATTCCGGCGCATCCCGTCGCCGGGACCGAGCGCAGCGGACCGGATGCAGGCTTTGCGAGCCTGTTCCGCAATCGCTGGTGCATTCTCACCCCGGCCCCTGATGCGCCAGAGCAAGCGGTGGCCGATGTTTCCGCGCTATGGGAGTCGCTCGGCGCTACTGTCGAGATCATGGATCCGGTTCATCACGACCGCGTACTCGCCGTGACCAGTCACCTGCCGCATCTCATCGCTTATACCATCGTCGGTACCGCCAGCGACCTGGAGGAGGTGACCCGCGGCGAAGTCATCAAATATTCCGCCGGCGGTTTTCGCGATTTCACCCGCATCGCCGCGAGCGATCCCACCATGTGGCGCGACGTCTTCCTCGCCAATCGCGAGGCGGTGCTGGAAATGCTGGGCCGCTTCACCGAGGATCTGACCGCGCTTCAGCGCGCGATCCGCAATAGCGACGGCGACACGCTGTTCGACCTGTTTACCCGCACGCGCGCGATCCGCCGTTCCATCGTAGAACAGGGTCAGGACGACGAACGCGCCGATTTCGGCCGCTCCGACCACGCGATCGACAACCGGGACTAGTCATGCCCGAACTGCCTGAAGTCGAAACCACTGTCCGCGGGCTCGCCCGCGTTCTGGAGGGGGAGCGGCTGATCAGAGTACGGGTCAATCGCCCCGACATGCGTCGCCCCTTTCCCGTAGACCTCGTCCAGTCGCTCACCGGCGCGCGCGTGACCGGCCTTGGTCGCCGCGCGAAGTTCGGGCTGATCCATACCGACCGCGATCAGACCATGATTTTCCATCTCGGCATGAGCGGCCGCTGGCGGATCGACCCGGAGGAAGCGGACAAGCACGATCATCTGCTCCTCGAAACCGATCGGCATCGCTTCGCCCTGTGCGATCCGCGGCGATTCGGCTGGGTCGACCTCGTCGCCACCCAGGAAATCGACGATTGGGCGAGCTTCGCTGCGATGGGACCCGAGCCGTTGGGCGATAGGCTGACCGTCGATCACCTGCGCACCGCGTTGGCGAGCCGCAAGCAGGCGATCAAGCTCTGCCTGCTCGACCAGCGTATCGTCGCGGGTCTGGGCAACATATACGTCTGCGAGGCGTTGTGGCAGGCACGGATCGATCCGCGCAAGGCCGGGGGCCGGGTTTCGCGCCAAGCGCTCGCGCGGCTCGTTCCGGCGATCCGCGAAGTTCTGGAGCAATCGATCCGCGACGGCGGCTCGACCCTGCGCGACTATGCTCAGCCCGATGGCGAACTCGGCTATTTCGCCACCCGCTTCCACGTCTATGGGCGGGACGGCGAATCCTGCCACCGTGCCGATGGGGGAGTGGTACGACGCATCGTTCAGGGCGGGCGTAGCACATGGTATTGCCCCCGCTGTCAGCGATGATGCGCGAGTTTCTTGACGATTCGCCCATCCACGACTATGTCGCGCCCTTTCCGGCGCTCCGGCGCCCGTTTTCACATGTTTCGAGCGATTCTCGCAGGCGGCTCCCGCCCTCTGCCACGACTGGGATAGACAAGACGATATGGCCAACACGCCGCAAGCCAAGAAGCGCATCCGCCGCAACGCCAACCGCGCCGAGATCAACGGCGCCCGTATGAGCCGCATCCGGTCCTTCGTGAAGAAGGTCGAGACCGCGATCGCCGGTGGTGACAAGAAGGCGGCGGAAGCCGCTCTTAAGGATGCGCAACCTGAACTGGCGCGCGGCGTTTCTCGCGGCGTCATGCACAAGAACACGGCTTCGCGGAAGATGAGCCGCCTGTCGAAGCGCGTCGCTTCGCTGTAAGGCCTGGCCGCGACGGCGGCTTTTTAGCTGTGATTTAGCACTCTCGAACGCGTCGGGCCTCGGTCCGGCGCGTTTGTCATATGGCGCTACCGGAGCCTGGCGCGAGCGGATGGATATGAAGCGCCGGAATCCTGCGATTCGCACGGCATTTCGGTCGAAAACCAAGCTATAACATTGGGTTGGACGCAGCCCTGCGGGCTTGCGCGCTGTCAACTTCATTATTTCAAATAAATTACGTCCGCGCCCCTTGAGCGAATCGGTGGAGAGCGGTCTAACTCCCATCTCACCCGGTCAGCGTCGTACCGGACTTAAATATCGTGAGTGACGAAGGGGGCGCTCGGGTCTTTCTCGATCCGGGCGACGGGATAGCTTTGTCAGCGTGGTGGAACCGGTCGGAAGTGTCTGCTTTCCGGGTCGGGGAGGACGTGGGAGGTTGAGAATGAGTGTTCGTGATACCACCGCGCGGGATGTGAAGGGCGAGGGAATGGAAGATATCGAAGCGGTGAACCTGGCGGCGGACTGGGCTGATATCAGCCAGGGCTTGCGCAAGGATCTGGGCCACCAGCTTCACAGCCAGTGGATCAAGCCGATCCAGCTCGGCGGCTTCTGCAAGGACACCGGAACGCTCGATCTTTACTTGCCGACCGAATTTTCCGCCAACTGGGTGCAGGACCGCTTCGCCGATCGCCTCAGCCTCGCCTGGAAGATCGCCCGTAGCGAAGTCCGCACCGTACGCATTCAGGTTCATCCCGGCCGCCGCAAGTTTGCCGAGTTGGCGATGGGCGACGGCCGCCGCCCCGCGAATGACGGTGGTGATTTCGGTAACACGGTCCATGGCGTCGGCGGGATGGCCGATAGCGGCTTCACCGCGCCCGTCGGGCTGGATGCCGCACTCACCTTCGCGGCGTTCATTACCGGTGAAGCCAACATCCTGGCGTGCAACGCCGCCCAGCGGATGTCCGCCAACGAGCAGCCCCAGTTCAGCCCGCTTTATCTCAAGGGCGCGACCGGTCAGGGTAAGACGCACCTGTTGCACGCTATCGGGCACCAGTATCTCACCAACCACCCGCGCGCGCGTATCTTCTACTGCAGCGCCGAACGCTTCATGGTGGAATTCGTCCAGGCGCTGAAGCAGAATCGGATGATCGAGTTCAAGGCACGCCTGCGCAGTTTCGACCTGCTGCTGGTGGACGACATCCAGTTCATCATCGGCAAGGCGAGCGCGCAAGAGGAACTGCTTTACACGATCGACGCGCTGCTGGCCGAGGGCAAGCGGCTGGTCTTCGCCGCCGACCGCGCACCGCAGGCGCTCGACGGAGTCGAACCACGCCTTCTTTCGCGCCTGTCGATGGGCCTCGTCGCCGACATTCAGGCAGCCGATCTGGAGCTTCGCCGTAAGATCCTCGAATCGAAGCTGTCGAAGTTCGCACCGCTCGACGTGCCCGAGGACGTGATCGATTTCCTCGCCCGGACCGTCAGCCGCAATGTTCGCGAACTGGTCGGTGGGCTCAACAAGCTGATCGCCTATGCCCAGCTCACCGGGCAGGTCGTTTCCTTGCAGCTTGCCGAGGAGCAGCTGACCGATATCCTGTCGGCCAATCGCCGCCGGATCACGATCGACGAGATCCAGCGCACGGTATGCCAGTTCTATCGGATCGACCGCTCGGAAATGAGCAGCAAGCGCCGTGCGCGCGCTGTGGTCCGCCCGCGACAGGTGGCCATGTACCTCGCCAAGGTGCTGACCCCGCGCAGCTATCCCGAGATCGGACGCAAGTTCGGCGGGCGCGACCATTCGACCGTTATCCACGCAGTGCGCCTGATCGAGGACCTGCGCCAGCGCGACGCGGATATGGATGGCGATGTGCGCAGCCTGCTACGCCAGCTCGAAAGCTGATTTAGACAGCGCATCCACCGCCGTTGCCGGATAGATCGACAGCCTTGCGCACAGGGCTGTCGACAGCCTTTGCACAGCCTGCCAACAGGCAGGCCATGGCATCCTCCACCAAGCTGTCCCCAGCCCGGCTCTACCGTTTTGCGCGCCATATCGTCCTCCCGGAGATCGGCGGCGCGGGGCAGGCACGGCTGGCCGAGGCGCATATCGCTATCGTCGGATTGGGTGGTATCGGAAGCCCGGCGCTGCAATATCTCGCAGGTGCCGGGATCGGGCGGCTGACGTTGATCGATAACGGCGATGTCGAGGCGAGCAATCTCCAGCGCCAGACGATCTACACCGAACGCGACATCGGCCATGGCAAGGCGGTGATCGCGCGCGGCTGGCTGGCCGATTTCGATCGCGGACTGGATGTCGATATCAGCGACGCAAAGATCGAACCCGGCAACGCGCGAGCGATGATCGATGGAGCCGAGTTGGTGATCGACGGCACCGACAATTTCGCCACCCGGCTAGCGGTATCCGATGCCTGTGTCGCGGCCGGCGTTCCGTTACTCTCGGCTGCGGTCGGTCGGTTCCAGGGACAGGTCGGCGCATTCGCCGGGCACCTCCCAGATCACGCGTGCTATCGCTGCTTCGTCGGCGACGCCTTCGATGCCGAGGATTGCGATACCTGCGCTGAGGACGGCGTGCTGGGCGCAATGGTCGGCTGGGTCGGCACCTTCGCCGCGATGCAGGCGATCAAGGTGCTGCTGCGCGGCGTGAGCCAGTTCGGCGATCCGCGTTGGGGAACCGTGTTTCAAATGGACGGTCTCGCGCCCGGCATGCGCAGCTTCGCTATCCCGAAGGACCCGACCTGCAAAGGCTGCGGAGACTAGGCTCGCCAGCGGGCGATGAAGAATCCGTCGAGACCGCCGACATCGGGCAGCATGCCGGGATCGGTCCGGAGCCAGCCATCGGTAGTCGCGGCAAGATTCGCCGGCAGTTCGTCGGCACGGATCGGTTCCGGCGTCAGTTGCACACGCTCCGCCTGCTCCTCACCTTCCGCCCGTTCGAGCGAGCAGACCGCATAGATCAGCGTGCCCCCCGGCGCGAGCCATTCGGTTGCACGGTCGAGCAACGCGGTCTGGAGTTCCGCAAGCTCTTCGATCTGACGCGGGCCGATGCGGTGCAAAACGTCCGGATGGCGGCGACAGGTGCCGGTCGCGGTGCACGGCGCATCCAGCAGGATAGTGTCGAAAGCGCGTTCCGGCTGCCACTGCAGCGCGTCGGCAATGACTGTGTGCGCGGAGAGGCCCGTGCGGGCGAGGTTCTCTGTCAGCCGCTCCATCCGTCGCTTGCTGATATCGAGCGCGGTGACGTCCCACCCGGCGGCTGCCAATTGCAATGTCTTCCCGCCCGGTGCAGCAGCGAGATCGAGCACGCGGCGGCCGGCGCCCTCCCCCAATAGGCGTGCAGGTAGCGACGCGGCGAAATCCTGCACCCACCAGGCACCCTCGGCGAAGCCAAGCAATTCCTCTATCCCCGATCCGCGCGACAACCGGATATGGCCAGGCGCCAGGCTCATGCCGCCCTGTCGCTCTGCCCACGCGTCCGTTTCGTGAACATCGCGTAGCGCTAGATCGAGCGGGGGCGGTTCCGACAGGCCCACCGCGATCGCCTCTGCTCGCGTTCCCCAGCGCGCCGCGACGGCATCGGGCAAGGTCGGCGCCGGAGGCAGGGCCGCGCCGCGCTTGGTGAGCGTCGAGAAAACCCCGTGCGCCAATCTGCGCGGCCCACCCGCGAGCAACGGCAATCCAGTCGCGATCACCGCATGTGGTGGCGTCTCCAGCCGTAACGCCTGTGCCAGCATCAGGCGCAGCACCGTGCGCGGCTTCGCATCGTCGGGTAGGCGGTGCTTGGTCGCGCTGTCGATTAGCACGTCGAGATCGACCAGCCAGCGCAACGCCTCGCTGGCGATCGCGCGGGCGAGGGCGCGGTCTTCCGGTGCCAGGCCCCGCGCCGCCACGCCTTCCGCCTGGTCGAGCGTTTCGCCCCGGCGCAGCACGGCATCGAGAAGCTTCAGCGCAGCGCGGCGCGCGCCGAGCCCGGCGGGATGGGATTGGTCTGCCATGCCCACTCCGCTAGCCGCGCTTGAAACCTTAAGCCAGAGCGCGCATTTTCGTAACATGACCCAACGCGCCACCAAGCGGCCCGAAGGCTTCACCAAGCCTGCCCACTGGACGAACGAGCCGGTGCCCGAGCCGAAACCGATCGAAGCCGCGGAAAAGGACCCGCGTGGCCTTTCCCCCACCCGCTACGGCGATTGGGTGAAGGACGGGATCGCGATCGATTTCAGTTAGAGCGCGCGCAAGCTGATCCGTAGCCCGTCCTTGGGGCGCGGGATCGGCCAAGCCTGCCATTCGGGCGCGTAACGTTCCGCAATTTCGATCCGATAGCGGGTCAGCATCTGCGCCAGCAGGATCTTGATCTGCATGTAAGCGAAGTGCAGCCCCAAGCACATATGTGCCCCACCGCCGAAGGGTACCCAGGCATATTTGTGTCGCGTCTTTACCGCTTCGGGCAAGAACCTTTCGGGATCGAAGCGCTGCGGCTCGGGCCAGTGCGCCGCCATGTGATGAACGTAATGCGGGTTGATCCCGACCGGCGTTCCGGCGGGAACGCGGTAGCCTAGAAATTCGAAATCCTTGAGCGCACGACGCGGGATCGAGGGAACCGGCGGCATGAAGCGCAGCGCTTCCTTGAACGCCATCTCGGTCAGCTCGGCCTTGCCCATATCGTCGTAGGAAAGACTGCCGCAGTCGCCAGCCAGTCCGCGCAATTCGTCGCGTACACGGTCCTGCCAGTGCGGCTCGCGCGCCAATAGCCAAATGAGCGAGGTCACGCTGGACGTGATGGTGTCGTGCGCTGCCATCATCAGGAAGTTCATGTGATCGACCACCGCGGCGACCGGCATCGGCGTACCGTCTTCCATCTCAGCAGTGGCGAACTGGCTGAACATGTCCTGCCCTAACCCATCGCCCGCCCGGCGGCGCTCGGTCTCGCGGGTGAACCAGTCGACCAGGAAGGCGCGGCCCTCGACCCCGCGGCGCATCTGCGTGCCGGGCAACGGGCGACGGATTGGTGCAACGGAAGCCTGCACCATCTCGACGAAGGCATGGTTGATCGCTTCCGCTTCCTCGCCCAGTGGCAGGCCGAGGAAGCTATCGGCAGCGAGGTCCAGCGTCAGCTGCTTGATCGCTGGGTAGAACTGCATCTCGCCCGCGCCCCATTCGCCCATGCGGGTGCCAATGCCGCGATCTAGCGCATCGGCAAAGTGGCGCATCGGCCCCGGCTTGAACGCGATCGACAGCGCGCGCCGGTCCGCCCGGTGATGGTCGAAGTCCATCAGCATCAGGCCGCGCGGGAACAGCTTGTCGAGTACTGGCCCCCAACCCTGCTCGCTGGAGAACACCTTGTCCCGGTCGAACAGCATCAGCTCGTTCGCATCGGCACCGATCAATGCGACGTGCCATGCGCCCATCGTGCGCACCTTGTAGATATGGCCGTAGGTTTCGATCATCCGCCGGGCGAAAGCATGTGGGTCGGCGAGTTGATTGAAGGTGTGGCCGACAACCGGCCAGCCCGCTTCGCCCGGAATATGTTCGAGCGCACCGGCGGGTAGCCGGTCGGACCAATGGGCGAAGCGCAAGGGTGCAGGTGCGTGAGCGGTCGCGACGGATGCCATGGACAGTCCTCCTCCTGACATCGATGTAAATAAGCCGCGGCGCTAAATCCAGCCCGACAATTCCTGTCGCATCAGTGTCTCGATCATATCCATCCCGGCGTCACTTGCATTGAGGCAGGACAGCGCGGCGAACTGCTCCCCCCCGGCGTCGCGGAACTGATCGCGACCCTGAATGGCCAGCTCCTCCAGCGTCTCGAGGCAGTCGGCGGAGAAGCCCGGCGCGGCGACCGCAATCCGGCGAACGCCTTCGCGGGCGAAGCGCATCAATTCGGCATCGGTGGCGGGCTCCAGCCATTGCGCACGGCCGAAGCGGGATTGGAAACTCGTCTCGATCCGCAGGCCCGACCGCTTCAACCGCTCGCTCAGCAGCCGCGAGGTCTTGCGGCAATGGCAGTGATAGGGATCGCCCAGTTCGAGTGTGCGCACCGGCATGCCGTGATAGCTGAGCAGCAGCACCTCCGGCTCGAAATCGAGCGCGTCGAGTTGCCGCGCGATATCGGCCTCGAGCGCGTCGAGAAAGGCCGGGTGATCGTGATAGGGCGGCAGGGTTCGCAGGCTCGGCTGCCAGCGCATGGCGCGCAGCGCATCGCCCGCCTTGTCCACGGCGGTCGCGGTCGTCGCACCGGAGTAATGGGGGTATAGTGGGGCGAACAGGATACGCTCGCATCCGGCCGCGCGCATCGCCTCCAGCCGTTGGGGGATCGACGGATTGCCGTAACGCATCGCCCAATCGACCCGGACACCATCGCCCAGAGCGCGCTGCAGCTTCTCCGCCTGGGCTCGCGTGATCGCCGCCAGCGGCGATCCGTCAGGACTCCACACCTGTCCATAGGCATGCGCGCTCTTCTTGGGGCGAGTGTTCAGAATAATCCCGCGCAGGATCGGCTGCCATACGATCTGGGGGATTTCGACCACGCGCCGGTCGGACAGGAATTCGGCGAGATAGCGCTTCACCGCCGCCGGAGAGGGATCGTCGGGTGTGCCGAGATTGACCAGCAGCACGCCGATGCCGCCGCTGTGCACTGGCGGATGGTCGTTCGGGAGAGATTGCGGCTGCCAGGTCATTGCGTCCGCGCCCTACAACCCGCCGGAGAGCAGGGGCAAGCGTCTTAGCCGCAGCCCGGTCGCAGCGAAGAGCGCGTTGGCGATGGCGGGTGCCGCGATGACAGTCCCGATCTCGCCCGGATCGAACGGCGGCGCATCGCTGGCGACGAACTTCAGCGTGATCTCCGGGCTATCGGCGAGTAGCGGCAGCGACAGATCGGCCAAGCGTGCCGAGCGGGGCAACCCCGTCTCGTATTCGGTACTGCTGCCCAGCGCGAGTGAGGTCCCGAAGATCAATCCGCCTTCGACCTGCTGGCGTGCGATGTCGAGGTTCACGATGCGCCCGATGTCCATCACCGCATGCAGGCTGGAGACGCGCACCCCGCCCTGACCCCGGCGAGCGGTCGCGATGCAGGCGATACGGCCGCCGCTCTGCTCATCACCCATCCGGTGGCATGCCACACCCTGCCCGCTTTCGGAGCCCCACTCAGCAAGATGGGCCGCTTGTTGCAGGCATTCGGCCAACCGCGGATCCCGCCCCAGCATCCCGATACGGAACGACAGCGGTTCGCGCTTCGCCCGGGCTGCCGCCTCGTCGACGAAGCTTTCGGTGACGAAGGCGGTTATTGCATCGCCCCCGCCCCGCATGCGCGAGACAGGCAAAGGCAGATCGACCGGGACATGCTGCACCGCGACGTTGGGGATGTCGTAGGCGGGCATCGCCCCCGCACAGGCGAGCGCGTCCGCCTCTCCCGAAACCCGCGCGATCGCTCCCTGCGCCGTCCGGTTGTCGAACAGACGCGCGCCCAGTTGCCGCATTACGGGTGGCATCGCGATGCGGGTCCGCAGCGCCTCCAGCGAGCCCGCCGGGCCGAGCCGCACGCTCGCGACGACCGCGGCAGGGGCACGGGGAAAACTCGCCAGCATCTCCTGCCAGCGGGACCAGGTTAGTTGCACTGGCCGTCCGGTCTCGCGGGCGATTACCGCAGCCTCTATCGCATGGCCGAAGGACAGGCGCGCATCGAAACTCCCACCGGCAGGCATCGGATAGATGACCGTGTTCGACAAGGACACGCCGGCCGCCTCGGCCGCCGCAGCCCGCGCGCTTTCCGGAACCTGGCACGCCACCCACAGCTCCAGCCGGTCGTCGTGGAGCCACGCCGTTGCACTTGCGGTTTCTATCGGCGCATGCACGGCGGGAGCGACATCGTAGCGCACCATCAGATCGGGCTTCTCGATCCCTTCGGCTCCGCCTCCTCGCGTGGCGATGTTATGCGCGTCACCGTGGCGCACTGCTTGGTCCAGGGCGGCGTCCATGGCGCTACTGTCGGCCCAGCGGCCATCGCCGCCGAAGACGGGCTCCATCGCGGCGAGCGCCCGTTCCGCAACCCACCAGGTCTCCCCCATCGCTGCAATCCAGTCGCGCCCGCGCACCACACCGGTTACACCCTTCGATCCGCGAAGTGCGTCGATGTCGAAATGCTCGAGAGCGGCGGACCCCACCGGCCCGTGACGGATCGCGGCATGTACCATGCCAGGCAGGCGAACATCGCCGGCGAAACGCCATCCGCCGTCGACCTTTGCCGGCAGATCGAGTCGGGGGAAGGGGATTTCAACCTCCTGACCTGCCGGTACCGGGGTTTGCTCAGCTGGTGATGCTCGCAATATCGGTATGTCCGGAACCGAGCGCCGCGCCGCGCCCTGAGCGAGATCCGCGAACGACAGCCGCTTCGAACCACAAAGAACGAACCCGGCGCGCGTGTCGCACGCATCGGGCTGGACATCCCAGCGCTCGGCCGCTTCCTCTATCAACATCGTCCGCGCCATCGCCGCGGCCTCGCGAGCCGACGTCTCGTAAGCGTCTAGGGTCGTTCCGGCGGCGGTTGCATCGAAGCGGGCACCCTCGGCGAAACGCCGGGTCAGGAGATCGGTGGGGTCGTTCGCAAGACCTGCGGCGAACGGCATCCATAGCGAAGCCCATCGGGCCGCCAGCGGGAGATTTGGGTAGGCACCGCTCGGCGGTACCGGTTCGACCGCAACCTGGCGCCAGTCCGCGCCCAGTTCCTCCGCCACGATTTGCGGAAGAATGGTGCTTACGCCCTGCCCCATTTCGAGCTGCGGGAGAGCCACGGTTACCACCCCGTCGGGCGCTATCGTCAGCCACGCACCGAAAGCGGCATCGCCGGCGCCCAGCAACATGGGATCGGCGAAACTGCGGGGACGCAACAGCCACCCGACGACCAGCCCACCGCCGATCGCGGTCCCGGCCAGCACGCCGCGACGGCTGACCTTCACCCCTGCGCCTCGAGCCATTCGGCCAGCTGGCGCGCTATCGCTGCAAACGCGTCTGCCTCATCGCCATCACCGGCTGCGGGCGGGGTACCGGCGTCGCTCGCCACCCGGATCGATGGCGTGAGCGGGATACGCCCCAGGAATGGCAGGTCGAGCGCTGCGGCGAACTTCTCCACTCCGCCCTGACCGAAAGGATCGCTGATCTCCCCGCAATGGGGGCAGGCGTAACCGGCCATGTTTTCGACCAGCCCGATGACGGGCACCTTCGCCGTTTCGAACAACTGCCCGGCCCGCGCCGCGTCGATCAGCGCCAGATCCTGCGGGGTGGAGACGATGACCGCCCCATCGGGCTTGTGCTTCTGCACCATGGTGAGCTGCACATCGCCGGTGCCGGGGGGCAGATCTATCAGCAACAGTTCGGTATCGCCCCAGTCGGCATCCACCAGCTGGGTCAACGCACCGCCTGCCATGGGTCCACGCCAGGCCAGCGCCTTGCCCGGTGGGGCGAGGTGCCCCATCGACAGCATCGGAATGTTCAAGGTGCCGGTAACCGGCTGCAACCGCTCGTCCTTCGCCTGGGGCTTCTTCTTCTCGCTCGCGAGCAGACGCGGTTGCGACGGACCGTAGACGTCGGCATCGACGACGCCGACCTTTACCCCGGCACGCTTGAGCGCCACCGCGAGATTTGCGGTAAGGGTGGACTTCCCAACCCCGCCCTTGCCCGATCCGATCGCGACGATGCGGCGCCGTGTGCGTTCCGCCATGATCGCGACCGCCGCGCTTTCGATACCTTCTAGACCTTCCAACGCTTGCCGGATCGCCGCTTCCATTGCCTCGCGGTCGGAAGCGGAAAGGCCAGACCCGTTCAGGACCAGCGTCAGCCGTTCTTGATCGATGCGCAGCGATGCGATCCGCGCCGCGAGCCCGGCGGGGAGCCTGTCTTTGATACCCTTCTCGTCCATCGGCGATGCCCTAGCAGCAAAATTGCGGTCGCAACCCCTGTTTTTCGCGAGATTGCCTCCCTATAACGATCCGATGGACATGCTGGACGGGTTGAGGAACAGGGTCGCGCTCGCGATGGCCGGTAAGAACCCCTGGGGCCCGCCCCGGGGGAAGCCGGATTCCGGATCGAACGACGGGAATGCGGACCCGGGGGAAAGCGGCGGGCCGGAGGGCGCGCCTTCGAACGACGGGGGCAAAGGTCCCCGCAATCCGTGGCTGCCGCCGAGCGATGACAAGCCGCGCCGGTCCGCCAGCATAGAGGACATCTTCAAGAACCGCGGGCCAGAGGGGCCGCGGCGCACGGGCCCCGGTGGGGGCGGACCCAATTTCCGCCTGCCCCAACGCTCCGGCGGAAAAAGCTGGCTGCCTCTGTTGGCGGCCGTGCTCGTCGGATTGTGGCTGATCTTCACCGTGCCCCATCAGATCGGGCCGAAGGAACAGGGCATCGTCACCTGGGCCGGGGGCAAGTATTCGAACACGCTCAGTTCGGGGCTGAACTTCACTTGGCCGTGGCCGATCCAGCAGGTGGATGTGGAAGATGTCAGCACGTTCCGCTCGGAACCCGTGGGTGGCAACGGAGAGAACCTGATCCTGACCGGGGACCAGAACCTCGTCGATCTTTCCTATGTCATTCGCTGGAATATCTCGGACTTGAAGCAGTTCAAATTCCAGCTCGCCGATCCGATCGAGACGGTGAAGGAAGTGGCCGAGTTCGCTATGCGCGCTTCGGTTGCGGAAAAGGAACTCGACGCGGTGCTTTCCGGTGCCGGTCGCGGCGATATCGAGCAGCGTGTGCGCAATCGGATGCAGGCGACGCTCGATGCGTACAAGTCGGGGATTTCCGTCCAGGGTGTCGAAATCGAGAAAGCCGATCCGCCCAAGCAGGTGATCGAGGCGTTCAAGGACGTTTCGGCAGCGCAGCAGAACGCCGAGACCGACGTCAATCGCGCTCGCGCCTATGCGCAACAGGTGCTGGCCCGTGCACAGGGCGATGCCGCCGCGTTCGACAAGATCTATGAGGAATATCGCCTCGCACCAGAGGTGACGCGGCGCCGGATGTATTACGAAACGATGGAAAGCGTGCTGGGCCGAACCGACAAGACGATCGTCGAGGCACCGGGCGTGACCCCCTATCTTCCGCTGCCCGAAGTGAAACGCCGCAACCAGTTGGCCGCACCGCAGGAGGGCCAGTGATGGAAACGCTGTGGGAGAAATACAAGCTCGTCCTGATCGTGGTCGGCGTGGCGCTGGTTCTGCTGGCGATGAGCGTCGTCGAAGTACCGGAGACCAAACAGGCGGTAATCGTGCGAACGGGTGAACCCGTCCGTGTGGTCAACCAGTTCCGGCAAGATGCCGCTTACGGCAACACGGGCGCGGGGCTGGTACTGCGCATACCGTTTCTCGAACGGGTGCAGGAGATCGACAAGCGTGTCCTCGACCTCGACATGGAGCGGCAACAGGTCCTTTCGAGCGACCAGCAGCGTCTCCAGGTCAATGCCTACGCGCGGTTTCGGATCGTGAATCCCGTGCGGATGGTGCGCACCGCCGGCACGACCGAAAACGTCGAGATGCAGCTGCAGCCGATCCTTAGTTCGGTCCTGCGGCAAGAGCTCGGCCGTCGTCCATTCGCGGCGCTGCTTACCGCCGACCGAGGCGAAGCGATGCGCAATATCCGCGAGGCGCTCGACCGACAGGCGCGCCAGTACGGTGCTCAGGTCATCGACGTTCGGATCAAGCGCGCCGACTTGCCCGAAGGCACGCCGCTCGAGTCGGCCTTCACGAGAATGGAAGCCGACCGGCAGGAAGAGGCCGAGACCATCCGCGCGCAAGGGCGCAAGAATGCGCAAATCATTCGCGCAGAGGCAGAAGCCGAAGCGGCCAAGACCTACGCCGCCGCCTACGGCAAGGATCCGGATTTCTACGACTTCTACCGGGCCATGCAGAGCTATCGCACCACCTTCGAAACGGGGGAGGGAACAAGCTCCATCATCATGTCGCCCGACAACGAATATCTTCGCCAGTTCCGGGGCCAGCGGTAATTCGGATCGACGTTAAATCGAGGTTCAGCGCCGGCGGTTCATGGGCTGCGCAATCGTCGCGCCGCTCGCCCGCGGCAGTTCCCCGACGAAGCTAGCTGAAAAGGAAAAGAAGGGACGTGAAACCTGTGCGATATGCCTACGGTCTGACCACCGCGCTGCTGGTTGGTGGCGCCACCATCTCGCTTGTCACAGGCCAGCCGGCCGGCGCGCAAGTGGCCCAGAACGACGACAGCCGGATGCAGCACGCGGTTCCGCGCGCGGGCGCGCCCGACAGTTTCGCCAATCTCACCGAACAGCTGGCACCCGCCGTCGTGAACATCTCCACTCGTCAGCGGGTTGAGGTCCAGAACACCAATCCCTTCGCCGGCACTCCTTTCGAAGGGCTGTTCGGCCAGCGCGGCTCCGGGTCGCAACCGCAGACGCGCGAAGGTGTGTCGCTCGGTTCCGGGTTCATCATCTCCGCCGATGGTACCGTGGTCACCAACAACCACGTCATCAGCCCGGAGGGACGCGCGACGGTCGAAGAGATCACCGTCACCACGCCCGACGGCACCGAATACGCTGCAACGCTGGTTGGATCGGACGAGCAATCCGATCTCGCAGTGCTCAAGATCAATTCCGACAAGCCCTTCCCCTTCGTCAAGTTCGGCGATTCGTCGCAGGCCCGTGTCGGCGATTGGGTGATCGCGATCGGCAACCCGTTCGGTCTCGGCGGCACGGTGACCGCCGGCATCGTTTCGGCGGTGTATCGCAACACCGGGTCCGGCAGCGCCTACGATCGCTATATCCAGACCGATGCGAGCATCAATCGCGGCAATTCGGGCGGGCCGCTGTTCGACATGCAAGGCAACGTCATCGGCATCAACAACGCGATCTTCTCGCCTTCGGGGGGCAGCGTCGGGATCGGTTTCGCCATTCCGGCGGAGACCGCAGCCCCGATCGTGGAGCAATTGCGCAGCGGCGAGACGATCGAGCGCGGCTATCTCGGAGTACAGATACAACCGGTTACCGACGAGGTCGCCGACTCGCTCGGGCTGCCGAAGAACCGCGGCGAGTTCGTGCAGTCCGTGGTCGATGGCGAGGCGGCGGAAAAGGCCGGGATTCAGGCTGGCGATATCGTGACCAAGGTCGACGGTAAGGAAGTGACACCGGACCAGACGCTGTCCTTCCTCGTCGCGAACATCGAACCTGGACAGACCGTGCCGGTGGAACTCATCCGAGACGGGCGCAAGCGCGCGGTTCGCGTCACCGTCGGCAAGCGCCCGACCAACGAGGAACTGCGGCAAAGCCAGATGTTCGGGGGGGACGAGAGCGACAACCAGCAGATGGCACCCGACGGTTCGACGAGTGAGATCGTGGGCAAGGCACTGGGCCTTGGCGTCGTGCCGGTCGACCCGCAGATCGCCCGGCAGCTCGGCGTGTCAGCGGACACCACCGGCCTCGCAGTCACGGTCGTGGATCCGAATTCGGACGCCGCCCGCAAGGGTCTCCAGCGGCGCGACATCGTCCTGTCGGCGAATTACAAGAAGCTTGAAAGCGTCGATCAGCTCGAAGCGGTCATCGCCGAAGCAAAGGAATCGGGTCGCGAAGCTGTTCTGCTGCGCGTTCTGCGTCGGGGCCAACCGGCGCAATACATTCCCATCCGCGTTCGCTGATTTAGCACTGGCCGCCGGAGCCTCTTGGGAGGAACCGGCGGCTTACGCTCCGCTCGAGCGCACTGTTGGGTGCTTCTGGCCGTTTCGGGACGGAGATACTGGCTATGACAGGCAGGGGAACGGCTCGGACTTTGCTGGCGCTGTTCTACGCGGTCGCCGGCGTTTTTCACCTCGCTACGCCTGATGCTTTCATGAAGATCATGCCCGGCTGGGTGCCCTATCCAGATACGGTGATTGCGCTCACCGGGATTGCCGAGCTGCTGGGTGCGGCGGGATTGGTCCAGCCTATCTCGGGAAGGTTACGAAACGCAGCGGGTATCGGGCTCGCCCTTTACGCCGTGGGCGTTTTCCCCGCCAACATTCATCATTTCGCTCTGGACATGGCGCGCCCTGACCATGGGTGGGGCCTCGCCTATCACGTACCGCGCATGTTCGCGCAGCCCGTGCTGGTATGGCTCGCCCTGTGGACCGGCGGCGTGACGGACTGGCCGTTCCGCCGCCGGGAGCCATCGGACTAGCTAAGGTGCTTCGACACCGCAGCAGTCATCTTGAACATGGAGATCTGCTCCTTGCCGATCACCGCGCCCAGTTTGTCGTCGGCATTGATCATCCGCTTGTCCTGCGCATCCTGCAGGTCATGCTTCTTGATATAATCCCACACCTTGCTGGTAACCTCGGCACGGGTCATCGGACCCTTGCCAATCACATTCTCCAGCTCCGGCGAAACATTCACCGGCTTCTGCAGCGCATTGTTCTTTCCAGCCATTATCGTTCCTTTCTCATGGCTCTTCGAAATCATCCTCCACCCAATCCTCTTCCGCCGTCGGACGGAAGCTGGCGGTCGTAACGGTTGCGGCGATCACATGCCCGTCGATCTCGGCAAACAATTCGTCCTTGCTCGCCCCCGGCATCAGAGTCAGCGGCAGATCGAGCGCGAACAGCTGAAACACGTACCAGTGCGACCGCCCCTCCTCCGTCAGCGCCGGCAGCAGCCAATCGGAATTCCCGCGTGCGTTCTTTCCGGTCCTGGGTGGCGCTTCGCCTTCGAGCAATTTCGCGCGTTGCCCGGGCAGACCCCACACGAGCCAATGGCAATCGGGCGGATCGGTGCTGGCATCTTCCACTACCAGAACCAGCTCCTGCGTACCCGGCGGGGGCGCTGTCCACTCCATCGGCGGGGCGACGGCGTCTTCCTCCTCCGCTGTAAAGGAAGGATCGAGTTCCCCGCCATTCTCGAACGCCGCGCTCGAAATCGCGAAACCGCCCCGGTTCATTTTCGCTTCCGCAGCGAAACGCGCCAGCGCCAGGCTTGCGCGCGGGGGGCAGTTCTCGGGCAAAAAACGTTTGAGCCAGTCGGCCATGGATATCGTCACCTTTCCTCTGCCGCGTGCTAAGCTTTCGATCCGGGTTTGGCGAGGGGAACGGACGCGGTTTTTCAACAGATGGCGCCGGAAACGCGCCCAGGAACACCGCACCTCCCGACGCAGGCGACTTGCCCCGCAACGATTGTCGCGTAAGAAACGGATAGAACAGGGTTTTCGGGGGGCTTGCGCGGCGAGCGTCGCGCAGGTGTGCCATTGGGGAGAGCAGGATGGGTATGGGTCGCACGTCGCTTTTGGTTGCGCTGGCAGGCGCTCTGGCCGCTTGTGGCGGGGGCGGATCGGGTGGCAGCGGTTCGGGACCGACGTCTGGCGGAAATACCGGTGGTGGCAGCTCCGGCGGGGGAACCTCAGGCGGGGGCTCGGCGAGCGGCACGTGTTCGCTCACAGCGAGACAGAACTGGGTTTTCGAGCAGCTCGACCAATATTATCTGTTCCCCGACAAGCTCGCACGTAACCTAAATCCGGGTGCCTATGCCACGGTCCAGGATTATATCGACGCGCTCGTTGCGCCGTCCGTCTTCCCGACCGGCGGACCCTTGCAACGCGCCGGCCTCACCTACATCACTTCGATCCAGGAAGAGGAAGAGCTGATCAATTCGGGCGCGAGCGCTGGCTTCGGCGTGCGCTTCGCGTTGAGTTCGAGCAATCGGCTCTACGTGCTCGAAGCCTTCGAGAACGGCCCCGCCTATCCGCAAGGTCTCGACCGGGGGACAGAGATCATATCGATCAACGGGAAGTCGGTGGCGCAGCTGCTGTCGAACGGAACGATCAACGAAGAGCTTGGGCCTTCGACCCCCGGATTGACCGTTCAGTTCCGCATCCGCCAACCCGACGGGATGACCCGCGATGTCTCTGTCACGAAGACGGTCTTTTCGCTCGACCCGATCTCGGATCGCTATGGCGTCAAGATTCTGGACAATGGCGGTACGAAGGTGGGCTATATCAACCTTCGCACCTTCATCGTCGCCGATGCCGCGCCGCAGCTGCGCGCAGCGTTCGGTCAGTTGAAGGCCCAGGGCATAACGCAGGTGATCGTCGACCTGCGCTATAATGGCGGCGGGCTGACGTCCGTGGCCGAAGTCTTCGGCAGCCTTTTGGGCGCGGATCAGGTCGGGAAGGTATTCAGCCATACCGTCTTCCGCAATTCGCTGGCGCAGTACAACGAAACCGTCAATTTTTCGGCCGAACCGAATGCCATCCCCGCGATGAAGATCGCCTTCATCGGTACGGGCAGCACCGCTTCGGCAAGCGAACTGGTGGCCAATGCCTTCATTCCCTATCTCGGAAACAACACCGCGCTGATCGGCTCCAACACCTATGGCAAGCCGGTCGGCCAGATCGCCCTGGACCGCGAGGCGTGCGATGATCGACTGCGCGCGATTGCTTTCCGCACCACCAATGCGAACGACCAGGGGGACTATTATGGCGGGCTCGCCAGCGTCTTCCCGGTGACGTGCCGCGCGACCGACGATTATCTGAAGCCGCTGGGCGATCCCACGGAAGCTTCGGTTGCGACCGCTCTGGACTTCCTCGCGGGGCGCAGTTGCACGCCGATCACGGGCAGCAGCACGGCGCGAACCACCGCGGGCACGAAGGCAACAATGCGCGTGCTGCAACCTGCCCAGCCCGGCACCCTGGAGCGCGACGTGCCCGGTGCCTACTGATCGATTGCAAGGGAGTGCCGACCCATGGCCCAACGCGAATACGCAACCTTCGCCGAGTTCTGGCCTTTCTACCTGCGGGAGCATAGTCGGCCGCGCACCCGCGCGCTGCATTATATCGGGACCACGCTGGTAGTGGCGATCGCGCTGTTCGCGCTGGCGACCCAGCGTTGGTGGTGGTTGCTCGCCCTTCCACTGGCCGGGTATTTCTTCGCCTGGCTGGCGCATTTCACCGTGGAGAAGAACCGGCCCGCTACCTTCACCTATCCGCTATGGAGCCTCGCTGCCGATTTCCGCATGTGGGCGCTCTGGCTGAGTGGCCGGCTCGGCTCGGAACTGAAACGGGCGGGCGTGAACCGCTAAGGCTTATCTGTCGCAGGCTGCCGGTCGGTCGACGCGCAGCCTTCCAGCTGACGGTCACCCACCTTCACCGTCACGGTATAGGGATAAGTCCGGTCACTCATCCCGTCGGAGCACGCCCCGGGGGTCACCATCATGTCGAAGGGCCGCCCGTCGAGCTGCCCTGAAAAAGCGATCCCGCCCTGCCCGTAGAAGCGTTCGACATCGATACTTTGCCCAGTTGCCCCGTCCATCGTGTTTTCCGGCGTGCGCCAGACGAGCGTATCGCGGCGGACGGTGCCGCCCCAGAACGGCTCGGTACCGGTAAAGGTGATCACTTCGGCTTCGCCGATGCCCCGAAATCCTTGCGGCGCTGTATCCGGCGTTACTTCATCCGACGGTGACGAACAGGCGGAGACCGCAACCAGGGCGAGTACGGAAAGGAAAATACGCATTGCCTGCCCTTACTCCGGTCGCGCAACTGGGCAAAGGTCAGGCGCAGCCTTCGACATAACCAAGCTGTGGCATGGTGCCGACATGGATAAGGTCGACCTTTCCGTCTCCCCCGATTTCGAAGCGCAGCGCGCTTTCGCCGAGGCTGGCGTTGGGGGCGGTCAAGTATTTGCCGCCCTCGATATATTTATGCGGCTCTTCGCGAAAACCCCCGAACCATTGTCGCACTGTTTTCTCACTGGCACCCGGGCCGATCCCCTCGGCAAGTTTCACATCCGAGCTCTTGCCGATCGTAATGCGCCGAACGATACCGTTCTCGGTCAGCGCATAAACACCGGGGTAGTCGGGAGAAGAGACCGTTCCACAAGCGCCTTCCGGGTCGACCTGCGCACCGCGCTGGGCCCAGCCCGAGTCCTTGGGAACCAGCTGCCCGATCCTGAGCGCACCGAGACCCTCCAGAGAGAGGACCTTCGCGTCGTTCACCGGGGTAGCAGAACGCTCGGCCGGGCTTTCCGCCGGTGCCTGCCCGGTCGAGACAGCTTCGGAAGGCGCAGTGTCGCCTGCCTCTTCCGACGATGGGGCACATGCCGCCAATGGCAGAACGAGAAGAACGAAAGGTATCGCGCGTTTCATGGCCAAGACAGCGTATCGGGCAGCGCCGGGTTCCCGCTCGGATAGATCGGCAGACCCACGCGTTTCACCCGCATGAGCAAGTCCCGGGTCGCCATCACCGGCTTTCGCCCCTTCCCCGGCGTGCCGACCAATCCGAGCGCAACGCTGATCGACAGCCTGCGGGGCGATACCGCATGGGCGCAACAGCATTCCATCCAGCCTATCTTTCACCTGCTCGACACCGTCTACGCCGACCTCGACTGCACGGTCGGCAAACTGTTCGCCGATGAGCCCGCCGCGTTGATCCTGACGGGCTATTCGCGGATCGCGACCGGTCTCAAGCTCGAAACAGGTGCGACCAGCGTCTGCAGCCCGGTTTACGCCGATGCGAGCGGCTTCACACCTCCTAAGTGTCGCGATCCAGCGTCGGTGCAGGCGAACCGGTCGATCGACTTTCCCGTGCTCGTCGACCGATTGCGCCGGGCGGATATCCCCGCCTACCTGTCGGACGACGCCGGGGCCTATGTCTGCAACCGGAGCTATTGGCTCGCTCTCGATCGTGTCGCGCGCGCGGGTCTTTCGACCCATGTATTGTTCCTCCACCTTCCGGCGATCGCGGGCATGGAAGACGGCCCCGTCGGCGGTGCCGGCGCGATGGAGCTGGCGACCATGCAACGCGGGCTCGGCATCGTGGCGCAAGCCCTCGCTTAGCCTGCCGCCACGAGCAAGGTCGCCAGACCCAGCCCGATGGAGAGCGGTACCCGCAGCGCCATCCACCAGCTCGGCGCGCTGGGTGCGATGCGGCGATCGACCCACAGGCTGGCGATCAGCCCGACCGCCAGCACCACCAGCGACGGGCGGGGCCATTCCTCGCCGAACACCCACGGCAGATAGGTCGCCAGCGCGACGAGGCTCGGCAGGACGGAGGCGACCCACAGCCAGCCCGGAACGCGTTCCGCCTCGCGAATGCGACTGGCGGCGATCCCCCACCATAATCCGCCGAGGAAGCTGAAGATGAGCGCGGCATAGCCCCATGCGATCGCCAGCGCGGCGTAGCGCCAACCCTCCGGCCCGAACCACAACGCGCCGAGACAGGCGAACTGCGGCGACAGTCCGGCGAAACCGAGCACGCGCGGTAGCGGAGGAATGCTCCTCATGCGCTACTGCGTACCGGCGTTGCGGCCGCTTCGCCCACCACCGTGTTCCATCGAACGACCCGCCAGTCTTGTACGAGCCCGTTCACCACATAGGGGTCGCGCGAGGCGAAGCGTTCGGCGGCCTCGGGCCCGTCCCCCGTGAACAGCAGCAAGGCCCGGTCCGCCGGGTCGGTCGCCCCGCCGAGTAGCAGTTCGCCGCACTCCGCCGCTTCCCACGCCAGCGCCAGATGTTCGTCGCGAAATTCGGCGCGGCGAGCGAGATAGTCGGGTGAGAGCGCGTAAGTCAGCAGATAGTGGGCCATGGATACTTCCTCTGCCAAACCCGCCACCACTGCAACCCCGGACAGCCGACCTAGCGCTTCGCCCGCGACAGGCGGCGGCGATTGGCTTGCACCGGCTTGCGGTAATGCTCCACCACCCGTTCGCCGATTGCGGTGCCGCTCTGGAACGGACCCCCGGCCAGCAGCGCGGGCCACAGCAGCGCCGCGGCTGTCAGCTTCTCGCCGACCATCCGGTTCGCCTCCCGTTCCGCCAGAGGCCCCCCGGCCATCATGCGCCAGCCGCGTAGCCACATTACGAAAGCGGCCTCGTTTGCCAGCATCCAGGTATCGAACAGCAATTCCTGCGGGGTCTTGTCGCGTTTGGGGGTCATGGTCGTCTCCGGCAGCGCAATGCTGCACTGCAACAACTCGCCGTAGGAGGAAACGGCCCCGCCCGCCTCGGGTCGTCGATCAATTCGTGAGCGGGTGACGAAAGTGACACCCCGTCACTTTCGCTATTCGTCGCCATCCTCTTGATACAGCGCCATAATCTCCTCGTCGGAGAGGGCGGACGGACAGCGGGGCGGCGCGCGGAACGGGTCGGGACGCGCGATCGCGGCGCGCATCGTCTCGATCTCGCCCGCATCGTCGGGGCCGAGCGCGCCGGTTTCCACCGCTTCGCCCGCCTGCAGCCGCGCCAGCAGCGCCTCGAAATCGCGCGCGTGCCGCTCCGCACTGGCGTTGAGTCGGCCCAGCGCGGGATTGCCGCCAGAGGTCATGGAGTGGAGCAGCGCCACGGTCAGCCGCTCGTCATAGCGGCGATAGGTCCCGACCAGCTCGCCCTGGTAATAGACCGGCACCTCCACCCCGTTCAGCGCGCGCTCCAGCGCGGCGTGGGCCAGCACGTCGTAGGAATGGTGGAAGGCGACTTCCCAGGCGAGGTCGAACGCCTTCCCCTTCAGCCGGCTGCGCAGGCGATAGGCCGACTGGCGGCTCATCCCGACGGATCGCGCCGCCTCGCTGACCGAATGGGTCGCCGATAGCTGCCGCAGAAAGGCCGCCTGCCGGTCCAGCGACCAGCCGTCATGTCGGGTGATGGTTTGGGCGGATGGGCGCGTCTGCTTGCTCATCCGGCAGGATAAGGCAGATTTTCGCCGAGTAGGAAAGTTTCGACCGATCCGCGAGGGACCGCGGCGTCAGCCTTGCGCGGCGCGTTCGCGTTCCGCGGCCTTTTCGCGTTCGACGCGTTCGCGGTTTTCGGCGACGGAGCGCGCCTGTTCGGCCAGCCCGCGCCAGGTCTTCTCCGACCGCAGCGCCCGCTGGCGCACATTGTCGAGCTCAGCCGCCTTCGCCTCGGTCGCCGCCTCGTCCGCGCGGGCGCGGCAATATTCGTAATTCATGCTCATGGCGTGCTCCGGCGTCGTGGGAAGGGGAAGGCAAGTGCCGCGCGCCGCGACCCCCCAAGGGAGCGGCGCGCGGCGGAAGGGGTCAGTCGGCGGACGAAAGGTTGACCGCGCTTTCCTTCCCGTTGCGTCCCTGCTCCAGCTCGTAATTGAGGCGCTGGTCCTGCTGCAGCGTCTGCATGCCGGCGGCCTGCACGGCGGAAATGTGGACGAAGGCGTCGTTCGACCCGTCGTCGGGCTGGATGAAGCCGTAGCCCTTGTCGCCGTTGAAGAATTTGACTGTGCCTGTCTTGGCCATGGTGTGTTCCTTTCGAGAACGATTGGTTGCCGCACGGCGACATGCCGCGCGGTCGTGCGTAAGGTCGTCCGAAGAAAGGAAGTCGCCGTCTGGTTAACGCCGGGGCCCCGACCGGGAGGAAGGGGCAAGCGGCGTAGTCAAAAGCCGAAGTCCGTCGCAAATTTCGACGTCAGCGGATGAGCATGTAGCACGGGGGCGGCCAAACGCCTAATCATTGCTGGATGAGCACCCCCGTCACCATCCTCGTCGACGCCGATGCCTGCCCGGTGAAGGAGGAAATCTACCGCGTCGCGGACCGCTACGGCGCGCATGTCCGCGTAGTGAGCAACAGCGCGTTCCGCGTGCCGGTGAGCGAGCGGGTGAAACGCGTGGTGGTGAGCGACGGCTTCGACGCGGCGGACGACTGGATCGCGCAAGCCGCGGACGAGCGGAGCGTGGTGGTGACCGCCGACATCCTGCTGGCCGAACGCTGCCTGACGGCGGGCGCGCGGGTGCTGAAGCACGACGGGCGCGAGTTCGACGCCGCCAGCATCGGCAGCGCCCTCGCGACCCGCGCCATCATGGAAGACCTGCGCGCCGGGATGGATGGAGTTGGCGGTGGGCCTCCGCCGTTCAGCAAGGCGGATCGATCGCGGTTTTTGCAGGCGCTGGACCGGGTGCTGGTGGGGATGCGCTAGGCCGCGACGAGGTGCTGGCGGAACCATTCGGCCAACTCGTCCTCGCCAAGTTCCCCGGCGGCAAGGGCGAACACGGTGTCGATAGCTTCTCTCGGTGTAAACGAGAGGGTCTGCCCGTTTAGTCGCAGGAACAGGCGCGCGAACACCCACGCCGTGCGCTTGTTACCATCGGCGAAGGGGTGGTTGCGCGCGATCCCATAGGCATAGGCGGTGGCGAGAGCGCACAGGTCCTCCTCCCCGTAGCTCCACTGGTTGAGCGGACGGGTGAGCGAGAGCCATTCGGGTCCAGTGCGGGGTGGGTCGTTTTTCGCGCAGGCGTGAATCCAGAGCGAAGCCATTTTAGTTGAGCAGAAAGTTACATGGCAGTCGGAGAAATTTAATGTGATCGCGCAACTGTCACATTTCTGACGTAAGTCCTTCAGGCAACCACGTTCTCCTTCACTTCGCCGACAAAGCGAAGCAGTGACGCTCACGACCAAGCAGAAGCGTTCAAGACCTATGGCATATCGGAGGCCTGGGCCGGTTCCTCGCCGATCGCCTCACGTACTCTGTGGCGGATCCGAGCCCTAGTGCGCGCGCCGAAGGCGTTGGGATCACCTTCGTAGCGGCTTCGGATGTATGCCATGTCCCACGAAGTGAGAGAGGCAAAGGCTTCGTCACCCATCGGAGTATCGAGCACGGTCAGGATAGTCGGTGCGCCCGATCCCGCAAGCTGGTTTGGATCGACGCTGGTCAGCGTCCGCATCAGAGCGTAGTCGGCGATCTGTTCGATCGTCAGCCCGCGCAACGCAGACCGTTCGATCAGGACGACCGACATGGCGATAGCAGTGTGGGTCATAGCGCGGATTCGCGAGCCGCCGGAAAACGAAGTCACGATCTGTGCACCGCCGGGTGTCTCGATGTCCCCGTGCGAAAGTCTGGGCACAGGGACTCCGTTCTCGTTGATCAGCTGCGTTAGTTGCCAGCAAACGGCGGGCCCGTCTTCATTGGGCACCGACCAATACCTGTCTTTCAGAGATTGGAAATAGACCGGATGGGCGCGCTCAAACTCCTTGAGGAAGGCCTTTTTGTCGTCAACGAAGATAACCAGTGCGCTCGGCAAGCAGCCAGAAGGTGCCGGCTCAATCCCAGCTGCCTGTGCCACTGTATGCATCCGCTCTTTGACCTGCGTGTTCACGCGATCAACCATGCCGATTACGGCGGGGCAGTAGACGTCAGGCTCGTATAGGGGGAGCGCGTCGAAGGGGGTAATCGCGGTCAGCTTTCCGACAAAACGGTTAGCAATCGTGCGCTGCTCGGCCTCGCTAAGAACATCGGTCCGCTTACCATTGACGACGATGCTGGATGACCCCTCTTGCGCCGTTTCGGGCGCTTCGCGCTGACCTCGAGACGAGTCGCCGGTTTCCTGTGCTACGCTGTGAGCAGGAGCAGCCAGCGCAAGCGACAGAATTAGTGCGACCAAGCGCCTCGTCATTCCACTTCACCTTCGGGCAAGTAGAGGAGATCGCTTTTGGCGCGATATATTCCGCTCATCTCTTATACCCCCTTCAAGTTTACAGCGCGATCCGTGCTACCACTATAACTCATTACAGCTTCGCTCGCCAGATAGCTGTCCGAATTCTGCTTGGCGGCGAAGTCGCGCACTTCCTGAGAAATCTTCATCGAGCAGACTTTCGGGCTACACATGGAGCAGAAACGCGCGGTCTTGGCGCCTGCTGCGGGCAGCGTCTGGTCATGGTATCGCTCGGCGGTGTCGGGGGCGAACGACAGGTTGAACTGGTCGCGCCAGCGGAGGTCATGCAGCCTTCGGCGCGGGAATACCTCGCAAAAGACCCTGCGTGCCCAAATCTTCGTCCAGATCGGGCCAGTGAATGCCGTATCCCCCCGCGCAAGTCTGCCAGTTGGCGCGCGCCTCCGGAGAGCCACCCGCAAGGCGCGGGAACCACGCGATAGGGACGGAGATCGTGCGACCGTCCATCAGATCCACCACGAGCGCATCGTCGGTGCAGACTACGTTGTTGACCCGCTCGTCAGTCAGCCGTTCCGAAATAGTCATGCCATGCCTCCGTCAGCCCGGCGCGATGCTCCGCAATGATGCCCAGTATGGCATTTATCTCCTTCTGACGTAAGCCGCGACTGCGCGCCAGCTCCACCCCTTCCAGCAAGACCTTCGCCGTCGCCGCATCGCGATCGACATGAATGTGCGGCGGTTCGTCGCCTTCGTTGCTGAAGAAGTAGAAACGGTATGGGCCGATCCTCAAGACTGTAGGCATGTCCAGAACTCCCTTCCCCTTCTTTGTGCAGAGGACGGCGAGCTCATTGAAACACCTTTTATACGGAGCTGAAGGCGTAGTTTTCCCGAATGGTCCGGTATCGAGCCATAAGATCAAATCGTCTTGAACGTTATCAGGCACTTAGGCTAAATCTACCTGGCTGAGTGATCGCTCCATTCTGGAGCCAACTGCCCAATTATCCCTCCGGCAAGTACAACTTCTCCCCCTTCTCCCGGTAAACCTTGCTCATCTCCTCCATTCCCTCGCGCGCTTCCTCGGCCTCTTGGGCTGACGTCTCGCGCTTGATGTTTTCGCTCGCCAGATAGCTGTCCGAGTTCTGCTTCGCCGCGAAATCGCGCACTTCCTGCGTGATCTTCATCGAGCAGAACTTGGGGCCGCACATGGAGCAGAAATGCGCGGTCTTGGCGCCTTCTGCGGGGAGGGTCTGGTCGTGGTATTGCTCGGCGGTGTCGGGGTCGAGCGACAGGTTGAACTGGTCGCGCCAGCGGAATTCGAAGCGGGCCTTGCTCAGCGCGTCGTCGCGGACCTTGGCGGCGGGGTGCCCCTTGGCAAGGTCGGCGGCGTGGGCGGCCAGCTTGTAGGTGACGACGCCGACCTTCACGTCGTCGCGGTCGGGCAGGCCGAGGTGTTCCTTGGGCGTGACGTAGCAGAGCATGGCGGTGCCGTACCAGCCGATCTGCGCCGCGCCGATGCCGCTGGTGATGTGGTCGTAACCCGGCGCGATATCGGTGACGAGCGGGCCAAGCGTGTAGAACGGCGCTTCGCCGCACGCCTCCAGCTGCTTGTCCATGTTCTCCTTGATCTTGTGCATCGGCACATGGCCGGGGCCTTCGATCATCACCTGCACGTCCTGCTCCCAGGCGCGCTTGGTCAGCTCGCCCAGCGTGTAGAGCTCGGCGAACTGGGCTTCGTCATTGGCGTCGGCGATGGAGCCGGGGCGCAGGCCGTCGCCCAGCGAGTAGGCGATGTCGTAGGCCTTCATGATCTCGGTGATCTCGTCGAAGCGCTCGTAGAGGAAGCTCTCCTTATGATGCGCGAGGCACCATTTCGCCATGATCGAGCCGCCGCGGCTGACGATGCCGGTGACGCGCTTGGCGGTCATCGGGACATAGGGCAGGCGCACGCCGGCGTGGATGGTGAAGTAGTCGACGCCCTGCTCGGCCTGCTCGATCAGCGTGTCGCGGAAGATCTCCCACGTCAGGTCCTCGGCGATGCCGCCGACCTTTTCCAGCGCCTGGTAGATCGGCACGGTGCCGATGGGGACGGGGCTGTTGCGGATGATCCATTCGCGCGTGTCATGGATGTTGCGCCCCGTGGAAAGGTCCATCACGGTGTCCGCGCCCCAGCGGATCGACCAGACCATCTTGTCGACCTCGTTTGCGACGTCGGAAGCGACGGCGGAGTTGCCGATATTGGCGTTGATCTTGACTAGGAAATTGCGCCCGATCGCCATCGGCTCGCTTTCGGGGTGGTTGATGTTGTTGGGGATGATCGCACGGCCCCGCGCAATCTCGTCGCGCACAAACTCCGGCGTCACGAATTCGGGAATTGCCGCGCCCCAGCTGTTGCCCTCCGGCGTCTCGGCCAGCGCGGCGCGGCCCAGGTTCTCGCGTTCCGCCACATATTCCATCTCCGGCGTGATGATGCCCTGGCGCGCGTAGTGCATCTGGCTGACGTTCTGGCCCGGTTTGGCGCGCAGCGGGCGCTTGACCACGTTGGGAAAGGGAGGGACGCCGCCGCTGCGATCCGGGCCGAGCTGGCCGTTATCCTCCGGCTTCACCGCGCGCGCGTCGTATTCCTCGACATCGCCGCGGGCCATGATCCATTCGCGCCGCAGCTGCGGCAGGCCGGCGTGGATGTCGATCGTCGCATCCGGGTCGGTGTAGGGGCCGGACGTGTCGTAGACGCGCACCGGCGGCTCGCCCCCCTCCAGCGCGATCTCGCGCATCGCGACGCGCACGCCGCTGCCGGTGCGGGCGCCGATATGCACCTTCTTCGACCCACGGATCGGCCCGGTGGTGACGCCTATTTCGAGCGGGGAATTGATGTCGGCCATGTGCTTGCTCTCCGGTTGGCGGAGGCGGAGCGGTCCGTTGGCGGCGACCGGTCCACTCCCTCCGCCGATGCTAATCGGTTCAGGTTCGACGGGTCGGACGCAGCTACGCGCCCCTCTCAGCCATAGCTGGCTCCCCGGGGATGGACGCAGCATAGGCGGCGCAAGGTCCGCTGTCGAGAGCGGCGGTCAGGTGATGCGGGCGAGCGCGAGCCCGATCAGCACCACGCCGACCAGCCCCGACCCGGCGGCGAAGAGCTCGCTGCGCCGCTGCATCTGCCGATGCCCGAAATCGAGCAGAGGCTGCCCGGCGGCCAGCAGCACCAGCCCCTCCGCCACCGCGATGCCGCCCATCGCCGCGAGCAGCAGCGACAGCGCATCGTAGGTGCGGAGCGGCGCGGCGAGCAGGATCGCGGCCCCGATCGCCAGCGTGCCCAGCCCGGCGGAGAAGCGCAGCGCCGCGCTGTCGCGCATCTCGGCCAGCATCGCCTCCCACCCGCCGGGATAGCGCCATTCGCCCGCCGCCATGGCGAGCACGCCGAGCCCGGCGAAGAAGGCGATCCAGTCGGCGATGAAGATGGGCGGGCTCATCCCCGCTCCTTGGCACCGGGGCGGTCCCTTGCGCAAGCGGTGCTGGCCTTTACCCGGGTGTGGGGGTAGCGCGGGCCCCATGATCCCGCTCGAACATATCGACACCGCGCAGGTCCCCGGCGGCGACGAGCTGCGGCTGATGCGGCGCGGCGGGGACTTCATGATCCAGCTCGATCGCAACGAGCTGATGAACAGCCGGATGAGCGGGTCGGAGGAAGCGCTGGCAGAGATGGCGCTCGACCGGCTGGGGCCGCAGGCTGCGTCCGCGCATATGCTGATCGGCGGCTACGGCATGGGCTTCACCCTGCGTGCCGCGCTGGGGCGGCTGGGACCGCAGGGGCGCGCCACGGTGGCCGAGCTGGTGCCGAAGATCGTGGAATGGGCGAAGGGGCCGATGTCGGCGCTGACCGACGGATGTCTGAACGATCCGCGCACGGCCTTGCGCATGGGCGACGTTGCCGACGCGATCCGCGAGGGACGTGGGCGTTACGATGCGATCCTGCTCGATGTGGATAACGGCCCGGACGGGCTAGTGCGCGATGAAAACGACCGGATCTATACGCGCGAGGGACTCGCGGCGGCAAAGGCGGCGCTCAGGCCCGGCGGCGTGCTGGCGATCTGGTCGGCGGCACCCGATGGGCGCTTCGCTAAGCGATTGCGCGATGCAGGCTTCATCGTGGACGAGCAAACCGTCCGCGCGCGCAGCAACGGCAAGGGGCCCCGCCACACGATCTGGTTCGCCCAGACGCGGTAACGAAGCCGCGCCAGGCGCGGCGCCTAGTGCCGCGTAATCTCGTTCTTGATCTTGCGCCCGGCCAACAGACCGAAGACGAAGAACAACGCCGCCAGCACCAGCGCGATGACGAACAGCCAGACGGCGATATGGGCGAACGTGCCCGCAACTCCGCCGAAACCGAGAATGGCCGCGACGAGCGCGACGACGAGACAGATGATGGCGAGTTTGATCATGAACATGGAATGCAGTCGGAGAGCGGAGGTTCCTCGCCGCTGCCGCACGCACGCGCTTATTGCTGCGCGCTGGTTACGTCTGGGTCAGTCGCGCCCCTACCCCGCCTTCTGCGCCGCGATCCAGCGGTCGATCTTCTGCTCCAGCACCGGAAGCGGCAGCGCGCCGGTGCCCAGCACCTGCTGGTGGAACGCCTTGATGTCGAACCGGTCGCCCAGCGCGGCCTTCGCCTTGTCCCGCAGCTCTTGAATCTTCAGCGCGCCGACCTTGTAAGCGAGTGCCTGACTGGGAATGGCGATGTAGCGTTCGACCTCGGCAGTTGCGTCGGTCCGGCCCATGCCGCTGTTCGCCAGCATGTATTCGATCGCCTGGTCGCGGGTCCAGCCCTTCGCATGGAGACCGGTGTCGACCACCAGCCGCATCGCGCGCAGCATCTCGTCGTCGAGCGTACCGAAGCGCTGGTAGGGATCGTCGTAGAGCCCCATCGGATAGCCCAGCGTCTCGGCATAGAGCGCCCAGCCCTCGACATAGGCGGTGTTGCCGCCGAAGCGCATGAAAGCGGGCAGCGCCTCGTTCTCCTGCGCCAGGCTGATCTGGAAGTGGTGGCCCGGCTCGCCCTCGTGCAGGAACAGCGTCGTCTCGCCCGGGGTGGTGCGGCTCGGCAGGTCGTAGGCGTTGAAATAGAAGATGCCCGGGCGCGAGCCGTCGGGCGCGCCCGACTGGTACGATCCGCCTGCCTCGAACTTCTCGCGGAAGGGCTCGTAGGGGCGGATTTCGAGATCGGTCTTCGGCGTCACCGCGAAGAAGGCGGGGATCTTCGCCTCCACTTCCTCGCCGATATCGTAATAGCGCTGGGTCAGGTCCTCGCGGCTCTTCGGCTTGAACCTGGGATCGGTGCGGATGAAGTCGAAGAATTCGGACAGCGAGCCGGTAAAGCCGACTTGCGCCTTCACCCTCTCCATCTCGCCCTTGATCCGCGCGACTTCCGACAGGCCCAGATTATGCAGATAGTCGGCGGTCAGCGGCAGCGTCGTCGTCTGCTCGATCAACTGCTGGTAGAGCGCCGCCCCGCCCTTCATCTGACTGAGGCCGACACTGTCGCGCGCCTGCGGATAATATTCGCTCTTCAGGAAGTCGTGCAAGCGACGGTTGGCGGCGTAGACATCGGCGATGGAGGCGCGGTAGGCAGCGGTCAGGCGCGCCTTGTCCGCGGCGCTGAAATCGTCGGGCATCGCCTCGATCGGGCCCCAATAGGGCGATTCCTCGATCTTGAGCGCGTCCTGCGTCTCCAGCTGTTCGATCACGTTGCCGATGGTCAGCTTGGTTTCCAGCACGCCGGTATCCATCCCCTCGCGGAACTTGGCGATGGAGCGGTCGATCAGCTTTACGTAGCCGGCGTTGCGCGACAGGCCGTTCTCGTAATCCTCGACCGTCTTGTAGGGGGCCGCGCTCTTGCCGCTCGAAAGCGTGGGGTAGAAGGTGTGGAAGCCGAAGAAATGGTTGATCGGTCGCACATCGGTAAGCGCGAGGATTTCGGGTGTGAGGTTGGATAGCGCCTCGCGCTGGTCGTAGGCGAACACATCGTAGGCGATCTGGTCGGTTTCATCCAGCGCGGCCCGGTCGATCCCCTGCAGCTTGGCGAGGTTGTCCTGCGCATTCGCACGCTCGGTGTTGTTATACGCATCGGTCAGGTAATTGCCGAGTGTATCGGCGTAGCGCATGTCGCCACGGAACAGCGCGTTGATCGGGTTGTTCGCAAGCTCCGCCTCGTCGGCCGCCGCGAAGATCGCGAACAGGCGCTCATGCGCGTCTGTCGCGGCTGCATCGGCATCGGCTTGGGCTGCGGCCATCATCGCGTTCGGCCCAGCCGGGTCCTGCACGGTCGCGCATGCGGCCAGCGGAATAGCGGTCGCGGCGAACAGCGCGATACGAATCGAATGCATGGTGACCCCCTGTCGGATGACGTGGCGCAAATGCCTACGCCAACCGGCAGGGGGTCGCAATCGGGTCAGAAGGTGTAGCCGACGCCCAGGCCCACCAGCCACTGGTCCGCGCTGCCCCGCACGCTGGTGAAGGGGGTGCGCTTCGCATCGCCGAACAGCCGCGAATAGCCCGCGACCCCGAACAGCGCGAAGCCGCCATCGGTCAGATCGCCGTTGAGATCGTAGCCCGCGAAGAGATTGGCGCCCAGGCTCTCGAACCCGCCATCGGCCTTGTAGGCGGGCAGCACGCCGCCCGTCGTCACGCTCTGCGCCGGAGTCACGGTGTAGTAGTAGTCGGCATAGTCGTCGTCGATGAACTTGCCACCGATGGACAGAGAAACCGCGGCGGCGCGGCTGACGGGCGTGAAATAGGTGACCCCGGGGGTGACCGCCATGCCCTTGTGCGCGCCCGCCACATCCCACGTCGCATCGACGGTGAAGCTGAGGCTGTCATAGGGATTGAGCACCTGGGAGAAGCTGACCCCGGCAGTCGGTCCGACTTCCACCGCGGTATCGAGTTCGCCCAGGGAGGCGACCACCGGGTCCTTGATACGGTTGGCGCGGTCGCGATTGAGCTTCGCCGCGACGCCGAGCGAGAAATTGGCACCCGGTCCGGCGCGGTCGGGAATGAAATCGACCGCCACGCCGGCGGCGCGCGGGCTGATGTCGATCCCGCCGATCGAACCTTGGACGGCGGGGAACGGGAAGACCACGTAATCGTCCGACCCGGTATAGCTTGGGGCGTAGCCCGCGCCGATGCCCACGGTCAGATAGTCGCCGTCGAACACGGTCTCTTCCGGCAGGGGGGTGCTGGCAGCGCCCGGGTCGTCCACATCCTGCGCGTACGCGGGAGCGGCCATGGCAAGGGCGATCGAAGCGCCCCCGCCCAGTATGGTATGGAATTTCATCGATGCCCTCATGTGATTATCCCATCACAACGCGCAGATGCGCGATCACGTTCCACGCCGCCGCACCTTATCGCAGATCGCCGATTGCGGCGCGGTGCCACGCGCCCTAACGCGGACCCGGCAATGAGCGAAAACCGAACCGATATCGGATCGTCGGCGGCGGGCTGGCCGGGGGGCTGACCGCGCTCGCGCTACGCATTCTGCGCCCCGACGTCTCGGTCGCGCTGGTCGAGGCGGGCGACACGCTGGGCGGGAATCATCGCTGGAGCTGGTTCGCGAGCGATCTCGACCCGGCGCGAAAGGCACTGCTGGAGCCGTTCCGCACCGCGCGGTGGGACGGCAATATCGTGCGCTTCCCCCGCTACGAACGCAGGCTCGATGCGGACTATTTCTCGCTCGCATCGCGCGACTTCGACGCGACGCTGCGGCAGCACCTGGCGCAGGAGACGATCCGGACCGGCTCGCCGGTAGAGCGGGTCGATGGCGCTGGCGTCGCGCTGCAAGGCGGCGAAAGAATCACCGCGCGCGCGGTGATCGACATGCGGGGTTTCTCGGCCTCGAGCCATCTCACCGGGGGGTGGCAGGTGTTCATGGGCCGCCATCTTCGCACCGACCGACCGCACGGGGTGGAACGCCCGGTTATCATGGACGCAACGGTGGAGCAGCTGGGCGGCTATCGCTTCGTCTATGTCCTACCCCTCGGCCCCGACGAGATCTTCGTCGAGGACACCTATTACCAGGACGAACCCGTGCTCGACCGGGAGGCGCTGTCCGCGCGGCTCGATGCCTATTGCGAGCGTCGCGGCTGGCGCGGCAAAACCATCGGCAGCGAAACCGGCGTGCTGCCGGTCGTGACTGGCGGCGACCGCGACGCGCATTTGCGCGAGATCGCGGTGCCCGGCGTGGCGCTGGCGGGCGCGCGGGCGCTGATCGCGCACCCGCTGACCAGCTATACCCTGCCGCTGGCGGCGGAAACCGCGCTGCTGGTCGCGCGCAATGCCGATCTGGCCGGCCCGGACATGGCCGAACTGCTGGCCGAGCATGCGCAAGGCGTGTGGGACCGCACCTCGCATTACCGCTTCCTGGGTCACCTGCTGTTCGACGCGGCGAAGCCGGCGGAACGCTACCGCGTGTTCGAGCGCTTCTATACGCTGCCGGAGGGGTTGATCGAGCGGTTCTACGCCGCCAGGCCGACCCCGACCGACAAGTTTCGCGTGCTGGCGGGCATTCCGCCGGTGCCGCTCCACCGCGCCTTTCGCGCACTTGCCCGGTCAGGCAAGTCACTGGATATTCCGCAACAAAGGACCGCGGCACTATGAACGCTGTTTCGAATGGCACCGCATCGAATGGTGGGGGAACGAAGACCGCCTGCGTGATCGGCGCCGGGTTCGGCGGCATGGCGCTTGCCATCCGGCTGCAGGGTGCGGGCATCCAGACCACCGTGGTCGAGGGCCGCGACAAGCCGGGTGGGCGCGCCTATTACTGGGAACGCGACGGGTTCACCTTCGACGGCGGGCCGACCGTGGTTACCGACCCGGCCTGCCTGACCGAGCTGTGGGAAGCCACCGGCCACGACATGGCAGAGGATGTCGAGCTGATGCCGGTGAAGCCGTTCTATCGGCTCAACTGGCCCGACGGCACGAACTTCGATTATTCTAACGATCACAAGAAGCTGTTCGCAGAGATCGAGAAGCTCAACCCGGCGGACGTACAGGGCTATCAGCGCTTCCTCGAATATTCCGCGGGTGTGTACGAGGAAGGCTATCTCAAGCTCGGCTCGGTCCCCTTCCTCGATTTCAAATCCATGCTGAAGGCGGCGCCGGCACTGGCGAAGAAGCAGGCGTGGCGCAGCGTCTATTCGATGGTGTCGAGCTTCGTCGAGAACGAGAAGCTGCGCGAGGCGCTGTCCTTCCACACGCTGCTGGTCGGCGGCAATCCGATGAGCACGAGCGCGATCTATGCGCTGATCCACAAGCTGGAGATGGATGGCGGCGTGTGGTGGACGCGCGGCGGCACAAATCGCCTGATCGCCGGGATGGTACGCCATTTCGAGCGGCTGGGCGGCACGATCCGCCTCGCCGATCCGGTCGAGCGCGTCCATGTCGAAAGCGACCGCGCGCAGGAGGTGGAAACGACGAGCGGCTGGCGCGAACGCTTCGACGCGGTCGCCAGCAATGCCGACATCATGCATTCCTATCGCGACCTGCTCGGGCGCAGCCAGCGCGGCTGGCGCATGGGCAAACGACTGGCGAAGAAGCGCTTCAGCCCCGGCCTGTTCGTGGTCCATTTCGGGCTGGAGGGAACCTGGCCCGGCATCGCGCACCACCAGATCCTGTTCGGGCCACGCTATGGCGGGCTACTCGACGATATCTACAAGACCGGCGTGCTGCCGGCCGATTTCTCGCTCTACCTCCACCATCCCACGGTGACCGATCCCAGCATGGCGCCGCCGGGCAAGAGCACGTTCTACGCCCTCGCCCCGGTCGCCCACATGGGCAAGCTGGCGGTCGACTGGGCGGAGATCGGTCCGATCTTCGAAAAGCGCATCCTGGACGAGGTCGGGCGGCGGCTGATCCCCGACATCCACGATCGCATCGTGACCAAGTTCCATTATGCGCCGAAGGATTTTGCGACCGATCTCAACGCGCATCTCGGCAGCGCCTTCAGCCTGGAGCCGGTGCTGACCCAGAGCGCCTATTTCCGCGGCCACAACCGCGACGACACGATACGAAACTTTTACCTTGTCGGGGCAGGCACCCACCCGGGCGCCGGCATCCCCGGCGTGGTCGGCAGCGCCAAGGCGACCGCCGGCCTGATGCTGGAGGATATGCTGTAGTGAAACGCCTTGCCGTCTATTGCGGATCGGCCACGCCCGCCGACCCCCGATACATGGACTGCGCGCGCGAGGTCGGGCGCACGCTGGCGCAGCGCGGCATCGGCGTGGTCTATGGCGGCGGGCGGCTGGGCCTGATGGGCGCGGTGGCAAGCGCCGCGCTGGATGCGGGCGGCGAGGTGATCGGCGTCATCCCCGATGCACTGGCGGGCAGCGAGGTCGCCAATCGCGACTGTACCGAACTCTACACCGTGGGCGGAATGCACGAGCGCAAGCAGCGCTTCACCGACCTGTCGGACGGCTTCGTGACCATCCCCGGCGGCGTGGGAACCATGGACGAGCTGTGGGAGGCGATGAGCTGGGCGCAGCTCGGCTATCACGCCAAGCCGGTCGGGCTCTACAATGCGCACGGTTTCTACGACCACCTGATCGCCTTCAACCGCCACATGGCCGAGGTCGGTTTCGTCCGCCCCGCGCACCAGAACATCCTGATCGCGCGCGACACCCTGCCCGATCTGCTGGACGCGATGGACGAATACCAACCGCACACCCCGATCTTCAGCATGAAGGCCGACGACCTTTGAACCAGCCCCGCCCCCTTGCCCCCTCGCGCTTCGTGCGCGGCACGCCGGCGGCGGCGGGCGGCGGGCGCGACCGCGACCGGCTGGTGGAAAAAAGCCGCGCCGCGATTGCCGAAGGATCTGCCAGCTTCACCACCGCCAGCCGCCTGTTCGACCGCACCACGCGCGAACAGGTTTGGATGCTCTATGCTTGGTGCCGCCGCTGCGACGATCTCGCCGATAATCAGGACATGGGCGGCGACCTCGGCGAACAGAAGGATATTGAGGACCGGGTCCAGGCGATCCGGGTGCTCACGCGCCGCGCGCTCGAACGCCAGCCGACCGCCGATTTCGCGTTCGACGCGCTGGGCCAGGTGGCGAGCGAGACCGGCATCACGAAGGACATGGCCGACGACGTGATCGGCGGCTTCGCGATGGATGCTGGCGGGTTCGACGCGAAGGGCGAGCGGGACATGCTGCGCTATTGCTATCACGTCGCGGGCGCGGTCGGCGTGATGATGGCGCGCGTCATGCGCGCGCCCGACGACAGCTTCGTCTACGACCGCGCCTGCGATCTGGGCATCGCATTCCAGCTCGCCAATATCGCGCGCGACATCGCGCAGGACGGGGCGGCGGGGCGTAATTACCTGCCCGAACAATGGCTTGAGGACGCAGGGTTGACCGCGGAGAACTATCTGGAGCCGGAGAACCGCTTCGCTCTGGCGGCGGTCTCGGCGCGGCTGGTCGACCTGATGGAAACCTACGAGGCCTCCGCCCGGCTGGGCGCTGCGCGGCTGCGGTTCCGCCAGCGCTGGGCGGTACTCGCCGCAGCGCGCATCTACGGCGCGATCGGGCGCAAGGTGCGCGATCGCGGCCAGCTCGCCTGGGACAGCCGCACGCGCATCGGCAAGCCGGGCAAGCTGCGGCATCTCCTGGCCGCCTTCGGAGAGGCGCTGGTCAATCGCCCGCGCCCGCCGCACACCTGGCCCGAATACACACGCGGCGAGCTACAGCCGATCAAGGGCTGGTGACACCGGCGCTCGGGCGGGCTAGCCAGCGTGCCATGTTCGAAAAGCTCCTGATCGCCAATCGCGGCGAGATCGCATGCCGCATCATCCGCACCGCGCGCGCCATGAATATCGCCACCGTGGCGGTCTATTCCGACGCGGACGCCAGGGCGCTCCACGTCCGGCAGGCGGACGAGGCGGTGCATATCGGCCCCTCGGCGGCGTCCGAAAGCTATCTGGTGGGGGAGAAGATCATCGCCGCGGCGAAGGAAACCGGGGCGCAGGCGATCCATCCGGGCTACGGTTTCCTGTCGGAGAACGCCGACTTCGCGCAGGCGGTGCAGGACGCCGGGCTGATCTGGGTCGGCGCGCCGCCCGCCTCGATCCGGGCGATGGGGCTGAAGGACGCCGCCAAGAAGCTGATGCGCGAGGCGGGCGTGCCGGTCACCCCCGGCTATGACGGCGACGACCAGAGCCCCGCGCGGCTGAAGCAGGAGGCCGACGCGATCGGCTATCCGGTGCTGATCAAGGCGGTCGCTGGCGGCGGCGGCAAGGGGATGCGCAAGGTGGATGCTGCGGAGGACTTCCTCTCCTCGCTCGAATCCTGCCGCCGCGAGGCCAAGGCCAGCTTCGGCAATGACGACGTGATCCTCGAAAAATGGATCACCTCGCCCCGCCATATCGAGGTGCAGGTGTTCGGCGACAGCCACGGCAACCATGTCCACCTGTTCGAACGCGACTGCTCGCTCCAGCGCCGCCACCAGAAGGTGATCGAGGAAGCGCCCGCGCCGGGCATGGACGAGGCTACGCGCGAAGATCTGTGCGCCGCCGCCGTGCGCGCCGCCAAGGCCGTGGATTACGAGGGCGCGGGCACGATCGAATTCATCGCCGACGCCAGCGAAGGCCTGCGCGCCGATCGCATCTTCTTCATGGAAATGAACACCCGGCTCCAAGTCGAGCATCCGGTCACCGAGGAGATCACCGGGGTCGATCTGGTGGAATGGCAGCTTCGGGTGGCGTCGGGTGAGCCGATCCCGAGGAAGCAGGAAGAGCTGAGCATCGACGGCTGGGCTATCGAGGCGCGGCTCTATGCAGAGGACCCGGCGAAGGGATTCCTGCCCTCGACCGGGCCGCTGCATCACCTCGATCTGGGCCACGAAGGTCGAATAGAGACTGGTGTCGAAGAGGGTGACGAGATCAGCCCGCATTACGACCCCATGGTCGCCAAGCTGGTCGCGTGGGGCGAAACCCGCGACGATGCCATAGACCAGCTGATCGCGATGACCGACGGTGTCGAGATCTGGCCGGTGCGGACCAATGCAGCCTTCCTGGGTAATGCGCTGGGCGAGGACGATTTCGCCGCTGCCCGGCTCGATACCGGTTTCATCGAGGCGAAAGGCGACGCGCTGCTCGCCGATCCCGAGCCCGACGACGCGATTCGCGCCGCCGCCGCCGATATCGCACTGCTGGCCGCGGGGGCCGGCGAAGAGCCGATGGCGGGCTTCCGTCTCAATCGCCCTCGCCGCCTGTCGGTCGCGCTGGGTCGAGGCGGTACGTTCGAGGTCGTCGACCCGGCCGAAGCCGCTCCGTTCGAGCCTTTGCCGGGCTTCGCCGACGATGAGCGCGTGGTGGTGTTTGCGGACGGCCAGGCGCACGAATTCGACCTCGCCGAACGCGGCGGCGGCGCGGCGGCGGCGGGAGACGGTGCGATCGTCGCTCCCATGCCGGGCAAGGTCATCGCGGTCGATGTGGCGGACGGCGACAGCGTCACCGCGGGCCAGCGGCTGATGGTGCTCGAGGCGATGAAGATGGAGCACGCGCTCACCGCACCGTTCGACGGGACCGTGACCGAACTCTCCGCCAGCGAGGGTGGGCAGGTGCAGGTCGATGCGGTGCTAGTGATGGTGGAGCCGGTGGCGGAATAGAGCCCACCCCCAGCCCCTCCCGCATGCGGGAGGGGAGCGAGGCTTGCCAGCTTGCTGGCTAGCCGCATCGGGGTGGGCCTGAGCTACCCCTGCAGCTGGTCGTGCACCGCGAGATATTTCCTCGCATCGCGCGGGCGGCGGAACAGCTTTCCGCGCTCGCTGAACAGCACCAGGAACAGGCTCAGCACGCTACAACCGACCAGCGCGATCGCCAGCGGCAGCGCGGTGCCATCGTACAGCTGCCCGATCGCGATGCCGAGCAGCGCGCCCAGCACCATGCGGATGAAGGTCTGGACCGAACTGGCGCTGCCCGCGGTATGCTCGAACGGCTGCATCGCGATGGAGCCGAAATTGGCACCGGTGAAGCCGAGCAGGCACAGATTGCCCGCCATCAGCGGCACGAACAGCCACAGCGATCCGGGCGCGAGCAGGGCGGCGGCGAGCTGCAAGCAGGCGATGGCGATGAAGGTCACGAGCGCGGTGTGGCTCACCCGCCGCGCGCCGAACCGCTCCACGATGCGCGAATTGACGAAGCTGGAGACGGCCAGCGTCGAGGCGGTCGCGCCGAAGATCAGCGGAAACGCCTCGCCCGCGCCGAAATGCTCGCCGATCAGCTGCTGGGCCGAATTGATGTAGCCGAACACCGCGCCGAAGGTCAGCCCGCTGCTGAGCACGTAGCCGATCGCGGCGCGCGTCTTCAGCGTCAGCGGGAGGGTGTGTAGCACGCTGCCGATATCGATCGGCTGGCGATCCTCTGGGCTGAGCGTTTCGGGCATGTGCCACGCCGCGAAACCGCAGATCAGCGCGGAGAGCACGGCGAGCATCACGAACACCCACGGCCAGTCCGCCAGCTCCAGCACCGCCTGCCCCACGCTGGGCGCGAGCACCGGCACGACCATGAAGATGATGAAGATCAGGCTGAGCAGCCGCGCCATCGCGTCGCCTTCGAACCGGTCGCGGATGATCGCGGCGGGCAGCACCACGATCCCGGCAGTCGCGAAACCCTGCAATCCGCGCAGCGCCAGCAACGCGGGGAAGCTGGGCGCAACCGCGCAGGCGAGCGAGCACAACGCGTAGAGCCCGAGGCATACGAACAGCACCGGGCGGCGACCGTACCGGTCGGCGAAACTGCCCGGCACCAGCGCGCCCAGCCCGTTGGCGAGCAGGTACACCCCGACCACAAGCTGACGCTGGTTGGGATCGGCAACGTCGAAAGCCGCCGCGATCTCGTCCAGGGCGGGCAGCATCGAATCGATCGCCAGCGCGTTGAGACTCATCAGGCTGGCCATCAGCACCACGAACATGCCGCGCGAGATCGACCGGCCGGTGCCGAGCGAGGAATGGATGCGGGTGTCGGGGAGGGTCGCCATGCCATCGCCCTTGCCCCTGCAAACCGCGTGTGGGAACCCCTTTTCGCAGGTGCAGCATAAAGCGGCGCTTCTTCCACCATCTCGGTGCGACCGCTAGAACGCGGATGTGAGCGATCCGCAGCCCATTCCCGACCAGGACGACGAAGAGCGCGAGGCCGACGGCCTGCGCAAGATCATCCATGTCGACATGGACGCCTTCTTCGCCAGCGTCGAACAACGCGACAATCCAGAGCTGCGCGGTCGCCCCGTCGCCGTCGGCGGGTCGAGCGGGCGCGGCGTCGTCGCCGCCGCCAGCTACGAAGCGCGCAAGTTCGGCGTGAAGAGCGCTATGCCGTCCGTCACCGCGAAACGGCTGTGCCCCGACCTGATCTTCGTCAAAAGCCGCTTCGACGCCTATCGCGAGGTCAGCCGCCAGATCCGCGCGATCTTTCACGCCTACACCCCGCATGTCGAACCGCTGAGTCTGGACGAGGCCTACCTCGACGTGACCGAGGATCTGCAGGGTCTCGGCACCGCGACCCGCACGGCGCAGGCGATCCGCCGCCGCATCCGCGAGGAGACGCAGCTGACCGCCAGCGCGGGCGTGTCCTACAACAAGTTCCTGGCCAAGCTGGCGAGCGACCAGAACAAGCCCGACGGCATCTGCGTGATCCGCCCGGGCGAGGGTGCGGCCTTCGTCCAGTCGCTGCCGATCCGGCGCTTCCACGGTGTCGGCCCGCGGGCGGAGGAGAGGATGCAGCGGCTCGGCATCGCGACCGGGGCCGATTTGGCGGAGAAGGACACCGCCTGGCTGCGCGCCCATTTCGGCAGCTTCGGCGACTATCTCTTCCGCGCCGCGCGGGGCATAGACCTGCGCCCCGTGCGCACCAACCGCATCCGCAAGAGCGTGGGCGGGGAACGGACCTTTTCCGAAGACCAGTCGCATCCCGACGAACTGCGCGAGACGCTGGAGCGGATTATCGACATCGTGTGGGACCGGATCGAGCACAACAAGGCGCGCGGTCGCACGGTGACGCTGAAGCTGAAATACACCGATTTCCGCATCATCACCCGCGCGCAGTCGCTGGGCGATTATGTGGCGGACAAGGCGCAGTTCGCGGGCGTGGCGCGCGACCTGCTGGAGGCGCAACTGCCGCTGCCGCTGCCGATCCGGCTGATGGGACTGACGCTGTCCAACCTCGAACGCGATGCGGGGGCGGAAGCAACGGAGCGCAAGCACGACGACGCGCAGCTCTCGCTGCTGTAAGCTACACTCAGTCCGGCGCGGTCCGCTCGCGATAGAGCCGCAGGCGCGATTTCGACAGGGGCAACATGGGTTCGGGCAGCCCTGCGAGCGGGAAAAACGCATGCTCGGCGATCTCGCGCCGGTCGGGCGATACCGCGCCGTCGACCCGGGCGGCGAAGATATGCGCGGTATGCGTGGTCCCCGCCAGGTGCTCTTGCGTGCAGGCGATCTCGCGCAGGTCGATCAGGTCGACCTTCAACTCCTCGCGCATCTCGCGCCGCGCCGCATCCTCGGGCCGCTCACCCTTGTCGATCCCGCCGCCGGGCACGGCCCAGTCTCCGGAGCCGTAGGTATGGCGCACCAGCAGAACCTGGCCGGCATCGTTAAGGACGATCACCGCCACCCCGTTCAGATCGGGCTTCGCCACGCGGCGATAGATGCGCCGGATGCGGTAGGCGACGCGCAGCCCGGCGCGATGGAGCGGCGCGGGCAGGACCCGTCCCGCCAGATCCTCGATCAGGCGAAGCACGTAACCGGCTGGCGCGCGGCGGAAAGCAGGCGCGCGACCGGCAGATCGTTCTCCCCCGCCAGCGCCGCTTCGAACACGGCCCGCTTGTCCGCCGAACCGCCGAGCGTGAAGACGATCTCCTCGCTCGCCAGCAGGCTCGGCAGCGTCAGCGTGACGCGGTCGAACGGTGCCTCTGGCGGCAGCGGATCGGGCGTCAGCCGCCGGATCGGGGCGCTTTCCGACACCTTGGGATCGGTATTGGGGAACAGCGAGGCGGTGTGCCCGTCCGCCCCCATGCCGAGCCAGGCGAGCGCGAAGCGCGGCACCTGCTCCATCACGGTAAGCGTGACCACCTCGGCCCCGACCGGCTCGAATATCGCACGCAGCTTGCCGGTGTTGGAGGCCGGGTGATCTTCCGCCACCACGCGATCGTCGTTCGGCCACACGGTCACGCGCGACCAGTCCAGATCGTGCGTCACCAGCCTTTCCATGATCGGGAACGGGGTGGTGCCCCCCGGTACGGTGATCGCGATCGGCGCGCCGTCGCGTTCCAGCTCGCGGGCCAGGCGGCGGGCGATCCAGCGCGCGATCTCTTCCGGCGTCGCGCCGCCGATGATGTCGGGAGTGGTCATGGCCGCGTCCTAGACGGCAAAAGGCCGCCGGGGGCAATCCCCACGGCGGCCAATCGCTTTACCAGCGGTGCAAAGCATTACTTGAGCGTCTGGCGCAGGAACCAGCAACGTTCCTCCGCCATGTCGGTCCAGTCATCGAGCAGACCGTCGGTGGCATTGTCGTTCGCCTTGTCGCACAGGTCCTTCAGGCCCTTCAGCCGCTTCACCATCGCGGTGTTGTCGGCGAGCAGTTCCTTGACCATCGTGTCCGCATCAAGCGTCACGTCGTCCTGGTCCTTCACCTGCGTGTTCTTGGCAACCGACCCGACCGAGGTCAGGGTGATCTCGTCCAGCTTGCGCACCCGCTCCGCCACGACGTCGATCTGGTCGCGGATTTCGATCGCCTGCTCGTCGAACAGCAGATGGAGGTCGCGGAAACGCGGCCCCGCGAGGTGCCAGTGGAAATTCTTGGTCTTGATGAATAGCGCGATGTGATCGGCGAGAAGACGGTTCATCTCCTCCGCCAGTTCCTTGCGTGAATTGTCGCCTGCTGCGGCCATGTCGGTTTCCTTCTTCGTGTCTGATTGCGTCCCGTCGGATTACATATTCAGAACGCCCGGATGGTGATCGCGTTTCATGCAGAGCGATAATGAGTTCGATCGCCTCAATCGATTGTCACGCCAATCCACGCGCTGACAATCCGATCACCGCAGCGCCCAGCAGCACTAGCCCGGACAGCACCAGCCGGATTGCCCGCAGCGGTGCCCGCTCCAGAGTCACGCCCGCGGCGTGGCCGACGTTCAGCGCCAGCCCGCCACCGAGCGCGGCCCCCGCAGCGACGAGCCACGGCAGGGCGGTCGCCGCGGCCAGCGCGAAGACGAGGAAGCGGCCCGCATCGGTGATCTGGCGCGCGAGCAGTACGACGAACGCGGCAAACGCGGAATGCGTCGGCTCCTTCGGCCCGCGCTCGCGGTTGGGCCAGGCAAGTTCGAATGCGGCGGCGACCAGCGCGAAGGCGACCAGCATCGGCTTGCCCGGTCCCGCCAGCCGGTCGGCGATCGCGGCCCCCGCCCACGCCATCGCGCTGGCGGAGACGACCGCTGCAATCCAGCCCGCGACCATCACGGCGGGGCCGGTGCGTCCCGCCAGCCGCGCGACCAGCACTTGATCGCGCGCGCCGAGCGACAGCAGCAGCACGCCGGCGAACCCGAACAGGAAGGATGACATGCGGGCTCAGATATCGGGCAGGTGCTGATCGGCAAAGCCCCAGCCCGCGAGGGATTTGGACTGCGCACGGTCGAGCAGCGTCTTCGCATCGCCGATATGGAAGCGGGCGGCGGTCTTGGTCTCCTTCAGTTCGCCCCACGCGATCGGCGCGGCAACCGGCGCGTTCTCCCGCGCGCGGGCCGAATAGGGTACCACCGCCGTGCTGCCGCGCTGGTTACGCAGCCAGTCGATGAAGATCTTCCCCTTGCGCTTCTCCTTGCTCATCGTCGCGACGAAGCGATCGGGCTCCGCCATGCTGAGCGCCTCGGCGAAGCGCTTGGAGAAATCCTTGTGCTCCGCCCAGGAATGCCCGGTGGCGAGCGGCACGATGACATGCACGCCCTTGCCGCCCGAAAGCATGGCGAAGCTGGTGAGCCCGATCTCCGCCAGCCGGTCGCGGATGTCGCGCGCGGCGCGCTTCACTTCCTCGAAATCGAGGCCCTCGTCGGGATCGAGATCGAAGATCATCCGGTCGGGTTTCTCCACCGCGCTGGATCGTGCGCCCCAGCCGTGGAACTCGATCGTGCCCATCTGGACGCATTGCAGCAGCCCGCGCGCGTCCTCGACATAGAGATAATCCTCGCTCCCGCCGTCCTTCTCCTTGATCGGGACATGCTTCACCCCGTCGCCGAAGCCGCCGCTGTTGTGTTTCTGGAAGAAGCACTTCTTCGCCCGGCCCTGCGGACAGCGCACCAGGCTGACCGGGCGGCGGCCGACGAAGGGGAGCATGATCGACGCGACGGCCTCGTAATAGTCTGCGAGGTCGCCCTTAGTCTCTCCGCTGTCGGGGAAGATCACCCGGTCGCGGCTGGAGATTTCCACTCCGGCGGCCGCGTCGGGCGTGGAAGAGGGCTTCTCGGGCGTCACATCCTGCGCATCCTTGTCGCCGCGCAGGCCGAGGAAGCTGGCGTGCCGCACCTTCCCGTCGGCGGTAAATTCGGCAAAGGCGATCTCGGCCACCAGCCGGGGCGTCAGCCAGGTGACCTTGCGACTGCTCGCCTTGTCGACCTCGGCGGGCGGGGTCTTGCGCTCCAGTCGACCCATCCTGCCCGCCAGGTCTTCCAGCGTGTCGCTGTCGAAACCGGTGCCGACATTGCCGCGATAGGTCAGCTCGCCGTCTTCGTGCTGCGCCAGCAACAGCGAGGCGAAGGGCCGCCCCTTGGCGGAACTCGCCTTGTAACCGATGATCACGAATTCCTGTCGCCGCGTGCATTTGACCTTCACCCAGGCCTTTGTCCGGCTGCCGGAGTAGCGCGCCTCCACCTTTTTCGAGATGATGCCTTCCTGCCCCGCATCGCACATCGCGCGGTAGAGCTTCTCGCCCGCGCCGATCACATGCTGCGCGACGTGGACCGGCGGCTCAGCGTCGATAAGCAGCGCCTCGAGCCGCTCCTTGCGCTCGATATTGGATAGCGGCGCGAGCTTCTCGCCATCGAGTTCGAGCAGGTCGAATGCGTGCAGTTCCAGCGCGTCGTCTTCCCCTTGCGAACCGTGCCCGCGCTTCAGCACCTGTTGCAGCGTGGAAAAATCGGGATTGCCCTTCGCATCGGTGGCCACGATCTCGCCGTCGATCAGGCACGGCGGCAGGTCGAGCGCGGCGATCGCCTCGGCCAGAGGGGCGAACTTGTCGGTCCAGTCCTTGCCGGACCGGGTATAGACGGTGACCTTGTCGCCCGACGCGGCGATCATAGCGCGGTACCCGTCGAACTTGATCTCGTGCATCCAGCCGTTCCCGGTCGGCACGGTGTCGACCAGCGTGGCGAGCTGGGGCTTGCTGAATTTCGGCGGTTTGCCGGATTTGCGCGAAGACTTCGCGGTCTTGGCCTTCGTGTTCCGGCTGGCCTTTTTCATCTGCGCGGCGAAGGCCTCGTCGCTCTTGTCCTCCAGCGAGAACTCCCCGTCCTCGTCCGCCGCGATTTCCGCCATGGAACGGCCCGACGCGACGCTGGTCAGCTCGCGATCGACCAGCGCGTCGCCCTCACCCGCATATTCGTCGCCGATCTTGCGCAGCAGCCAGTTCTCGCGCTTCTCGTTCCCGCGCGGCTTCATCCGGACGAGCAGCCACTCGCCCTTCATCCGCTCGCCATGGAGCACGAAATGCAGGTGACCGTCCTCCAGATCGGCGGCGCTCTTGCCCTCGATCGGTTCCCACGTCCCGCGGTCCCACAGCATCACGGCGCCGCCGCCATATTCATCCTCGGGAATGTTGCCTTCGAAATCGGCGTAGGACAGCGGATGGTCCTCGGTCCTGACCGCCAGCCGCTTGATATCGGGATCGGGCGAAGGCCCCTTCGTCACCGCCCAGCTCTTGAGCACGCCATCGACTTCCAGCCGGAAATCCCAATGCAGCCGCGTCGCGTCGTGCTTCTGCACAATGAAGCGGTTGCCCGCTCCCTCGCCCCGCTCGCCCTTCGGCTCGCGCGTCCTCCGGAAGTCGCGCTTCCTGTTGTATTCGGCGAGCGGGTCGGCCTTAGCCATTACGGTCGTCCCTCAATCGTCGGCGTTCGCGGCCCAGCGGTTCGACCAGCCGCAGCAGGGTCAGCATCACCAGGCTGATGACCGCGCCCACCATCACCAGCGGCCACTGGCCCGCCCCGCAAGCGATGCCGATCACCGCGGCGAGCCACAGATTGGCGGCGGTGGTGAGATTGTGGACCTGCCCGCGGCTGAACACGATCAACCCTGCCCCGATAATGCCGACGAAGGCCCCGGTCGCTTCGTATACGCGCAGCGGGTCCATCCGCACCCCGCCCAGCGTGTGGTAGAGCCCGATCGCACTGACCGTCATCGCCGAAGCCGCGACGCAGACCAGGCCGTGGGTCCGCATCCCGGCCGAATGCCCCCGCAATTCGCGGTCGAGCCCCAGAAGCAGGCCGAGTACCGCCGCGACTGCGATCCGCGCGATCAGATTGGCATCGAACCAGCCGGAAAGGATCGGCGGATTGAGTTCCATCAGGCGCTCTTTTTCTTTCGGATCGAGGGACCGCTCGCCTTTTTCTTCTTCGCCGGCTTGTCGTCGTCGACCGATTTTTTGAGCGCGGCCATCAGGTCGATTACGTTCCCGCCGCTGCCGGAGCCGGGTTCGTCGACATCTTCGATAATCGCCTTCTTGGTCTTGGACTTCGCCTTCTTGTCTATCAACTTCTTGAGGGCGTCGGCATAGCGGTCGTGGAACTCGCTCGCATCGAAGGGGGCGGTCTTCTTCTCGATCAGCGTTTCGGCCAGGTCGAGCAGTTCCTTGTCCGGCTTGTCGTCGCCGATCTCGCCGAAGAAGGACTGGCCCTTCCGCACCTCGTCGGCATAACGCAGCGTTTCCAGCAACATACCCTTGCCGCAGGGTTTGAGCGCGACGAGCTTCTCCTGCCCGCGCACCGACAACTGGCCGAGCCCGACCCGGCCAGCGCCGCGCAAGGCCTCGCGCAGGACGATGAACGCCTCCTCCGCCAGATCGTCGGCGGGGACAACGAAATAGGGCTTTTCGAAATAGAGCGGGTCGATCTCGCAGCTCTGGACGAACTGGACCAGCTCCAGGGTCTTCCTGCTCTCGACCTTGACCGATTCGATCTCCTCGTCCTCCAGCAGGACGTAATTGTTCTTCGACAGCTCGTACCCGCGGATGATGTCGTCGCGATCGATCGGGCCGACGCCCTCGACCACCTTTTCGTAGGAGATGCGTTTGCCCGTCGGTTCGTGGATCTGGTTGAACGAAACGCGCGCGCCGGACTTCGCGGCGGAATAGATTTCCACCGGGATCGAAACCAGCGCCAGCCTGATCTGCCCCTGCCAATATGCGCGTGCCGCCATGCTCGTCCCCTGTTCTTTCAGGGGAGTCAGCGATTCAGCGCGGGATTGGTTTCGCGTCAGCTATCGGGCGCGCCGAAGCCTCCGCCGCCGGGGGTCAGGATGACGAAGCTATCGCCCGGCTGCATCTCGGCCGAGCCGGTCGCGCCCAGCTCCTCCACCGAACCGTCGGCGCGCTCGACCCAGTTTCGACCCGGCTGCGCATCACCGCCGCCCGCAAGCTCGCGCGGCGCGATCTCGCGGCGGTTGGCGAGGATGTTGGCGCGCATCGGTTCGAGGAAGGTCACGCGTCTTTCCACCCCGTCGCCGCCCCGGTGCCTGCCCGCGCCGCCCGAGCCGCGCCTGACGGCGAAGCGGTCAAGCCGCACCGGCAGCCGCGTCTCCAGGATTTCGGGATCGGTCAACCGGCTGTTGGTCATATGCGTCTGCACCGCCGCCGTCCCGTCATGATCCGGACCCGCGCCCGATCCGCCGGCGATGGTCTCGTAATACTGGTGCCGCTCGTTGCCGAAGGTGAAGTTGTTCATTGTGCCCTGGCTGGGCGCGAGGCGCCCGGTCGCCGCGAACAGCGTGTCGGTGACCACCTGGCTGGTTTCGACATTCCCCGCGACCACCGCGGCGGGCGGTCGGGGATTGAGCATCGACCCTTCCGGCACGACCAGCTCGATAGGCCGCAGGCAGCCGTCGTTCATCGGGATGATATCGTCGATCAGCGTGCGCACGACATAGAGCGCGGCGGCGCGGGTGATCGAACGCGGAGCGTTGAAATTGCCGGCCAGCTGGTCGCTGGTGCCGGTGAAATCGAACACCGCCGAACGCGCGTCGTCGTCGACGCGAATCGCCACGGTAACCTGCGCGCCGTTGTCCATCGGGTAAGTGAATTCGCCGTCGCGAAGCCCGCCTAGCAAGCGACGCACCGATCCTTCCGCATTGGAGAGGACGTGCCCCATATAGGCGGTCAGCACCTCGGCCCCGTGCTCTTTGGCAGCGCCGCCCAGCAATTGCGAGCCACGGGTACAGGCCGCGAGCTGGGCGCGCAGGTCCGACAGGTTGCGCGAGGGCTGGCGCGCCGGCCATTTCGCATCGGCCAGCGCGGCGCGGATCGCGTCCTCGCGCAGTTCGCCATCCTCCGCGATCAGCAGGTTGTCGATCAGCACGCCCTCTTCCTCGATCCGCGTGCTGTCTGGCGGCATGGAGCCAGGTGCGATCCCGCCGATATCGGCATGGTGCCCACGTGCGGCGACGAAGCCATCGGGCGTCTCGCTCCCCTCCCGCCAGAACACGGGCACGATCACGGTGATATCGGGCAGGTGCGTGCCGCCGCGATAGGGATCGTTCAGCGCATAGGCATCGCCGCGCCGCATTCCGCGCCCGTCCGCTGCGTCGCCCCGCGCCTCTATGATGCGGCGGATCGAATCCCCCATGCTGCCCAGATGCACCGGGATATGCGGCGCATTGGCGATCAGCGCCCCTTCCGCGTCGAATATCGCGCAGGAGAAATCGAGCCGTTCCTTGATGTTCACGCTGGTGGCGGTGGACTGCAGGACCAGCCCCATCTCCTCCGCGATGACCATGAACAGGTTGTTGAAGATCTCCAGCCGCACCGGATCGGCGGCGGTGCCTTCCGCGCGCCGGTCCGGTCGTGCCGCGACGCGGGCGAGAACGAGGCTGTTGTCCTGGGTCAGCCGCGCTTCCCAACCGGGCTCGATCACGGTGGTGGAGCCGGGATCGACCACCAGCGCGGGGCCGACCACGGGCTCCCCTGAACGCATGTCCGCGCGCTCGACCGTGGGCCATTCGCCGCTTGCCTGGCCGCCGACTGGTAGCGCTTCGGGCTCCAGCCCGGCGAGGCCGCCGACCGTCCCCGTCGCTTCCACACTCAGCGCTTCGAGCAGGATCGGCGCGGCGGCATCGCTATAGCCGAATTGGGCGCGGTGCAGATCGCGGAACGCCGCGTCCATCCGGGCCGGATCGGTGCAGTCGAGCGTCAGCGTGCTGTCGCTGCCCTCGAACCGCAGCCGCGCCTTGGGCGTGAGTTCGATCGCTTCCTCTGGCACGCCCTGATCGATCAGTGCCGTGCGCGCCTCGCCCTCCAGCGCGGTGCGTTCGGCAGCGAAGCCCTCCGCCAGCGATCGCACCACGCTGCGCTCGCGGATCGCCTTCACCGGGGCCAGGCCGATGCCATAGGCGGAGAGCACACTGGCAAGCGGATGGACCAGCACGGTATCGATCCCCAGTTCATCCGCCACGCGCGCCGCATGCTGGCCGCCCGCCCCGCCGAAGCAGGCGAGCGCATACCGGGTGACGTCGTGCCCGCGCGCGACGCTGATCTTGCGGATCGCGTTGGCCATGTTGTCGATCGCGATGGCGAGGAAACCTTCCGCGATCTGCTCCAGCGGTAACGGCTCGTCCATTCCCGCCGCGATCGCCTCCAGCCGGGCGCGCGACGCCCCCGGATCGAGCGGTGAGGCCCCATCCTCCCCGAACACCTCGGGGAAGAAGGCCGGGTCGAGCCGCCCCAGGAACAGGTTGCAGTCGGTTACCGTCAGCGGCCCGCTCTTGCCGTAGCAGGCCGGACCCGGATCGGCCCCGGCGCTACCCGGCCCGACGCGGAAACGCGCGCCGTCAAAGGCGCAGATCGAGCCGCCGCCCGCCGCAACGGTATGGATCTTCATCGCCGGTGCCGCAACGCGCACGCCCGCGATCACCTCGTCGCCGGTCAGCTCGTACTCGCCCGCGTAATGGCATACGTCGGTGCTGGTCCCGCCCATGTCGAAGCCGATCAGCCGATCGTGCCCCAGCGCCCGCGCCGAAGCGACCATCCCAACCACGCCGCCCGCCGGACCCGACAGGATCGCGTCCTTGCCGCGAAACGCGCTCGCCGCAGCGAGCCCGCCATTCGACTGCATGAAGGCGAGCCGCCCGTGCTCGGGCAGTCCTGCGCGCAGTCCATCGACATAGCGATCGAGCACCGGCGAGAGATAGGCGTCGACCACCGTCGTATCGCCGCGCGGAACCAGCTTTATCAGTGGTGCGACCTCGTGGCTGACGCTGACCTGCGCGAAACCCAGCTCGCGCGCGATCCGCGCTACCAGCCCCTCGTGATCGGTGTAGCGCCAGCCATGCATCAGCACGACGGCGAGCGCGTCGAACCCGTCATCGCGCAGCGCCTCCAATTGCGCGCGCACCGCGTCCGGGTCAGGCGCTTCCAGAACCGTTCCGTCCGCACCGACCCGCTCGGCGATCTCGATCACGGTCTCGGGCAATTGCTCCGGCAGGACGATGTGGCGTGCGAAGATATCGGGCCGGGCCTGGTTACCGATCCGCAGCGCATTGGCGAAACCGCGCGTGGTGGCGAGCGCCAGACGCTCCCCCTCCCGCTCCAGCAGGGCATTGGTCGCGACGGTGGTGCCGATCCGCAGCTCCGCAATCGGAGCCTCGCCGTGTTCGGCCATCAGCCGCCGGACCGCCTCGCTCGCCGCGTCGTCGTAACGCTCCGGGTCTTCCGACAGCAGCTTGTGCGTGACCAGCCGCCCGCCGGGCGTCGTCGCCACGACATCGGTGAAAGTCCCCCCACGGTCGATCGCGAAGCGCCATGCCTTGTCCTGTGCCATGCCCCCTTCCCTCGCATTCGAGCACCCGAATGGAAAGGTCCGGGTACAGAAGATCAAAGCACCCGCGACCGGCGCGCCGAAATTTGCTATTCCGACCCGCCCGCCAAATGGCTATTGGGCAGCGACCCAAATCCGCCCCTCATCCTACTATCCGCGTGCGCCCATGTCTCGATCATCAGCGCTGGAGACGGAATTCGCAGCCAATCGCGCCAAACTGCTGCGTTTCCTGGTTGCGCGAGGGGCCGGTGACGCAGCGGAAGATCTGGTCCAGGAATTGTGGCTGAAGCTTTCGCGCACGGGCGACCCTGCGGCGGCCGCTTCCCTCGGCTACATGATGCGCGCAGCCGATCGCCTGATGATCGATCGCTTTCGTTCGGCGCGCCAGGCGGTGCTTCGCGATACGAGCTGGGCCGCCTCGCAACCCGGTTTCGCCGAACGGACCAGCGCCGAACCGTGCGCCGATCGCGTCATCGAAAGTCGCCAGCACGCGCGCCTGGTCGCAGCGGCACTGAACGCGATCTCCCCGCGCGCCGCCGCCGTGTTTCGCCGCCACCGCATCGACAATGTCTCGCAGCGGGAGATCGCGGACGAATTCGCGATCAGCCTCAGTACCGTGGAAAGCGACATGCGGATCGCGGGCCGCGCGATCCTGGAAGTCAGGAGGCAAATCGATGAGGGGTGAGCCGATCGTCTCCGTATTGCGTACAGGAGGAGCCGCCCATGCAGGCTGACGACGAGATGCGCGAGACTGCCCTGGACTGGGCGATCCGGACCCGCGACGCCGGGTTCGAGGACTGGGACGGCTTCACGCTGTGGTTGGAGCGCGATCCCGCCCACGCGCGTGCCTATGACGCGATTGCCGCGGACCTCGACGCGGCAGCCGAGGCGCTGCGGGATGGGCCGGACGGCGAGGACGCGGGGATCGTCGCGGCCAACGATGACGACGATCGCCCCACAGCGCCTGTCTGGAAGCGCCGCTGGTTCGCGCCCGCCCTTGCCGCATCGCTCGCGCTGGTGGCATTCCTCGGCTTCTGGCAACGACCGGAAAGCGGGGACCAGCTCTACGTTACGGCTCCGGGCGAGACGCGGCAGATCGCGCTTGAAGATGGCAGCACGATCGAACTCGCGGGGGACACGCAGGTTTCGCTCGACGCAGAGAATGCGCGCGCCGCCCGGCTCGATCACGGGCAGGCACTTTTCCGCATCCGCCACGACGCGGCCAACCCCTTTCGCGTGCTTGCCGGCAAGGATACGCTGGTCGATGCCGGGACGGTGTTCGATGTGCGGCTCGGTCCGGAAAGTCTGGAGGTCGGCGTTGCCGAAGGTGCGGTGATCGTCAATCCGACCGGTCAGCGGCTGGAGCTTGCCGCGGGTCGCCACCTGACGCGCATCGACGATACGTACACGGTCAGCGCGGTCGCGCCAGGCGAAGTAGGCGAATGGGCGCAGGGTCGCATCACCTTCCACGAGGCGACCCTCGCCCGGATCGCGGCCGACCTGTCCCGCGCCACCGGGACACCCTTCACGGCGGCAGGAGAAACCAAGCAGCTTCGGCTTTCCGGCAGTATCCTGGTCGAGCCGGTCCGCGACGATCCGCGCGCGCTCGAGCCCCTGTTGGGTATCCGCGTGACACGCGACGGGCAGAACTGGAAGCTTTCGGCAGAGTGAGACTGCGCTGCATCTGGTTCTTGTGCGCCGCCCTGGTGGCGCTCGGCAGCACGGCTGCCATGGCGCGCAAGGCCGACCTGGCCGTCCCGGGCGGAACGCTGTCCGAGGTCGCGATCGCCGTCGCGCGCAAGACCGGTAGCAGCATCGTCATCGCCGACCGCGCGGTGGCGCGGCGCAGGGTGGCGGGGGTGCACGGTCGGATGGACGCAGCCGCCGCGGTGGACGCCATCGCACGGCGCAATGGCCTGAAAGCGGTCCGGGTCGGAACGAACGCATGGCGGCTCGAGGCCCGCGATCCCCCACCCCCGGCGAAACGCCAGCCTCGCCAGAGCAGCAGACAGATGCCGCCACCTCCTCCGCCCATCGTGCAGGAGATTACCGAAGGCCCACCGATCATCGTGATCGCCAGCAAGCGCGAGTCGCGCCTGCGCGATCTGCCGGGGCAGGTCTCCCTGCTCGACGGTCAGAGCCTGGAACTGGGTGGGGTCGGCGGGACCGAGAAGATCGCACAACGGATCGCGACCGTCAGTTCCACCTATCTGGGCAGCGGGCGCAACAAGCTGTTCATTCGCGGCATCGCCGATTCCAGCTTTACCGGCCCCACCCAGGCCACCGTCGGGCAATATCTGGGCGATCTGCGCCTGAGCTACAACGCGCCCGATCCCGACCTGCGCCTGTCCGACATGGAGCGGGTCGAGGTGCTGGAGGGGCCGCAGGGAACCCTTTACGGGGCCGGATCGCTCGGCGGCATCATCCGTCTGGTCCCCAATGCCCCCGAATTCGGCGAGACGACCTTCTCCGCGATCGTCGGGGGCTCGGCGGTCAGCCACGGCTCACCGGGGTTCGACACACATGCGACATTGAACCTGCCCGTGGCCGCGGGGGCGGCTCTGCGGCTGAACGGCGATCTGGTTTCGCAGGGCGGCTATATCGACAAGCCCTATCTGGGTCGGCGCGATGTGGACCGCACACGGATCGCGGCAGGTCGGGCGGCCCTGCGCGTGGAACTGGCCCCCGACTGGACGATCGACCTGCTGGCGCTGGGGCAGGATACCGATGCCCGCGACAGCCAGTATGCGGACCGCGACAGCGGCGGTCTGGTCAGTTCGGCACGCGTGCAGGAGGGAGCACGCGCGACCTACGGTCACGGCCAGATCGTGATCTCCGGCCGGATCGGTGCGGTGCGGCTACGATCGTCCACGGGCGTGGCGGGGCAGAACCTGCGCGAACGCTACGACGCCACTTGGCCGGGCGACCCGGCGCGGCTGTTCGTTCAGAACAACGACACCCGGATGATCGCGAACGAGACACGCGTCTGGCAACCGCTGGGCGAACGCTTCGGCTGGCTGATCGGGGGCAGCTTCCTCCACAACCGTACCCGGCTGACCCGCTCGCTGGGCACGGACGGTGCATCGATGGTGAGCACGGGCGTGCTCAATACGATCGACGAACTGACCGGCTATGGCGAGGCGAGCCTGCGCCTGTTCGGTCCGGTCATCGCGTCGGCCGGGCTGCGCGCGACCCGGGCGCACCTGGGCGGGGCGGGCGAGGACGTCGCCCCCCAACTCGCGCTCGCCGGGCGCGAGATCACGGCGCGCCGCGACGAGACCGCTTATCTGCCGTCGGCTTCGCTGCTGGTCCAGGTGGCACCCCGCGGGCGCATATATGCGCGCTACCAGGAGGGGTTCCGGCCCGGCGGCCTGGCAGTTGCGGGGGCGTTCGTCAGCCGGTTCCGGTCCGATCATGTCTCCACGATGGAGATCGGCGGGGCCATCGGCGAACCGGGCCGGGGCACGTTCGATCTGGCCGCCAACCTGTCCTATACCGACTGGCATAACATCCAGGCCGACTTCATCGACATCACCGGTCTGCCTACGACCGCCAATGTCGGCGATGGCAGGATTTGGGCGGTGAGCGTTTCGGGTGGCGCGCGCCTCGCGCCGCGCCTGAAGCTGGAATTCGGGGCCAGCTACAACGACAGCCGGGTTGACGAGCCGGTCTATGCCAACGCCGCGCGCCTGTCGCAAATCCCCAATATCGCGCGCTTCTCGGGCCGCCTCGCCCTGCAATGGAGCCACGATCTGACGGACGATCTGCGGCTCGATGCAAGCGGGCGGGTCAACTATATCGGCCCGTCACGGCTTGGCGTGGGTCCCGATCTGGGTGAGTTGCAGGGCGACTATCTTGACACCGGCGTCCTGGTGCGCGTGGGAGGCGACCGGTTCGGCGTGACCGCCTCCATCAGCAATCTGGCAGACACGCGTGGCAACCGCTTCGCGCTCGGCACTCCGTTCGCCACCGGTCGCGAGCAGGTCACGCCGCTGGAGCCGCGAACGGTGCGGATCGGGTTCGACGCGCGGTTCTGAACGCGGCCGGAAAGAAATTTCATTTTTCACCAAGGCTGCGGCGTGGTGGCTCCGTCTTCCCGGCAAGGACCAGGAGGACAATCATGTACCGCACGCTTCTCGCCGGCACCGCGCTCGCGGCGCTCGCCACCCCGCTCGCCGCCCAGACCACGATCGACAACGCGCGCACAACGCCGGTGAAGACGTCCGAACTGCGCAATGGACAGGGCGACGACCTCAAGATCGGTACCAACGGCACGATCAAGCCAACCGGCGGCAATGCGGTCACCGTGGACAGCGACAACGACGTCACCAGCGATGGCAAAATCACCGTCACCGATGCGAACGGGGCATCCGGCATAGTGGTGGTCGGGCCGCGCGCCGCCGACATCGTGAACAACGGCACCATCACGATCGACGAGACCTACACCCCGACCGACACCGACAAGGACGGCGATCTCGACGGTGGCTTCGCGAAGGGGACCGGGCGCACCGGAATTCGCGTCGGCGGCGCGCTCACCGGAAACGTGGTCCAGGCCGGAACGATCACCGTCGAAGGTAACCAGTCGGCGGGTGTCTCCATCGACGGACCTCTGACCGGTGCCTTCACCCACAATGGCAGGACCACCGTGGTCGGCGACCAGTCGGTGGCGGTCGCCGCGCAAGATATCAGGGGCAATGTCCGCCTCGCCGGGCAGGTCGGCGCGAGCGGCGCAGGGTCGGTCGGCGCGCGGTTCGCGGGCGATATCGACGGGGCGCTGGTCGTCCAGGGCGTCGTCACCGCGAGCGGCTATCGCAGCACGACCGCGCCCAGCGATGTGTCGAAGCTCGACGCGGACGACCTGCTGCAGGGCGGCGGCGCGCTGATCGTGGAAGGCGACGTTGCGAAGGGTATCGTCTTCGATGTCGCGCCGAGGGACACGAAACCCGACGACAAGGACGAGGACGGCGACGGCATTCAGGACGACAAGGAAGGCAATGCCCGCATCTCGTCCTACGGTTCCGCGCCCGCGGTCGCCATCGGCGCGACGAACCGCGACATCGCGATCGGCGCGACGCAGGGTGCCGGCAACGGCTTCGGCATCGTTTTCAAGGGCGAGTTGATCGGCGACGGCGTCTATACCGGCGTTGCCGGCACCGGCATGGCGCTCGGCGGTCGCGGCGGCGGAGTTACCGTGGCGGGCGGCCTGCAGAACGACGGTGGCATCGGCGGCGCGGCCAAGAACGCCAACGCGACCGCGCTGCTGGTCGGGAACGGCACCGTCCTTCCCACTGTCGCAAACACCGGTACCATAGCCGCCGCCGTCACTGGCACCAGCGGACGGTCGGCGGCGCTGCTGGTCGATGCGAATGCATCGTTGCCGCTCGTGAAGAACAGCGGCGTGATCCGGGCGGTGACGATCGCCGAGGGATCGGCCTACGCTATCCTCGATCGCAGCGGCACGCTCTCGAGCGTGGAGAACAGCGGCGCAATCCTGGCCGGAGGCGCGAAGGCCGGCGCAGGCCGCAATGTCGCCATCGACCTTTCGCAGCGCACGGGCGACAGCCAGGTGAAACAGACCGTCGCCGCGCAGGGCGTGCAGGCACCCCGCATCGAAGGCGACATCCGTTTCGGCGCAGGGTCCGACCTGCTCGATATCGCCGACGGCACGGTGATCGGCAACGTCGCGTTCGGGGCGGGCGACAACCGGCTGAAGCTGTCGGGCGATGCGATCTATTCGGGCAATGCGGATTTCGCGGGCGGTGCCGGAACCCTGTCGATCGCCAACACGGCGACCTTCGCCGGGAAGCTTGTCGGGGCGCAGAACACCGCGGTGGCGGTTTCCGGCGGGTCGTTGTTCGTAAATGCCCCCACCACGGTCAGGTCGCTGGATGTCGGGGCGACGGGCGTGGTCGGCGTGACGCTCGGCAGCGATCCCGCCGCCAGCGGCATCGTGGTCAACGGCGCTGCCAACTTCGCCCAGGGAGCGAAGATCGGCATCGCATTGAGCGAACTGCCGACGCTCGGCGAAAGCTACCGGCTCATCAGCGCCGGCACGCTCACCGGGGCCGACAAGCTTGCCACCACCGACGCCCTCCTCCCCTTCATGTTCAAGGCCGCGCTCGCGGTTTCGGGCAACACGGTCAACGTCGACATCGATCGCAAGAATTCGGACGAACTCGGTTTGAACCGTTCAGAGGCGGCAGCCTTCGACGGACTGTACGAAGCGCTCGCCGAAGACGACGACGTGGCCAAGATCTTCCTCAACATCGCCGATGCGCAGACGCTGCAGGCTTATGTCGGCACGACCCTGCCCGATCACGCGGGCGGCGGGTTCGAGGGACTGAGCCAGGCGCTGCGCGCTTTCGACCGCCATCTGACCGATCCGATCGGGCCGATCGACCAGCAGGGCAAATTCCGGATCGTGGCCGATTTCGCCACTTGGAAATCGCGCAAGGATCGCGGCGACTCCATGGCCTACGACCTCGACGGATCGGGTGTCCGCGGCGGCGTCGAATACCTCACCGGCATCGGCGCGTTCGGCCTGACCGGCAGCTGGCTGTGGAACAAGCACGAAGCCCCCTTCGACAACAAGGTCGACGACACCAGCTACGAAGGCGGGGTGCACTGGCGCGGTACCTTCGGCCCCCTCGCGGGCTTTGCGCGTGTGGGGATCGGGCGGTCCGATTTCGAAGGAAGCCGACGCTTCCAGGGCGGCGCTGGCGAGGACGCGGTTTCGTTCGACATCAGGCGCGACTGGTCGGGCGACTTCGTTTCGGCGACCGGAGGCGTATCGCTGGAAGGGGGATCGCAGTTCTTCTTCTTCCGCCCGTCGATCGCGCTCGACTATCTCCGCCTGAAGGAAGACGGGTCGGTCGAAACCGGCGGCGGCGATGCGCTGAACCTGACGATCGGCGATCGGACGAGCAAGGAGCTGGCGCTCGATCTGGCCACGGCGGCCGGGGTCGACCTGTTCGGCATGCAGCGGCGCGACCCGTTCTGGCTGCGGATCGAAGGCGAAGGCGGCTGGCGACAATTGCTGTCGAGCGACCTTGGCACCACGCGCGCGCACTATGCCGACGGCGACGACTTCCTGCTTGTCCCCGAGGAGCGCCAGAGCGGCTGGTTCGCGCGCCTGCGCGGTTATGGCGGCAACGGTTTCTACACTATCGGTGCCGATGTCGGCGCAGAAGAACAGTTCGGCAAGATCGGCTACAACTTCCGCGCCTCGGTCAGGTTCGGGTGGTAGAGAGCTTTGTGACCGCGATGTCGACGGGTTGTTCCGGCGCGTCTCTTCGACATCCTGACCAATGGCAAAAGGTCCGCTCGCACGCAGAGACCTATTCGTTGGCGTGCGCAAACCCTGCAGGATAAATCTGCACGCATGCGCTGGAGCGGGTGAAGGGAATCGAACCCTCGTCGTCAGCTTGGGAAGCTGCTGCTCTACCATTGAGCTACACCCGCATCTGGGCAGGCGGCGCGCTTGCCACGGCGGGAGGCTCGCGGTCAATATGCCTTGTGCGCGGCCCGTGTCGCCGGACCCATGCTTGTTCTGAGCCATTGAAGGGGTAAAAGGCCCACCAAAACACTCGGGAAGAGGAATTACATGCGTCAGATCGATCATTTTATCAGCGGCGGAACCGGCGGCTCGGCGGACCGCACCCATGATGTATGGAACCCGTCAACGGGCGAGGTGCAGGCGCGTGTGCCGCTGGGCGATGCGGCGCTGCTCGACCGCGCGGTGGAAGCGGCGAAGAAGGTGCAGCCCGAATGGGCGGCGACCAACCCGCAGCGGCGCGCCCGGGTGATGTTCGAATTCAAGCGGCTGGTCGAGGCGAACAAGCAGGAACTGGCCGAATTGCTTTCGAGCGAACACGGCAAGGTGGTCGACGACGCGCATGGCGATGTGCAGCGCGGGCTGGAAGTGATCGAATATGCCTGCGGCATCCCGCAGGCGCTGAAGGGCGAGTACACGCAAGGGGCCGGCCCCGGCATCGATGTCTATTCGATGCGCCAGCCGCTCGGCATCGGGGCGGGCATCACGCCGTTCAACTTCCCCGCAATGATCCCGATGTGGATGTTCGGCATGGCGATCGCGGCGGGCAATGCCTTCATCCTCAAACCGTCCGAGCGCGATCCTTCGGTGCCGATCCGGCTCGCCGAGCTGTTCGTGGAAGCGGGCGCGCCCGAGGGGCTGCTGCAGGTGGTGAACGGCGACAAGGAAATGGTCGACGCGATCATCGACCATCATGACATCGCCGCGATCAGCTTCGTCGGTTCGTCCGACATCGCGCAGTATATCTACTCGCGCGGCACCGCGAACGGGAAGCGCGTGCAGGCCTTCGGCGGCGCGAAAAACCACGGCATCGTGATGCCCGACGCCGATCTCGATCAGGTGGTGAACGATCTGGCGGGCGCGGCCTTCGGCTCAGCGGGCGAGCGCTGCATGGCACTGCCGGTCGTCGTGCCGGTAGGCGAAGACACGGCCAACCGCTTACGTGAAAAGCTGATCCCCGCGATCAACGCTCTGCGCGTCGGCGTCTCGACCGACAAGGATGCGCAATACGGCCCGGTCGTCACACCCGAGCACAAGGCGCGGATCGAAGAGTGGATCGACACCGCCGAGAAGGAAGGTGCCGAGGTCGTGATCGACGGGCGCGGGTTCACGCTGCAAGGCCACGAGAAAGGCTTCTTCGTCGGCCCGACCCTGCTCGACAAGGTCACCACCGACATGGAGAGCTACAAGGAAGAGATCTTCGGCCCCGTGCTCCAGATCGTGCGCGCGAAGGATTTCGAGGAGGCGGTGCGCCTGCCGAGCGAGCACCAGTACGGCAACGGCGTCGCCATCTTCACCCGTAACGGCCACGCCGCGCGCGAGTTCGCGCACCGGGTCAACGTGGGCATGGTCGGCATCAATGTGCCGATCCCCGTGCCCGTCAGCTATCACAGCTTCGGCGGTTGGAAACGTTCGGGCTTCGGCGACATCGACCAGTACGGGCAGGAAGGGCTGCGCTTCTGGACCAAGACCAAGAAGGTCACCCAGCGCTGGCCCGATGGCGGTGGCGACGGCTCCAACGCATTCGTCATCCCCACCATGGGGTAACCACATAGCAGGAGGGCTTGTCGGTGAAGCAGTTCGTGATCGCGCTCCTGGCGCTTGTGCTTGCCGCCTGCGCAACGCCGCCTCCGGCGAAGGAAATGACGCCGGTTGACACCGGCAAGCGTATCGCGCTTACCTTCGACGATGTCCCGCGAGCGGCCGGGGCGTTCCAGACGCCCGACGAGCGCACGCGGCGGATCATCGCCGCATTGCGAGAGGCCGGGGCCGATCAGGTCGCTTTCTTCGTCAACCCTGGCCATATCGCCGAGCGTCCCGGGGCGGAGCGTCGGATCGCCGCCTATACTGCGGCCGGGCACCTGATCGCCAACCATTCGAACACGCATCCGGGCCTCAGCGAGACACCGGCAGAACTCTATCTGGCCGATATCGACGCAGCAGGCGTTTGGCTGGAGGGTCGCAAGGGTTATCGCCCCTGGTTCCGCTACCCCTATCTGGACGAGGGGCGCGCGGACAAGGCCAAGCGTGACGCGGTGCGTGCGGGGCTGGCAAGTCGCGGCCTTTCCGACGGGTACGTTACCGCCGACGCGTCCGACTGGTGGCTGGAACAGGCGACGATCGATGCCAAGGATGCCGGGCAGCCGATCGACCGCGCGGCATTGCGCGATCTCTACGTCGAAAGCCATGTCGGCGCGGCTGATTTCTTCGACGATCTCGCGCGGCGGGCCATCGGACGGTCGCCGGTCCATGTAATGCTGATGCACGAAACCGATCTGGCAGCGCTGTTCCTCCCCGATCTGATCGCCGCGCTCCGATCGGATGGCTGGACCATCGTTTCACCCGACATCGCTTACGCCGATCCGATCGCGGCGGAGGCCGCGCGCTACGACACCCCGTCGGCGCAGGGAACGCTGACCGAAATGATCGCTTGGGAGAAGGGGCTGCCCGCCCCGCGGTGGTACGATCGCAACGACACCAAGGTGCTTTCCGCCCTGTTCCGGGCGCGGGTTCTCCACCTTCCGCCAACGCAAGAGTAGCTGGAGGCGGCGGAACGATCGGCCCGGCACGCCGTCTCCAAACTGGGAGAGAGTAGAATGCGTAAGCGCACCACCGCTGTTATCGTCGCGCTAGGTTTGGCCGTGGCGGCCTGCCAGGTCGATGCCGATCCGCCGAGCGAAGACGTGGCGACCACCGCCACCGCGATTCCGGTCGAACCCGATGGCGGCACGGGTGCCGGGGCCGGACCATCGATGGTGGCACAGGTGGACACCATTCCGCAGAAATACCGTGGGGTGTGGGATTACAGCGGGGGGAATTGCAATCCGGCATCCGACCTGCGCATGGAAGTCGGACCGCGGACGATCACCTATTACGAATCGCAAGGTACGGTGAAGGCGGTGAAACCGGGCGGCAAGGACGGGATCATCGTAGTCCTCGCCATGGCTGGAGAAGGCGAACAATGGACCACGACACAGCGGCTCGACCTGAGCGCCGACGGCAAGACCCTGTCGCCCAGCGATGCACAGGCACCGGCCGATCACAAGCCGATGCCGCGAACCCGGTGCGCGACATGAGGATGGCCGTTCTCGCACTGGCGCTCGCCCCCCTTGCGGCCGGTTGTGCGACCGCGCCCACAGCTGGCGAGCCCGACCGCCTGCCTGCCCTGCCCGAGGGGTCGTGCAATGCGGACGGCGTCCAGACCAAGTTGGGAGAGCGTGCCAGCCAGGAAACCGGCACGCAAATCCTCGGCCGCACCGGTGCCGACAGCCTGCGCTGGGGCCCGCCGGGTGCGGTGTTCACGATGGATTTCCGACAGGGCCGCGTGAACGTGATGTACGACGCGGACATGACAATCACCCGCATCTATTGCGGCTGATCGCGCCCGGCTGCGGCGCATTCGCCCAGTCTGCGGTCGAGAAGCGTGGTAAGATCGTCCAGCCCTTCGCACGCCGCCAGTTCCGTGGCCGCGATTAGCAATCCTGGTCGGTTGCAGGCTTCCTGGAGGAAGATCGCGGGCAACTCCGCTTCGGGTAGGTCGCTCCGCCCGGCCAGCTCGTCGCGATGGAGGAAGCGCACCGTGAGGGGGAGACTGTCCAGATAGTCTTTCCACCGCCGCCGCATCGCGACCGGACCGTAGGTGAGCGCGCATAGCGAACAGGGATAGGTAGACGGGGAGACGATCTTGTGCGCCGCGTCGAACAGCCTGTCGAACACGCCGCCATCGGCGTTGTAAACCAGGATCAATTCGGTGCCGTCGCCGCCCATCCGCTCACATTCGTTTGGAGCGCATCGGGGGTCAATCGGCAATTCCGGTCGCCGAGCGGCGAAGAGGTGGTCAGGACTCGAAAAGGGGTGCTAGGGCCCATGCCATGACCGGACAATTTCAGCTTACAGACGACCAGCGCGCGATCCAGGACATGGCGCAGCGCTTCACCGCCGACAACATCACCCCGCATGCGGGCGAGTGGGACCAGACCCATCATTTTCCGCGCGACGTGATCAAGCGGAGCGCCGAGCTCGGCTTCGGAGCGATCTACGTTTCGGAAGAATCGGGCGGCATCGGCCTCGGCCGGCTGGAAGCGGCGCTGATCATGGAGGCGATGGCCTATGGCTGCCCCACGACGAGTGCGTTCATCTCGATCCACAACATGGCGAGCTGGATGATCGACTGCTTCGGCGGGGATGCGGTGAAGGCGAAGTACCTGCCCGATCTCGTCGGGATGGAGAAGATCGCCAGCTACTGCCTGACCGAACCGGGCAGTGGCTCCGACGCGGCGGGGCTGAAGACCACGGCGAAGCGCGATGGCGACCACTACGTGCTGAACGGCACGAAGCAGTTCATCTCCGGCGGCGGCGTCAACGACGTCTATGTAACGATGGTCCGCACGGGCGAGCACAAGACCAAGGGCATCACCTGCCTCGTGATCGACAAGGACACGCCGGGCGTCAGTTTCGGCGAGCCCGAGAAGAAGCTCGGCTGGAACGCCAGCCCGACAGCGCAGGTCATCTTCGAGGATGCGCGCGTGCCGGTGGAGAACCGCGTAGGCGACGAGGGCGAGGGTTTCCGCTTCGCCATGATGGGGCTCGACGGCGGGCGGCTGAATATCGGTGCCTGCAGCCTCGGCGGGGCGCAGCGCTGCCTGGACGAGGCGGTCGCCTACACCAAGGACCGGCAGCAGTTCGACACGCCGATCGCCGACTTCCAGAACACCCAGTTCATGCTCGCCGACATGGCGACCGACCTTGAGGCGGCGCGCGCGCTGCTCTATCTCGCCGCGGCGAAGGTGACCGACGGGGCGCCGGACAAATCGCGCTTTTCCGCGATGGCGAAGCGGCTGGCGACCGACAATGGCAGCAAGGTGGTGAACGACGCACTGCAACTGTTCGGCGGCTACGGCTATCTCAAGGATTACCCGATCGAGCGATTCTGGCGCGACCTGCGCGTGCATTCGATCCTGGAAGGCACCAACCAGGTAATGCGCATGATCGTGGGCCGCGACCTGCTGCGCCAGTGAACGAAAGACCTATGACAGACGATATCAATATCCACACACATGGCCGGGTCGGCCATATCTCGCTCAACCGGCCCAAGGCGCTGCATGCGCTGACGCTCGACATGTGTCTCGCCATGAGCGAGGCGTTGGCGGCGTGGGCGGAGGACGATGCAATCGAGGCGGTCATCCTCGACCATGCCGAGGGGCGCGGCTTCTGCGCCGGGGGCGACATCAACCTGCTGCGCCAGTCGGCGCTAAACGATGGCGGCAAGGCTGGGCGCGAATTCTTCCTCCACGAATACCGCCTGAACCACCAGATGTTCACCTACGCGAAGCCGATCGTCGCCTTCATGGACGGTGTCACGATGGGCGGCGGCGTGGGCATCTCGCAGCCGTGCAAGTTTCGCGTCGCGACGGAGAACACGCGCTTCGCCATGCCGGAAAGCGGCATCGGTCTGTTCCCCGATGTCGGCGGTGGCTGGTATCTGTCGCGCCTCGGCGGGCGGCTGGGCCAGTTCCTGGCCCTCACCGGCGCGCGACTGGACGGGTCCGAATGCCTGTGGACCGGCCTCGCGACGCATTATCTGCCATCGGACAAGCTGGCCGAGGTGAAGGCGCGGATCATCGACAACCCCGATCGCATTGGCGGCATCCTCTCCGAACCCGTGGGCACCCCGCCCCCGGCGCGCATCGCCGACAATGCGGACAAGATCGCCAAGCATTTCGCCTCCGACACCTACGAGGATATCCTCGCCAGCCTGGAGGCCGAGGCCGAAAACAACGGCAGCGAGTGGGCGGCGAAGGAGCGCGATACGCTGGGCACCAAGAGCCCGCAGACCTGCAAGGTCGCGCTGCGCGAGCTGGTCGAGAGCGCGAAGCTGGATGATTTCGCCGACGAGATGCGGATGGAATACCGCATCGGCAGCCGCGTCCTCACCCGCCCCGATTTCGCCGAAGGGGTGCGCGCGGTGATCGTCGACAAGACCGGCGATCCCAAATGGGACCCGCCCACGCCCGAAGGCGTTGACGAGGCGATGATCGACGCGATCTTCGCCCCGCTCCCGGCGGACGAGGAATGGACGCCGCTGAGCTGATCCTCGGTAAGGCCGTCATGCTGAACTCGTTTCAGCATCCAGCCCGCCTCTCGGGCAGACGGTCCGGATCGAAGACTGGACCCTGAAACAAGTTCAGGGTGACGAATTTGAGGAGCCCTGAATGGCCTACGAAACCATCACCAGTGAAACCGACGGTGCCGTCACCACCATCACGCTCAACCGCCCGCAGGCGCTCAATGCGCTTTCCAGCGTGGTGCTCGACGAGCTGATCGAGGCCTTCACCGTCTACCAGAACGACGACAGCCAGCTGTGCGCCATCCTGACCGGGTCGGGCGACAAGGCCTTCGCCGCGGGCGCGGACATCAAGGAAATGAGCGAGAAGGACGCGGCGGATTTCTATCTGCAGGATTTCTTCGCCAAGTGGACCAGCCACATCGTCGAGGCCGTCCGCAAGCCGTGGATCGCGGCGGTCAACGGCTTCGCGCTGGGTGGCGGGTGCGAGCTTGCGATGATGGCGGACTTCATCATCGCCAGCGACAAGGCCAAGTTCGGCCAGCCCGAGATCAAGCTTGGCGTCGCGCCGGGCTGGGCGGATCGCAGCGGCTCACCCGCGCGGTCGGCAAGGCCAAAGCGATGGAAATGTGTCTGACCGGCCGGATGATGGACGCCGAGGAAGCCGAGCGCAGTGGCCTCGTCGCGCGCGTCGTGCCGCATGACACGCTGATGGACGAAGCGCGCACCACCGCCGCGACCATCGCCGGGATGCCGCCGATGGCCGCGATGGTGAACAAGGAAATGGTCAACGCCGCCTACGAGACCTTCCTCGGCCAGGGCGTGCTCCACGAACGCCGCCTGTTCCAGATCCTCACCGCAACCGAGGACAAGGTCGAGGGCATGAAGGCCTTCATCGAGAAGCGCGACGGGCAGTGGAAGGGGCGGTAACAGCACCGGTTGTTCTGATCGTTGTGGGAGCGATCGGCAGTTTTTTGGCTTGGATAGAATTTCGCGATTACCGAGACAGCAAAGGTAACTTCTCGCGCCGACACCAAGTATCCTTCGGTCGCGGAAAATTCATGCGCGGTGCAGTGGCGTTTCGGTCTTGGGCGGAATTGATCGCGCTCGCAGTGACGGGTCCGCTTTGCCTAGTCTTCGGAATATGGCTGCTAATTAAGTAATCTGGAGAGTGACATGAAAATCGCCTTTATCGGCCTCGGCAACATGGGCGGCGGAATGGCCGCGAACCTGGTCAAGAACGGCCACGAAGTGCGCGCGTTCGACCTGTCGGAAGACGCGCTCGCCAAGGCCAAGAGCAATGGCTGCGAGACCTTTACCGATGCGAAAGAAGCCGTGCAGGGCGTCGATGCGGTGGTCTCGATGCTCCCCAATGGCGGGATCGTGAAATCGGTCTATTCCGACGCCGTGATCGGCCACGCGCCCGAAGGCGCGGCGCTGCTCGACTGCTCGACCATCGACGTCGCCACCGCCAAGGAAGTGACCGAAACGGCTACCGCCAAGGGCTACAAGATGGTCGATGCGCCGGTCAGCGGCGGGATCGCGGCGGCGGACGGCGGCACGCTGACTTTCATGGTCGGCGGCACCGAAGAGGCGTTCGCGGCGGCCAAACCGATCCTTGAAGGCATGGGCAAGGCGGTGATCCATGCGGGCGACGCGGGTGCGGGCCAGACCGCGAAGATCTGCAACAATATGCTGCTCGCGATCTCCATGATAGGCGTCGCCGAAGCGATGCAGATGGCGCAGAAGCTGGGGCTCGATCCGCAGAAATTCTACGAGATTTCATCGCAGTCGTCGGGCTATTGCTGGTCGCTCAACGCCTACACCCCGCTGCCGGGCGTGGGCGTCGAGAGCCCCGCCGACAAGGACTACCAGGGCGGCTTCGCCACCGCGCTGATGCTGAAGGACCTGCGCCTCGCGATGGCGGCGGCGGAAGAGGTCGATGCGGGCGTGCCGCTCGGCGCACGCGCGGCGAGCCTGTACGAGGATTTCTCGGGCGCGGGCAATGACGGCCTCGATTTCTCGGCGATCATCAAGACGTACAAGTAACCGGCAATCCTCCTTGTTTTCGCGCCAGCGCAAATGGGGAGGATCAGAATTCTTCGAGAATCCGCTCCAGCCATTCGCGCGGGGTCTTGCGGCGTCTCACATCCGCGACGAATTCCTGACCGCGTGCGACGCTGCGCAGGCGACCGCCGCGCAACCAGCGATCGCGCCGGTCGTGATAGCTCAGCCCGCCGGGCTTCAGCCACGCTGGCCTCTTCCACAGCGTCAGCGGACCGCCGGGCACGGTGAGGCGTAGCGCCTCGCTGGCGAAGCGCGCCTGTCTCCCCTCGCCTTCGTAGATCGCGTCGTTGCTGCCGTGCATGCCGAGGACATGCGGGTGGCTGCTATCCTCCAGATGCTCGGGGATGCCGTCTGCCAGCCGATGCACCGCCGTGACCCGGAGGTAGCCGAAGATGCGGTGATGGCGTTCGCCGTCGTCGCCCACGAACAGGCCGAAGAACAGGAAAGTATCGCCCACGCCGACGCCCTGATTGGCAAGGTGCGTCTGTGCCGCGCCGACTTGCCCGAACAGGCAGCGGCCATCGCCGGTGAACAGCGGATCGTGATGGCAGAGCGAATCCGCGCCATACGCGCCCCTGCTCGCCCTCGCGGCATGGTCACCCAGCCCCAGGTCGCCGTAGGTCGCCCTCGCGATGCCCTTGCTGTCGGGAATCGGCAGCGAGACCGGCACGCCGTCGACGATCGGCGACGATCCGCCGCCCGATCCGCTGTCGAACCCCTTGCGGCTGAAGATGATCCGCAAGGCTGGCCTCGCTACTGCCCGCCGACCTCGCTCGGCACCGGACGACCGCCCGGCGCGATCTCGCCCTGCCAAGCCAGCACCGGCTTGCGCGCCGCCTGCGTTTCGTCGAGCCGGCGGCGCGGTGCGTAGTAGGGCGCGGCTTTCAGGCTTTCGTCGCCCGCCTTCGCCCGCTCGGCGACGCTGCGCAGCGCGGCGATGAACTGATCGAGGCCGGCCTTGCTTTCGGTCTCGGTCGGCTCGATCAGCATCGCGCCGTGCACTACCAGCGGGAAATACATCGTCATCGGGTGGAAACCCTCGTCGATCAGCGCCTTGGCGAGGTCGAGCGTGGAGATGTCCTCGGCCAGCGTCTTATCGCTCAGCAGCGCCTCGTGCATGCACGGCCCGCTGCCGCCGAAGGGCGCGTCGAGCACGTCCTCGACGCTGCGCAGCACGTAGTTCGCATTCAGCACCGCGTCTTCCGCAACCTGCGCCAGCCCGTCCGCGCCGTGGCTGAGCATGTAGGTCAGCGCGCGAGTGAACATCCCCATCTGCCCGTGGAACGCGGTCATCCGGCCAAAGGCGTCGCGGTGGTCGAATTCCTCCGCATTCTCCTCCTCGACCAGATGAACCACCCCGTCTTCAGTCCTCGCGGTGAAGGGCAGCGGACCGTAGGGGCACAACGCTTTCGACAGCACCACCGGGCCCGAACCGGGACCGCCGCCGCCATGCGGGGTGGAGAAGGTCTTGTGCAGGTTGATATGCATCGCATCGACGCCAAGGTCGCCGGGACGCACCTTACCCACGATCGCGTTGAAGTTCGCCCCGTCGCAATAGACGAAGCCGCCCGCCGCGTGCACCGCGTCCGACATCGCCTTCATGTGCCGCTCGAACAGGCCGCAGGTGTTGGGGTTGGTGATCATCACCGCCGCCACATCCGGCCCCAGGCGCGCTTTCAGCTTGTCAAGATCGACCCGGCCGTCCTCGGTCGCGGGAATGTCCTCCACCTCGTAGCCCGCAAAGGCAGCGGTGGCGGGGTTGGTGCCGTGCGCGCTTTCGGGCACCAGCACGACCTTGCGCGCATCGCCGCGCGCTTCGAGGGCGGCGCGGATGCACAATATGCCGCACAGCTCGCCATGCGCGCCCGCCTTGGGGCTCATCGCGACACCTTCCATGCCGGTCAGCTTGATCAGCCAGTGTGCGAGCTCGTTGATGACCTCCAGCGCGCCGGGTACGGTCGAGACAGGCTGGAGCGGATGCACGTCGGCGAAGCCCGGCATGCGCGCGACCTTCTCGTTCAGCCGCGGATTGTGCTTCATCGTGCAGGATCCGAGCGGGAAAAGCCCGAGGTCGATGGCGTAGTTCTGGCGACTAAGGCGGGTGTAGTGGCGCACCGCCTCGGGCTCCGACAGGCCCGGCAGGCTGATGGTTTCGGAGCGCGCGAAACCGCCGAGGCGCGAGGAGACCTCGCCGCTCTCTTCGGGCAGATCGACGCCGGTCGTCTCTGTCGTGCCGATCTCGAAGATCAGTGGTTCTTCCAGCATCAGTGCGCGGTTGCCGGTCACGGTCGGCGGGCCGTCATGCGCGCCCTCATGCTGCGCGGGGCTCTGTGGTTTCCAGCCGGATGCGTTGGGATTGCTCATGCCAGTTCCTCCGCCAGCGCGGTGGCGAGGGTCTCGATGTCCTCCTCGCTGGTCGTCTCGGTCAGCGCGATCACCAGCCCGCCCTTCAACTCGTCGTGCGACGGGAAGAGCCGCCCGAGCGACACGCCCGCGAGCACGCCCTTGTCCGCGAGCGAGCGCACGACGGCGCGTGCGTCCGTGCCTGCCCCGGACCCCGATCCGGGGTCGAGCAGGATCGTGAACTCGTTGAAGAAGGTATCGTTCAGGATCGTCACCCCCGGTACCTGCGCCAGCCGGTCGGCCACCTTACAGGCCAGCCGGTGGTTCTCCGCCGCTAGCTGCCGCAGGCCCCGCTCGCCCAGCAGCGTCATGTGGATGGAGAAGGCGAGCGCACACAGGCCGCTATTGGTGCAGATATTGCTCGTCGCCTTCTCGCGCCGGATATGCTGCTCGCGGGTGGAGAGCGTCAGCACGTAGCCGCGCTTGCCCTCGGCATCGACCGTCTCGCCGCACAGGCGACCGGGCATCTGGCGAACGTGCTTGCTGTCGCGCACCGCGAACAGGCCGAGATACGGCCCGCCGAATTGCAGGCCGACGCCCAGCGCCTGCCCCTCGCCGACCACGATGTCCGCGCCCAGCTCGCCCGGCGATTTGATCGCTCCGAGAGCCACCGGCTCGGTATTGACCGCGATCAGTAGCGCGCCCTTCGCATGCGCAGCCTCGGCGATCTCGGCGAGATCGGGAATGCGCCCGAGGATATCGGGATATTGGACCACGACGCAGCTCGTCCGATCGTCGATCCGCGCGATCAGCCCGGCATTGTCGGGCTGCGCCTGGAGCGCCGGGGCGGCACCGGCGATCTCGTCATCGGTGAACTTCGCCATGGTCCGCACGACCTCGGCGTAATGCGGATGGAGCGCGCCCGAGAGCACCACGCGCTTCTTCTTCGTGATCCGCGCCGCCATCGCCACCGCTTCCCAGCACGCGGTCGAGCCATCGTACATCGACGCATTGGCCACCGCGCAACCATACAGGCGCGCGACCTGGCTCTGGAACTCGAACAGCATCTGCAGCGTGCCCTGTGCGATCTCGGGCTGATAGGGCGTGTAGGCGGTCAGGAACTCGCCGCGCTGGATGATGTGGTCGACCGTAGCGGGCACATGGTGGCGATAGGCTCCCGCCCCGATAAAGAACGGCGCATCGGCCGCCGCGAGATTCTTCTTCGAAAGCGCGCGCATGTGGCGCTCGACCGCCATCTCGCCCGCATGCATCGGAAGGCCTTCGATCGGGCCGGACAGCCGCGCCGCCTCGGGCACGTCGGCGAACAGATCGTCGATGGTCTCCGCGCCGCATTTTGCCAGCATCGCGGCGCGGTCGCTATCGGTCAGGGGAAGGTAGCGCATTCGTTCTCCTTATCCCCTCCCGCTGGCGGGAGGAGCAGTGAGACCAAGGTCTGCCCAGCAGACCCTAGTCGCAACGGGGGGGCAACCGGGGGGCAACCCCCGGCCCCACCCGCACGCGGCGAGGGAGGCAGGGATCACAGCCCGTCGCAGAAGCTCTTGTAGGCGGTCTCGTCCATCAGACCGTCGAGCTCGCCCTTGTCGGCGATCGAAAGCTTGAAGAACCAGCCCGCTTCCTCGGGGCTCGAATTGACCAGCGAGGGGTCATCGTCGAGCGCACCGTTCGCCTCGGTCACTTCGCCGCTGATCGGGGCGTAGACGTCGCTCGCCGCCTTGACGCTCTCGACCACCGCGGCGTCCTTGCCCTTGGTCAGTTCCGCGCCGCTGTCGGGCAGTTCGACGAACACGATGTCGCCGAGCTGACTTTGCGCATAATCGGTGATGCCGACCGTGGCGGTGTCGCCATCGACGTCGATCCATTCGTGTTCGTCGGTGAAATAACGGGCCATCGAAATCAGCTCCCTCGGTAATAGTTGTGGGGGACGAAAGGCATTGAGGTGACGCGCGCGGGCAGGCGCTTGTTCCGCACCTCGACCTCCAGCCCTGTCCCCTCATCGGCATGGGCAGCATCGACATAGCCCATCGCGATCGGGTGGCCGAGCGTGGGCGAGAAGCCGCCGCTGGTGACGACGCCGATCTGGTCGTCGCCGGCGAAGATCGGTGCGCCCTCGCGCGCGGGCAAGCGCCCGTCGAGCGTGAGGCCCACGCGGAAGCGTGCCGAACCACCGTCGAGCGCCTTCATCACCGGCGCGTGGCCCATCCAGCCACCGCTCTCGCGGCGTTTCTTAGACAGCGCGAACGTCAGATTGGCGCTGACCGGGTCGATCTCCGCCGTCAGGTCGTGGCCGTAGAGCGGAAGACCCGCTTCCAGCCGCAGCGAGTCCCGCGCGCCGAGCCCGGCGGGCCGTACCTCGATCTCCGCGCAAAGACGATTGGCGAGAATTTCCGCCTGCTCGGCGGGCACCGAAATCTCGAACCCGTCCTCGCCGGTATAGCCGCAGCGCGAGATGCGCAGCGGCAGTTCGCCGAAATCGTAAGTCATCGACTGCATGAAGGTGAGCTCTTCGGGCACGCCGCGCATCGCCCGGCCCAGCGCGTTGGTGGCCGCGGGGCCTTGCAGCGCGATCAACGCCTGGTCTTCCAGGTGGGTTAGCGTGACATCGTCGGGCAGGTGTTCGCGCAGATAGGCGATGTCGTCCCACTTCATCGCGCCGTTGACGACGACGTAATAGGCGGGATCGCCCCATCGGCCCTCGACCACGACGTTGCCATCCTCGTCTTCTTCCGCCGGAATCCACGGCGTGGCGTTGGTGACCATCAGATCGTCCAGCACGCCGCCATCTTCCGCCATCAGCAGGGAGTAGCGGACGCGGCCCGGCTTCAGGCTGGTGATATCGCCCGGCAACACCGCTTCCAGCGCGGACGCGGCATTTTCGCCGGTGACCATCAGCTGGCCCATATGGCTGACGTCGAACAGCCCCGCGTGCTGGCGGGTCCATTCGTGTTCGGCCACGATCCCCTGATACTGGATCGGCATCTGGTATCCGGCGAAGGGCACCATGCGCGCGCCCTGTCGGCGATGCCAGGCGTCCAGCGGCAGCGTTTCGGTGTTGTTATCGTCGCTCATTCAGCGGGTCCCCGACACGGCAGCGCGGCGGCTCCGGGATGAAGCGCCTGCACCTGCCCCCTCTGTCAGGAAACCTGAGAGCATCGCGCGGATTCTCGCCCGCGCTTCCCCCTTCGGTGGCCCGACACGCCGACAGGCATAGCGGACGCTTTCCAGAGTGTCTGCCGTGCCGCGGTCCGCTTGCCTGAGAGATTCCGGGGCGGTTGCTCCTTCGGCGCCGTGCAGTTTCCTGCACGAACTCTCCCGCTGGCACGGCCGGGAATCGCTTCCCGGCGACGTGGCCCGGCACTTGCGCGATTCCGCCGGTCCGGTCAATCCGGCGCGGCGGCTCAACGCATGTTGAGCCACAGGAGATAGCAGGCGGACAAGACGATCCAGGTCCCGTCGAGCGTCTTGAGCCGCTTCGCGCCGAGCTTTATCGCGATCGGACGCGCGAGAAAGCCGCCCAGCGCCGCGCCCGGCCCGGCCAGCAACACGACCTCCCACTGCATGGTGCCCGCCTCGATATGCCAGAGGCTGCCCGCGATCACGCTGACCGAGGAGATGACGCACGCCGCCCCGGTGCACAGCAGGACGGGGTAATGGCGGATAAAGAGATAGAGCGCGACGAGTTCTCCCACACCGACGGAGAAAAGCGCGGTCAGCGCCCCGCCCGGTATCGCCAGCATCATCACCACCGCGAGATCGACAGGCAGCAGCCGACCCTGCTCCGCCCGGACGCGGTTGACCGTCCAGGTGCTGGCGATCAGCGCCAGGCCGAGCGCGATCGAGAACGCCTTGTACGCCATCAGAACGACATGCGGGTCGAATGCCACGGCGCGCTGGACCAGCAGCATGGTCGGCAGCGAAAACGCGAGAGTCGCGACGACCACGGTGGCGTAATCGCGCGGCCTTACCGCCGCTTCGACAGCCTGCGGCGCGATGGCTGGCTGATGCAGCAACCGGTCGGTCCAGCGCAGCGCCCCCATGGTCATGCCGAAACTCTGGATGCCCATCGAGACGCCGACGATCTGGAGCGGGTCGAGCCCCATGACCCCCTGGTCGCGCAAGGCATTGAAGACCGGGACAAAGACGACGCCGCCGCCCGTGCCCGAGGTGTTGGCGATGATCGCGCCGAGCACGCCGATCCCGGGCAGGAACCACAGCGCGCGCAGCAGGTCGAAATCGACCGGGACGATCGCCCACAAGACGAGGTAAAGTACGAGCAGCCCGATCCCACCGAGCCATGGCAGGCGATGCGCCGGTAGCGCGCTCAGTCGAGGTTGGGCCGCAGCCATCGTTCGGCCGTCGCCATATCGACCCCGCGCCGCGCGGCATAGTCCTCCAGCTGGTCGCGGCCGATGCGGGCGACACCGAAATACTGCGACTCCGGGTGCCCGAAATAGAACCCGCTGACGGCCGCGGTCGGCAGCATGGCGAAGTTCTCGGTCAGCGTCAGACCGGTATTCTCCGGCGCATCGAGCAGGTCGAACAGGATCGGCTTGAGCGAGTGATCGGGACAGGCGGGATAGCCCGGCGCGGGGCGGATGCCCCGATATTCCTCCTTGATCAGCGCGGCATTGGTCAGCTGCTCGCCCGGCGCATAGCCCCACAGATCGGTCCGCACATGCTGGTGCAGCCGTTCGGCGAAAGCCTCGGCAAAGCGATCGGCCAGCGCCTTGAGCAGGATATCGGAGTAATCGTCCTTGTCCGCCAGGAAGCGCTGCGAAGGCCCCTCGATCCCGTGGATCGCGACCGAGAAGCCGCCGATCCAGTCGCCCGCCGGGTCGATGAAGTCGGCGAGGCAGAAATCGGCCCGCCCGCGGCTTTTCTTCACCTGCTGGCGCAGGAAGGGGACGCGCGCGCTTTCCTCGTTCGTGCGGTCGAGATCGGGAACCGGCTGGTTGCCGTAGGTCCCGCCATCGGCGCTGACCCGGTCCTGCGTGTGGCGATGGTGGATCACCACGTCGTCGCCATCGCGGTGGCATGGCCACAGTCCCGCGACGCCGCGCGCGGTCAGCCATTTTTCCTCCACGATCCGTTCCAGCATCGCCTGCGCGTCCTTAAACAGGCTGCTTGCTGCCTCGCCCACCACCTCGTCTTCCAGGATCGCGGGGTAGTTGCCGTGCAGCTCCCACGCGCGGAAGAACGGGGTCCAGTCGATGTAATCGACGAGCTCGGCCAGCGACCAGTCGTCATAGACATGCAGGCCCGGCTGCTTCGGGGCCGCGGGCTTGTACGCCAGATTGATCGTCGCCGCGTTCTCGCGCGCCTGATCCAGGGTCAGGAGTTCGGACTGCCCCTTGCCCTCGCGCGCGTCGCGGACCTTGGCATATTCGCCCGCCGTGTCGGACACGAAGCCGTCGCGCTGGGTATCGCTCAGCAGGCGGCTGGCGACGCCGACGGCGCGGCTGGCGTCGAGCACGTGGATCACGGGGCCATCGTACGCCGGGTCGATGCGCAGCGCGGTGTGAACCTTGCTGGTGGTCGCGCCGCCGATCAGCAGCGGCATCGACATCTCCGCCGTCTTCATCTCTTCGGCAACGGTCACCATTTCGTCCAGCGAAGGGGTGATGAGACCCGACAGGCCGATCATGTCGGCCTGGTTCTCGTTCGCCGCCTCCAGGATGGTCGCCCACGGCACCATGACGCCGAGGTCGATCACGTCGTAGCCGTTGCACTGCAAGACCACGCCGACGATGTTCTTGCCGATATCGTGGACGTCGCCCTTCACGGTCGCCATCACGATCTTGCCCTTGGCCTTGCGCTCTTCGGGCGCGAGCTTGTCCTTCTCCGCTTCGATGAAGGGGATCAGATGGGCGACCGCCTTCTTCATCACGCGCGCGGATTTCACCACCTGGGGCAGGAACATCTTGCCGCTGCCGAACAGGTCGCCGACGACGTTCATGCCGTCCATCAGCGGGCCCTCGATGACTTCGATCGGGCGTCCGCCGCTGTCGGCCAGGGCCTGGCGCGCTTCCTCGGTATCGTCGACGACATGCGCGTCGATGCCCTTGACCAGCGCATGCTCCAGCCGCCGCTCGACCGGCCAGCCGCGCCATTCCTGCGCTTCCTTCTCGGCGCGCGGATCCTTGCCCTTGTAGCTTTCGGCCAGCGCGATCAGCCGCTCGGTCGCGTCCGGGCGGCGCATCAGGATCACGTCCTCGCAGGCTTCGCGCAATTTCGGGTCGATCTGGTCGTACACGTCGAGCTGGCCCGCATTGACGATCGCCATGTCGAGCCCGGCGGGGATCGCGTGATAGAGAAACACCGAATGCATCGCGCGGCGCACGGTCTCGTTGCCGCGGAAACTGAAGGACAGGTTGGAAAGGCCGCCACTGGTCTTGGCATGCGGGCAGGCGGCCTTGATCTCTTCCACCGCTTCCAGGAAATCGAGGCCGTAGCGGTCGTGTTCCTCGATCCCCGTCGCCACCGCGAAGATATTCGGATCGAAGATGATGTCCTCAGCGGGGAAGCCGATACCCGTCAGCAGCTCGTAGGCCCGCTTGCAGATTTCGACCTTCCGGTCCTTCGTATCGGCCTGGCCCGTCTCGTCGAAGGCCATCACGACCACCGCGGCGCCGTAGTCCAGGCATTTGCGCGCGTGTTGCAGGAAAGGCTCCTCGCCTTCCTTCATGCTGATCGAATTGACGATCGGCTTGCCGCTCACGCATTTGAGCCCCGCCTCGATCACTTCCCATTTCGAGCTGTCGATCATCACCGGCACGCGCGCGATGTCGGGTTCCGCCGCGATCAGCTTCAGGAAGGTGGTCATCGCGTGTTTCGCGTCGAGCAGCCCCTCGTCCATGTTGACGTCGATCACCTGCGCGCCGTTCTCGACCTGGTCGCGCGCGACCTCCACCGCGGTCGCATAGTCGTCCGCCATGATCAGTTTCTTGAACCGGGCCGAGCCGGTCACATTGGTACGCTCGCCGATATTGACGAAGCGCGAGGAGGCGGATTGGTCGGTCATTCTATCCAGCAAGTCAGGCGGCGATCGTGAAGGGTTCAAGGCCGGCGAGGCGCATGCGGTCCTGCCGCTCCGGGACCTGACGCGGCGCCAGACCCTCGACCGCTTTCGCGATCGCGGCGATGTGTTCGGGCGTATTGCCGCAGCACCCGCCAAGAATGTTGGCGCGCCCGTTTTCCGCCCACTGGCGCACCAGCGCGGCGGTGGTCTCCGGCTCCTCGTCGTATTCGCCCAGCTCGTTTGGCAGGCCCGCGTTCGGATAGGCCATCAGGAGCGTATCGGCGATCTGGCTGAGCAGCTGGACATGGGGGCGCAACTGGTCCGCGCCGAAGCTGCAATTGAGCCCCATGGTTACGGGGTCGGCATGGCGCACGACGTTCCAGAACGCCTCCACCGTATGGCCCGACAGGTTGCGCCCCGACAGGTCGGTCAGGGTCAGCGAGATCATCATCGGCACGTCCTGCCCCAGGTCGCGCGCCAGTTCCTTCACCGCCATGATCGCCGCCTTGCAGTTCAGCGTGTCGAACACGGTCTCGATCAGGATCGTGTCCGCCCCGCCCTCGATCAGCGCCTCGGCCTGCTCGCGATAGACCGACTTCATCGTGTCGAAATCGACTTCGCGAAAACCGGGGTCCTCGACATCGGGGCTCAGCGACAGGGTCTTGTTGGTCGGGCCGACCGCGCCCGCGACGAAGCGCGGCAGGCCGTCCTTCGCCGTTGCCTCGTCGCACACCTCGCGGATGATCCGCGCGGCGGCGCGGTTGATGTCGCCGACCAGATGCTCCGCCCCGTAATCGGCCTGGCTGATGCGGTTCGCGTTGAAGGTGTTGGTCGCCAGCACCCGCGCCCCGGCATCGACGTAGCTGCGACAGATGTCGGCGATCAGCTGACCTTGCGTCAGATTGACGAGGTCGTTGTTGCCCTTCTGGTCGCGGTTCAGGTCGTAGGTGCCGCGATACCCCTCCTCGCCCAGCTTCGCGCGCTGGATCGCGGTGCCGTATGGCCCGTCCTTGATCAGGATCGCCTTGGCCGCTTCGGCCAGCAGGGTCTCGCGAACGGTGGTCATGCCGCTTCCTTCGGACGCAGGCCGAGCATGTGGCAGATCGCGTAGCTCAGCTCGGCACGGTTGAGGGTGTAGAAATGGAATTGCCGCTCGCCCCCTGCATACAGGCGGCGGCACAGTTCGGCGGCGATGGTGGCGGACACCAGCTGGCGCGCAGCGGGACGCTCGTCCAGCCCGTCGAACAGGCCCGCCATCCAGCCGGGGATCGCGGTACCGCACAGCCCGGCCATGCGCTCGACCGCGGCGAAGCTCATCACTGGCATGATGCCGGGCACGATTTCCCCGTCGATACCCGCCGCGGCGGCACGGTCGCGGAAGCGGAAGAAGCAGTCGGGTTCGAAGAAGAACTGCGTGATCGCGCGCGTCGCCCCCGCATCGAACTTGCGCTTCAGATTGTCGAGATCGGCCTGCTCGTCGGCGGAGTCCGGGTGAACCTCGGGATAGGCACCGACCGAAATCTCGAACGGGGCGACTTCCTTCAGGCCCGCGATCAGCTCCGCCGCATTGGCATAGCCACCCGGATGGGGAGTATATCTGCTTCCCCCGTCGGGCGGATCGCCGCGCAGCGCCACGATGTGGCGGATGCCGCTTTCCCAGTAATGGCGCGCGACCTCGTCCACCTCCTCGCGCGTCGCCTCCACGCAGGTGAGATGCGCGGCGGCGGGAATGCCGGTCTCGCGGTTGAGGCGCACGACCTGCTCGTGCGTGCGCTCGCGCGTGGAACCGCCCGCGCCGTAGGTGACCGAGACGAAGCGCGGGCCGAGGGGTGCCAGCGTCTCGACGCTTTCCCACAAGGTCTGCGCCATTTTCTCGGTCTTGGGCGGGAAGAACTCGAACGACACCTCGATATCGCCGGGCAGCCCGGAGAACAGCGGATCGCCATGCGCCGTATCGGTTTCGTGCACGGGATCGAGCGGAGCTGGCGCGCGGGCGGTCATCGTGTGGCTACCTTCCTGTCATGCGGCGCGGCGACCGGCCCGCCCCGGCGGGTGCCGAGCCAGATCTTCACCACCAGCGCGCCGTCTTCCAGCGCCATCGGTTCGGCGGGCTGGAACCCGGCCTGCTTCAGCATCTCGCGCACGACGCGGTCGGTGAAGCCGAGCCGGGCGTGCTGGAACCGCTCGCGCAAGTCCTCCTGACCGTGCGCGGCGAAATCGACGATCGCGATCCGCCCGCCGGGGCGCAAAACCCGCGCCGCTTCCGCCAGCGCGACCTCCGGCTCCTGCGCGAAATGCAGCACCTGATGCAGCAGGACGGTATCGAAACTGCGCGCGGCAAAGGGCAGTGCGGCGAAGTCGCCCTGCACCAGCTCGACGCTTTCGGCGGGCAGATGCTGCAGCTTCGCGCGCGCGACGCGCAGCATCTCGAGGCTCTTGTCAAGCGCGACCATCCGCTCTGCCTCGGGCGCGAAGATTTCGGCCATGCGGCCCGTACCGGTACCGATATCCAGCACTTCGCCCAGCGGTGCGTCGGCGAGCGCGTCGGCCAGCGCGGCCTCGACCGTCGCGTCGTCGCTGTGCCGGCGGCGAAGCTCGTCCCACTCTTTGGCGTAGCTTTCGAACCAGGTCTGCGCCGCATCCTCGCGCGCGGCGCGGATCGCGGCCAGTTGCCGGCGATCCTCTTCGCATTGCACGGCAAAGGCCTCGTCCTCGCGCTCGGCGGTCGCGAGCAGGCGGGCCACGGCGGAACCGAGCGGGAAATCCCCGCTATCGGCAAGCCGCGCACGCAGGAACACCCAACTGCCCTCGCGCCGCCTTTCGGCCAGGCCGCTGTCGCACAGGATCGCCACATGGCGCGAAACGCGCGGCTGGCTCTGCCCCAGCACCTGCGCCAGCTCGCCCACCGCGAGTTCCATCGTGCCGAGCAGTCGCATGGTCCGCAATCGGGTAAGATCGCCCAGCGCGCGCATGATGGCCTCGATCCGCATTCAACGGCACATATAAAGATATCGTTATATGTGCAAGCGAACTTGTCGCCGTGCAGCCAGGCGCGAACACTTCAGGCAGCGGATTTTGTCACGGTCCTGTCACCGGGCGGCGATACGCCATCGCCGTCAGAGGGGCCGGATGATGCGTACCGTCAATATCTTCGTTACCGGGCCGCTGGCCTCCGTCGCGAACGATTTCGAGAGCGACGATGCGCGGTTCCATTTCGCCCCGCTCGACGGGGATGGTCCGCGCCAGCTCGCCGACGGTCCCGTCTTCGCCTTCATCGACTGGGTCCTGCCGACCATGTCCGGCCTGGAGCTGTGCCGCCGGGTCCGCGCCGACCGGCGCCTGCGCGACGCGCACGTCACCATGGTGCTGGAACAGGACGACGAGAACGACCGGCGCAGGGCGTTGGCTGCGGGGGCCGACGACTACGTGGTCGGGCCGCTCGACCGAAACGGGGTGCTGGACCGAATCCTTGCCCTGCAATCGGCGCGGCCCCATCGCTCGGGCAACGAGATCGTGGAGCTCGGGCCGCTAACCATCGACCGGGTCGCGATGATGGCCCGCTGGAACGACACGCGACTGGCGCTGCGGCCCAACGAGTTCCGCCTGCTGCGCTTCTTCGCCGAGAACGCCGACCGGGTACTGACCCGGCGCGAGCTGATAGAGGGGCTGGGCAAGCAGGAACAGCCGCTGGACGAACGCACCGTTGATGTCTGGATCGGGCGGCTGCGTAAGGCGCTTAAGGCAGCCGGTGCGGGCGATCCGCTGCGCACCATCCGTTCGGTCGGGTACGTCTTCGACGCCAGCTAGCCAGGCGTCGCGATCGACCGGGCCTGAGCGGGGAAAGAACCCACTCCGGCGCCGGTCGATGCGCCGGTTTCAGAACTTGGCCGACAGGGACAACGCAAGCCGTGTGCCCACGTCCCAAGAGTTGTACTCTATCCGTGCATCATCGGACTTCTGGAACTCTTCGTGGTCCGTGCCGAAGATGTTGCGTGCCTCGAATTTCGCCTCCAGCTCGGTGCCGAACACGCTGAAGCCTTCGCGCCATACGAAATCGACTTGCAGGCCCGGCTTCTCGATCACGTCGGGCTGGGGCGTGCTGCCGTTCAGCCCGCGCGCAACCACGCGGTTGCTGGCATAGGACAACAGGATCGTCTGCTGAGACAGCCGGTCCTCGTCCTCTAGCCCGAGCTGGAAGTTCACGATGTGATCGGACTGGCCCGTCAGCGGCGAGCCGTCGCGGAAATAGTCCGTCGCATTGCTCGACGCAGCACCGTAAATCGCGGTCGTATCTCCGGCCTCAACCGAGATGTTCGACTGCGTATAGGTGTAGTTGCCGATCACCACCGCACGCCGGGTCGAGAGCATTCCGCCCATCTCGCTGAGGTCGAAATACTTCACCAGCTCCAGCTCGGCCCCGTACAGGTCGGCACTGGGTGCATTGGCGTAAGAGACGACGAAATCCCCGCCGAAGAAGCTGACATAGGCCTCGATCGGGTTCTCGATCCGCTTGTAGAAACCGGACACCGACAATCGCTGCTCCGGCGCGTAATACCATTCGAACCGTGCCTCGGCATTGTAGAGCTGGCTGTCCACCAGCAGCGGGTTGCCGAGATAGGGCTGGTTCGATTCCGGATCGTAGTAGGGCTGCGCGATCAGTTCGCGGAATTGCGGACGGGCGATCGTCTTCGACGCATTGAGACGGATTTGCTTGCCGCCGTCTAGGTCGAAGGTCAACGTCGCGGCCGGCAACCAATAACTGCGATCGAGCTGCGTCGGCGGGATCGAAGGCGGAACCGAAACGAAGGTCTCGACCGGTGTGGTGGTCTGCGTCGCGTCTTCGTAGCGCACGCCGGCGTCGAGCGAGATCGTATCGCCGAACAGGAAGTTGCCCTTCAGGTAACCGGCCGCGATTTCCAGCTCCGCATCGAAGACGGGCGTCCCCGGATCGGTCTCGATCAGTTCCAGCCCGTTCCCGTTATTCGCATCGACGAAGGCGGGATCTGTCAGTGTCGCGACCAGCAGATCGGGCCGCAGCAGCCCGATACCGCTGATGACGTTCGCATCGCCAAGGAAGGTGTTGGGCGCGAGGAGCAGGAAATTGCGGCGCGAGCTGCGGCGCTTCGTATCGGAATAAGCACCGCCCGCCGTGATGGTGACGCTCGGCGCGAGGTTGTAGGTTAGGTCGAGGCCGCCGGAATATAGATCCTCGTTGAGGTCGGAGAAGGCGATCTCGCCATCGCCGCCATTTCCGTTGTTCAACCGGTTAACGAAATACTGCCCGAACGGATCGGCCTCGGCATTCGAACGGTCGTATTCGAAGGTGATCTCGTCCGGCGCTTCGCGCTGCGTGTTAGCGTAGCCGCCGCGAACCTCGAGGCCGAAAATCTCCGAGAGGCGGAATTCGCCGACCAGCTGGGTGTCGATCAGCTGACGCTCGTACCATGCCGTGCGCTGGCGCAGGAAATCGGTGTCGCCGCGCTGGGCCGGTCGCTGGCCGAGGGATAGGCCCGCCTTCTTGATGGTGTCGTGAATATAGAGATTGGTCCAGCGAACGCGGCTGTCGCCGAATTCCAGACCGAAGCCGAGCAGGCCGTTGACCGTCGTCTTCTGATCGGTCGTGACGTTCAGGAAATCGCTTTCGATCGAGGCGAGGTTCGCGCTCGAGGAACGCTGCTGCCGGATCGTACGGGTAAGGAAGGAATTGCTGTATCCCGCAGCCGCGATCACACCGAGGTCCATCGCCCCGACCGGGAAAGTCTTGCCCGCCGACAGGCTGGCGGAGACGTTGACCGGGGTATCGTTCATCTTCTGAACGACGGTATTCTTGAAGGTGATCAGCTGGCGCGCGATGGCGGTGGAATCGACCGGATCGGTGCCGAACAGCAGCCCTTGGTCGAAATAGTCCTGCAAGCCCGGCGGAACCTTGCGGTTGCCGTTGTCGTACCCGGTCCAGTCGCTGTCGCTACCGTAATAGGTATAGCCGAGATTGCCGGTCGTGTAGGTGTCGCCCGATATGCCGCCGCCGATGGTGAGGAAGGGTTCGTCGGGTGTAGCCTTGGTCGTCAGGTTGATGACGCCGCCGCCGAATTCTCCCGGAAAGTTCGCCGAATAGCTCTTCTGCACGAGGGAGGACGCGACGATCCCGGTGGGGAACAGATCGAGCGGGACGACGCGCTTGAGCGGCTCGGGGCTCGGCAGGGGCGAACCGTTGAGCAGGGCCAGCGAATACCGATCGCCCAGGCCACGGACGTAGACGAAGCCGCTGCCGACAACGCTGAGGCCGGTCACGCGGCTGAGCGCGCCCGCGATGTCGCCCTCGCCGGTTCGCGCGATATCCGCACTGGAAAGGATCGAGACCACCTGGTCCGACGAGCGCATGACGTTGCGGTCGCGGCGACCGGTCACGACGATAACGTTACTCTGACCGGGTACGGAAACCTCGACTTCCTCGTCCTGCGGGACAGGCTCGGGCTGGTCGCCCTGATCGGTCGGAATGTCCGCCTGCGGGGCGGAGCTGGTGGTGGCCGGATCGGTCTGCGCGTGCGCAAGAGCCGGACACGTCAAGGCAGTGGTCAGCAGCAGCACGCCCGCGACCCGCGATGTGGTGGACATCTGGTTTCCCCTCATTCGATACGAAAACCGGGGGCAGCCACGCTGGCGGCCGCCCCCGGGGTCAGTGGCGGCTGCCTCAGGTGGTGGGCAGCGAGGTGCAGGCGCTCGAGCTCGTCCCGAAATTCGCGTAGGACGAGCTGCAGGTCCAGCCGGTGTACCAGCTGTTGTTCTCGGCCCAGGCGACACCAATCCGGTACGGAGTCGGCGTGGCGGAGAAGAAGCTCGACCCGCTGAGCGTGGTGTTGAGGGCGGCGGGATCGGTGGTAGTCACGCCGTTTTCGGTCGCGCCGTTCACGAACCCTGTCAGCGAGTTGGTGAAGTCCGAATTGTTGTTGTTCGAACCCGAACCGAATGCCGCTGCCACCTGCGCTGCGGTGTACGGCGCAGCACCGCTGCCATCGCCGATGAACTTGGCGTCACCGGTGCCCGAGCATTGCAGGACCACGGAACGCGCAGTCAGAGTCGCCCGGTTCGCCGCACTGGTGTTCGACGTCAGCCGGATGCACTCGTTGTTCGGCGTGATGATCGCACCGTTGTAAAGCGTCACGTCCGCATTGCCGCGGAACAGCACGCTCGCCTTGTCCGCGCCTTCGTTATTGGCACTCGTCTGCGGTTGGTAGGCGAGGAAGTTCGAGACCCTGAGATCGGTGCGCGGCGTGTCGCCTTCGAGCCCGTTGGAGTCGATTTCCATCAGCGCGTCGCCCTGGCCGGGGCGCTGCCACAGCAGCACGTATTGCAGGTTGGCGCGTGCGCCCGTGTCGACGTCGAGGCTGTCGTCGTCGGCACCGGTGGCCACATAGTACTTCATGTTGACGACGCCGCCGAAGAACTCGGTGCCATCGTCGGAGCTGTTGTGCGACTGGAAGTGGTCGAGCTGCGTGCCCGAGCCGATACCCGACGGGGTCAGCGACTGCAGTTCCTTATCCGCCGACAGGACGAAGCCCGAATAGCGGATCTGGAAGTAGCTCATGGTGCCGGCGTTGTAGGTATCGTCGTTGCCGCCGAAGAGGGCCGGGTTGACCGCACCCTCGGTGCCGCGCTCGCAGGTATTCGAAGCCACCGAACCTTGCGTACAGTCGGTGATTCGACCGCGACCGAGCAGCACCACACCGCCCCACTGGCCGATCGAGGAATCGATGTTGAGACCGGCCACGTTGTCCTGGCTGGTGAAGACGATCGGCTGGGTCGCGGTGCCCACGGCGTTGATCTTGTTGCCGCGGTTGACGGCGATCCACGCCTGGCCGCTGCTGGCGTAAAGGACCACGCCCGGATCGATCGTCAGAGTGACGTTGGTGTCGGCCGTAAGCGGCGCCTGGGTGCAGCCGATCGTGGTCGAGGTGTAGGGCGCAGTCGCGGTCGGAGCGCTGAATCCGCCGTCGCAACCAACATCGACGCGGCCGGGGATCACGTAGAGCAGGCCGTTGATCTTGGGCAGCGTTACGCTCTTCCCGATACGGCTCGGCAGCTCGCACTTGCGATATTCGCCGGTCGGGCCGGTGATCGTGCCGGTATTGGCCAGGACCACGCTGCCATCGTTGGTCAGCGTCGGGCAGGCACCTGCCGGTGTCACCAGCGTGCTGGTGGGCGGCGGCGGCGGCGGCGGCGGTGCGGGCGTGGTAATGTCGATGTCGACATTGCCGGAGGTGCCGGGCGAGGCGACTTCGTCGGCCCCGCACGCGGTCAGGACAGCGAGGCCGCAGCCGAGCACGATAGTGCGTTTGATATGCTTCACGGTTGGATTCCCCTCAATTGGTCGAAGGACTCGACAGGCGCAGCGCTCGCGCCGCATCTCCGTGAACTAGGCGCGGCTTGTGACAGTTTATTTTCCGAATGGACCACACCGCCGAAGATTTTTCCGGCAAAAACATGACATTCGTGACACGCCCGAGTTTCAGCGGGATGGCCGTTACGACCCCGATATTCGGAACGCCCCCGCCAAGTTGCTGGAAACCAAAGCCGAGCCCAGGCGCCATCAATGACGTATTTATGACATCATGACGTTTTTGTTGCAGTTGCGGGTCAGGAGAGTCATTTTCGCTTTCGATAAAGCATGGGAGAAAGATGATGATCACTTCTGTTGTAGCTACGATGCTGCTGGCACAGGCGGCCGGCAGCGGATCCGACCGTATCGAAGTCGCGTATGACGAACTGTCCGCGAACCGGAACGCCACCGCTATCAGAAAGATGGAACGCACCGACGACGGGATGGAAGATAGCGCCGCGCGGCTCATCAACCTCGGCATCGCCTATGCCCGTGCCGGGGATACCGACCGTGCTCGCGACCTGTTCACCCGCGCTGCGCGAGCCGAGCGGTATGATCTGGAAACCGCGGATGGCGAATGGGTCGATTCGCGCAAGCTGGCGCTTCAGGCCCTGGCCTCGCTCGACCGGGGCGATTTTCATACGGTCCGAACCGCGTCGCGCTAATTTGCATTCGCGTGGGCGGTTAACCCGGCGCGCGGCAAATGTGCGCTTTCGGGACTGATACTCGTTTGCTGGTGACGGTCGAGGTACGTATGTGTACCGAACCGGCCCATGCCCGACGCAAGTTTTCCGCGGCCATGACCGCGATCCGGCCGCTCACGCATCTCGAACGCCTCGAAGCTGAGGCGATCCATATCATCCGCGAAGTCGCCGCCGAGGCGGAACGGCCGGTGATGCTGTATTCCGTGGGCAAGGACAGCGCGGTGATGCTGCATCTCGCGCGCAAGGCCTTCTACCCCGCCCCGCCGCCGTTCCCGCTGCTGCATGTCGACACGACCTGGAAGTTCCAGGCGATGTACGAATTGCGCGACCGGATGGCCGAAAAGACCGGGATGGAATTGCTGGTGCACCAGAACCCGGAAGCGAAGGAGCGGGGGATCAACCCGTTCGACCACGGTTCGCTGCATACGGACATGTGGAAGACCGAAGGGCTGAAGCAGGCGCTGAGCATGCATGGCTTCGATGCGGCCTTCGGCGGCGCGCGGCGCGATGAAGAGAAGAGCCGCGCGAAGGAGCGCATCTTTTCCTTCCGTACAGCCAGCCACGGCTGGGACCCCAAAAGCCAGCGCCCCGAATTGTGGAACCTCTACAACGCGCGCAAGAACAAGGGGGAGAGCATCCGCGTCTTCCCGATCAGCAACTGGACCGAGCTGGACGTGTGGCAATACATCCAGCTCGAAGGGATAGAGATCGTGCCGCTCTATTTCGCGGCGGAGCGTCCCACGGTGGAGCGCGACGGCATGCTGCTGATGGTGGACGACGATCGCTTCCCGCTAAACGATGGCGAGGAGCCCGTGATGCGTTCGGTCCGCTTCCGCACGCTCGGATGCTATCCCCTGACCGGTGCTGTCGAAAGCACCGCCGCCACGCTGTCCGAAGTCATTCAGGAAACCCTGCTGACCACCACCAGCGAGCGACAGGGCCGCGCGATCGACAAGGATGCAGGCGGTGCCGGCATGGAAGTGAAGAAGCAGCAGGGTTATTTCTGACATGAGCGAGCCGATCTACCGGACCGACGCGCTGATCGCGGAGGACATCGATTCCTACCTCGAGCGACACCAGCACAAGACCATGCTGCGCTTCATCACCTGCGGCAGCGTGGACGACGGCAAGTCGACCCTGATCGGTCGCCTGCTCTACGATTCGAAGATGATCTTCGAGGATCAGCTCGCCGCGTTGGAGGACGACAGCAAGCGGGTCGGTACGCAGGGACAGGAAATCGACTTCGCCCTGCTGGTCGACGGCCTCGCCGCCGAGCGCGAACAGGGTATCACGATCGACGTCGCCTATCGGTTCTTCAATACGGAGAACCGCAAGTTCATCGTCGCCGACTGCCCGGGACACGAACAGTACACGCGCAACATGGTTACCGGTGCGTCGACCGCGGACCTGGCGGTGATCCTGATCGATGCGCGCAAGGGCGTGCTGGTCCAGACCCGGCGCCACAGCTATCTTTGCCACCTGCTGGGCATTCGCCACATCGTGCTGGCGGTCAACAAGATGGACCTGGTCGACTATTCGCAGGAAACCTTCGAACAGATCCGCGCCGATTACGCCGAATTCGCGCAAGGCATCGGGATCGAGAATTTTACCGCAATCCCGATCTCCGGTTTCCGCGGCGACAACATCACTACCGCACCATCGGACAACACCCCCTGGTATGATGGCCCGAGCCTGATCGAGCATCTCGAAGCGGTGGAGGTCAGTTCCGAGGTGGAAGGGGCGAAGCCATTCCGCATGCCGGTTCAATGGGTAAACCGACCCAATCTCGACTTCCGCGGTTTCGCCGGCCTCGTCGCCTCCGGCACCGTCGCGCCGGGCGACAGGGTACGCGTGCTTCCGTCGGGCAAGACCACCACGGTCGCGCGCGTGGTGGCGATGCCCGATGCCGACAGCTCGGAAGACCGTGACGGAGCGATGGCGGGGGAATCGACCACCATCACCTTCGCCGACGAGATCGACTGTTCGCGCGGCGACGTGATCGCGGATGCGGACGATCCGCCCCAGACCGCCGACCAGTTCGAATCCACTTTCGTCTGGCTGTCGGACGAGGATTTGCATGTCGGGCGCGCCTATTGGCTGAAGCTCGGCACACAGACCGTCTCGGCCACGGTGCAGGAGCCGAAATACGAGATCAACGTCAACACGATGGCGCAACTGGCCGCCAAGACGCTGTCTCTCAATGCGATCGGCGTGGCGGAGATGCATACCGACCGGTCGATCGTGTTCGAGCCTTATCAGGACAATCCGGCGCTCGGCGGCTTCATCCTGATCGACAAGATCACCAATGCGACAGTCGCGGCGGGCATGATCAATTTCAGCCTTCGCCGCGCGCAGAACGTGCACTGGCAGCCGACCGACGTTACCCGGCGCGAGCGCGCCAGCCTGAAGAACCAGACGCCCAAGGTCCTCTGGTTCACCGGTCTTTCGGGCTCGGGCAAGTCGACCATCGCCAACGAGGTCGAGAAGAAGCTCGCGTTGATGAACCGGCACACCTTCCTGCTCGACGGCGACAATATCCGCCACGGGCTGAACAAGGACCTCGGTTTCACCGAGGCGGACCGGATCGAGAACATCCGGCGGATCGGCGAGGTGTCGAAGCTGATGGCCGATGCCGGGTTGATCGTCCTGACCGCCTTCATCAGCCCGTTCCGTGCGGAGCGCGAGATGGTGCGCGACATGCTGCCCGATGGCGAGTTCGTCGAAATCTTCGTCGACACGCCACTGGAAGTGGCCGAGGCGCGCGACGAGAAGGGCCTGTACAAAAAGGCCCGGAGCGGGACGTTGAAGAATTTCACCGGCATAGACAGTTCGTATGAGGAGCCACAGACCCCCGATATCACGGTAAACACGGTCGAGATGTCGGCTGAAGAAGCCGCAGACTACATCGTGCAGCGGCTCATGCCGCTAAAATAGCGGCCGATCACAGGGGGCGACATGTTTCTTTTCAAAGGTAGGGAAGCCCATTCCCGCTCACTGGTCAAGGCGATCAGCTGGCGGTTGCTCGGCAGTCTCGACACCTTCATCCTGGGGTTCATCTTCACCGGCAGCGCACGTGCCGCAGGGGCCATCGCAGGGACCGAGGTGCTGACCAAGATGGTGCTCTACTATCTGCACGAGCGAGCCTGGGCCGGGGTCAATTGGGGGTTCCAGAAACCGGTCGAAGAGGCACCCCCTGCCGATCGCCAGGCGACGCTCCAAGAGGGAACCGGACTGCGATGACCGATGCCGAACTGGCCGCCCATCTCGCGCGCGAGGCGGGTCGCATTCTCCTGACGGTGCGCGAAAGCGGGATGTTCGAAGGCAAGGCGCTGGGCAAGGCGGGCGACCAGACCGCGAACCAGTTCCTGGTCCATGCTTTGCGGCAGCAGCGGCCCGACGACGGACTGCTATCCGAAGAAAGCAAGGATACGCCCGAACGGCTGGATATCGAACGTGTGTGGATCGTCGATCCGGTGGACGGCACGCGCGAATACGGTGAGAAGCGCGCCGACTGGGCGGTGCATGTCGGCCTTTCCATCAACGGTGTAGCAAGCGTCGGCGCGGTCGCGCTGCCGGGTTGCGACGCGGTGCTGCGCAGCGATCAACCGGCGGTGGTTCCATCTGCACCCGAGCGCCTGCGTATGGTCGTCAGCCGGACCCGACCTGCCGCCGAAGCGACGGCGGTGGCCGAACGCCTGAGCGCGGAACTGGTACCGATGGGCAGCGCGGGAGCGAAGGCGATGGCCATCATTCGCGGGGAGGCGGACATTTACCTCCATTCGGGCGGTCAGTTCGAATGGGACAGCTGCGCGCCGGTCGCCGTGGCGCTGGCGCACGGTCTGCACTGTTCGCGTATCGACGGCAGCCCGCTGGTCTACAACCAGCGCGATACTTACCTGCCGGACCTGCTCATCTGCCGCCCCGAACATGCCGAGCGGGTGCTTGGCGAAGTTGCGGGTTTGCCGGCGGACAAGCGCACGGCGTAGCCCCGCGCCGGCGGCTCGACCGGCAACGCCCCACTGCCCTCACTCGGCGTCGGCTGCCTCTCCAGTCACGCGCACCCAATCGACATACATCGCTATGTCGCCATTCTTGATCCGCTCGACCGTCTCCACCGGCAGCCCGTTATAGGGCCGCTCGATGCCGTTGATCTTGGAGGGGTAGGCCCCGCCGAGCGCGAAGTTCAGGATGATATATTCGGGCCGGTCGTAGACCCATTTGCCGTAATGTTCGACCATCGGGCGCGTCACGCGGTAGATCGGCCTGCCATCGATCTTGAACAGCAGCTGGTCGGGCGACCGTTCGACCGAATAGACATGCCAGTCCGTCACGTCGGTGTCGTCGGGAAAGTAGTATTTGTTCACCAGCGGCGTTTCGCCGGAATAGCCAGGTCCGTGCATTGCCACGCCGACCCAGTCCTTCTCGCCGACATATTCCATGATGTCGGTCTCGCCCGAGGCGGGCCAATCGCCATATCCCAGCAACCAGAAGGCCGGCCAAACCCCCGCCGCGTCCGGCATCTTTATCCGCGCTGATGCCGTCCCGTAGGTGAAGTCGAACTTGTCCCGGGTATTGATGCGGCCCGACACGAAATCCGCCGTGCGGCCCGACGGCGTGCGAAACCCCTTGCGGAACTGCGGCTTCAGGACCAGCACCCCGTCCTCGGCTCCGGATATCGCGCCAGCCGGCAGAAGCTGGATCGTATCGGGCGCATCGACATAGGCCTGCTGTTCGTTGTTCACCCAGAACTCCGGCCCCTCGACGTTCCACTTGCTCGGATCGAGCGCGGGGCCGTCGAACTGGTCGACGAACAGAATATCCGCAGCCGAAGCCTCAGCGTCGGCGCGTTGCTGCACAGTCGTGCAACCCGCCACCAGCAATATCGATGCGAGAGACAACGCGGCCCTGCGCAAAGGAGGCACGGTTTCGCTGCACGCTGCGGCGCTCATGGTACCGCCACCGGACAGGCGAGGTCTTCACCCACCGCTTCGACCTTCGCCCCCGCCAGGGTCATGGCGAATCCGCTGTCCGCGGTGATCCGCAGCGCATTGCCGACCTGCGAAAGATCAGCACCGGCATCGGCGAAGCAGCGCAGCGGGATCTTCAACGTCATCGGCTGGCCAATCGGCATGCGTGCCAGCAGGTCGGTAACGTCGAAATTACGGTTACCCAGCGCCACCAGCACGCGCCCGGGCCCCCGCTTGTCGATCCTTCCGTCGATCCGCACCGCGAACGCGTTGTTGAGCTGTCGCGACAGATCCGCCGCGGGCCCGTCGATACTGACTGCCCCCTCGCCCGACCATACGATCGCCTTCGCATCTTCCTGCGCCGCGAAATCGACTGGGCTGGCGACCAAGCTATTGCGGGCACTGGTGGTCGTACCCGGCCCCACCGCGCGCGCGCCACCGGCATCGGTCAGGGTCATGCTCCATGGATCCTGTGCTCGGCCTGCTGCGAAGAAATTGGCGACGTTCAGCGCGGCGGCCACGTCCATTCCGGGGTCTTCCGAAAGTTGGGGAAGGCTGTTCTTCGCAGCGTAATCGAGCCCGTACCCCATGGCGAATAGCGGCTTGTCGATCGGCGAACGAGCGTCGGCGGGCCAAGGAAAGGACAGCCGACCGGTGAAGTCGCGTGCCGCCGTGCCGTCCGCGCGCGCCACCAGCACGTCCGCGACACCCGCGCCCTGCGACCCGGGGAGCCACGCCGCCACGAACGCATCCGAAGCGTTGATTTCCGGGCTGGTGAACATCGGGCGACCGGACAGGAAGACCGAGACGACAGGTATTCCCGCGTCCTTCAGCCTCTTGAGCAGGGCGAGATCGCCAGCCTTTCCGGGCTGATAATCGAGGGTCGGAACGTCGCCCTGGAATTCCGCATAGGGTGCTTCGCCGAGCACGACGATCGCGACATCGGGGGCCTGCTCGAAGCTGCCGTCGGCGGACAGTTTCGCGGTGCCCCCTGCCTGCTTCACGGCCGCGCTAATGCCTTCCCAGATGGTCTGGCCATTGGTGAAGTCGGCATGCGTGACGTCGGTCCCCTGCCAGCTGATCGTCCAGCCGCCAGCCTGCGCCGCCATGTCATCCGCGCCCGGCCCCGCGACCAGTACCCGCGCACCGGGCTTGATCGGCAGAACCGATCCATTGTTTTTCAGGAGAACGAGGGATTTCGCCACTGCCTCGCGCGCCAGTGCGAGATGGTCGGGCGCACCAATAGCGGAATAGTCGCGCCGCTGCGCTGGCGGATTGTCGAGCAGCCCAAGTTTCGCCTTCACGCGCAGGATACGACGAACCGCGTCGTCGAGCCGCTCCGTCGGAATTTCGCCCGCCTGCACCTCGCGCAGGGTGGTGTCGAACAGACCCTTCCAGCTGTCGGGCGCCATGAACAGGTCCAGCCCGGCTTCCAGCGCCTTCGGACAGTCGGTCACGGTGCAGCCGTCCACTTGGCCGTGCCCATTCCAGTCGCCGACAACCAGGCCTTGGAAGCCCATGCGGCCCTTCAGCACGTCCGTCAGCAGCGACCGGTTGCCGTGGTTCTTTACCCCGTTCCAGCTCGAGAAACTGGCCATGACGGTCAATGCCCCAGCATCGATCGCGGCGGGATAGCCCTGCGCATGGGTCGCAATCAGCTCCGCTTCCGAAATCTTTGCATCGCCCTGGTCGCGCCCTCCCTGCGTACCCCCATCGGCCAAGAAATGCTTGGCCGTCGCGGCGACACGGTCACGGGCCAGCTCCTGCCCTTCGCGCAGTTCGCCCTGCAAACCCAGCACCATGGCCCTCGCATAGGAGGCGACGAGCGCGGGATCGGATGAGTAGCCTTCGTAAGCACGGCCCCAGCGCAGGTCCTGCGGAACCGCGAGGGTCGGAGCGAAGGTCCATTCGATTCCGCTGCCGGCAATCTCCGCCGCCGTCGCCGCGCCTATGCGGCGGATCATCTCCGGATCGTGCGCCGCCCCCAGGCCGACATTGTGAGGAAACAGGGTCGCGTTGGGGATATTGTTGTGCCCGTGCACGGCATCGACCCCGAACAGGATCGGAACGGCCACGCCGTCGGCGCGCGGTGCCATGGAGGCGGCGCGGAATTCTCTCACCAAACGATCCCAGTCGGCGGCGCTGGAGCGTTCGTTTTCATACGGGCCGCTGTTTCCGCCGGCGAGGATCGAGCCGAGGGGATAGTCCGCCAGATCAGCCGGTTTGATGGTACTGATATCGGCCTGGATCACCTGTCCGACCTTCTGCCGCACGGTCATCGCGCGCAGGATGCGGTCGATCTTCGCTTCGGTCTCTGGACTGGTGATCGCTTGCGGACTGTGGGCGGCGGGCCATAGTTCCGCGTTCGCCCCAGCCCCGCCCATCGCTTCCTGGGAAGCGCTGGATACAGGGGTTAGCTGGGTGCATCCAGTGGTGGCGAGCAACAGCAGGGCTGCCCCGCCCAATGCCTTACCGATCGTTCGCATGGCCTCTCCCGCCTCTTGCAGTGAACGTTATCATTCACGAAGTTGCACGCGCCGCCGCAAAGTTCAAGCGGATTTAGGAAGGGCTTCGATGCTCATCATCAGGAATGTCGCGAGCCCTGCGAGAAGCGCGAGCAGCCAGAGCAGCGGCGCGAAACCATAGGCGGGGACGATCGCGATCGTCAGCCACGGCATGATCAGCGAGGGGACTGTATTGGCCAAATTGAAGAGTCCGATATCGCGCCCGCGCCGGGTCGGACTGGGCAGAACCCGCAGGGTCTGACTGCTGTGGAGCGCGAGGAACACAGCTGCCGCCACGCCGAACAGGATATATCCGGAAAGCGCGGTGGCGATGCTGTCCGACACCGCCATCAGCGCCAGGCTGGCCGCACCGATACCTGCACTGAGGCGCAGCGGCCGGATCGCTCGACCGCTCTGGTCGGCCCATCGTCCCGCAAACAGCGACAGGGGTATGGAAAGGATGAGTACGGCGCTGGTGATCCGCGCGATATCGACCGCCCGGAAGGACGGGTCGAGCGACTGGAAATAATACAGCAGATAGGCGAACAACGTCGCTTCCGCGATCTGGACCGCGAGGCGCGCAAGCCACATCCGCACGATGGCGCGATCGAGACGGCGCGGTTCGCGGGTTCGTTCGGTTGAGCCTCCGGTCGACACGGGAACGGGACGCGGCTTGCCGAAAAGGAGAAGCGGTCCGACGCAAGCCACGATCATCACTGCGACGATCGACATCTGATCCTGCAGCGGCATGCCACCGCGCGGAATGATGCCGATGAAAGTCGCGAGGGCGCCCGCAGCCGCGCCGGCAGCCGGGGCGAAGGCAAGGAGCCCGCCCAACAGCCCTTTCTGATGGTCGGGCACGCAATCGCCGGCCAGCGCGGCGAGTGGAGATAGCATCATGTTGAGGCCCAATTGCCATATCAGCAATGTCGCCATCAGTAGCCACAGGGTTTCGATCCGGGCCATGACAAGCAAGAGGACGACATTGACTACCACCCCAGCGCGGATCCAACCCCACCGCTTCCCATACAGGTCGCTTAGCCAGCCGAACGCCACACCCCCGATGCTGGCGGCGACCGCTCCGCCGAATGCCATGTAACCCAGCCATTGGACCGCCGCGGAGCCCGAGATCTCGGCCACGCGAACGGGCAGGAACAGGGTGAGGAAGGGAACGTAGGCCACTGCCCCGCCAGCCCAGGCGAGCGCGTAAAGCAACAGGAAACGCAGCGATTGGGCCGGTTCGGCTGCCCTTGTCGGATCAGCTGCCATTCGGGCTGGTCGCTGGCGCTCGCGTGGTGGAATCGCGCTGGACGAGCGATCCAGGGATCACGACCGGCATCTCCGGCAAATCCTTCCGACCCTGTGCCGCGATGATCAGTTCCACGGCGCGCGCGACGGTCTTGGCAACCGGCTGGTCTATCGCGGTGAGAGGCGGGTGGGTAAAGCGCGCGATCGGAGTGTTGTCGAAACTGATGAGCGACAAGTCTTTGGGTACCTCGAGGCCCATCGCTCGCGCGGTTTCCAGGGTCGCCAGCGTCATCTTGTCGCTGCTGGCCACGATCGCGCTCGGCGGCTGAGCCCCCTCCAGCAATTTGCGAGCCGCGACGACACCGGTCTCGAACCCGAAATCACCGGCTTCCAGCAGACCTTCGGTGGGCAATCCGGCAGCGGTCATGGCCTGTCGCCAGCCGTCGATACGCCACGCGCTGAGGCCGTACTCCGGCGGCCCCGCGATCAACCCGATCCGGCGATGGCCCAGTTCGATGAGATGCTCCGTCGCCATCCTCGCGGACCCGGTGTCATCCATGGTCAGCGTGATACCCGTCTCGGTATCGGCCGATCCGATCCGGGCAAACGGAATCTTGCCGTCCTCCAGCAGGCGCAGGATAAGCGGATTGTCCGAGTGCGGCGGTGTCAGGATTACGCCGTCGGGTTGCAAAGCCGCGAGTGCCGCGTCGAGCTCTCGCTCCACATGGTCGCTGTGCGTGTCGACCAGTTCGAACATCAGCCGATAGCCGTGTTCGGCGCATTTCAGCATTCCGCCGAGCAGCATCTGGTCGACCCAGTCGGCACCCTGCCGCTCCTGCCAGTCGGAAATGGTACGTTCGCGGTCGTTCAGCGCCAGGATAATGTAGGACCGGTGGCCGCGCATGCGTTGCGCCGCGATCGAGGGCACGTAGCCCAGCCGGTCGATGGACGCCTGAACCTTTTGCGCGGTGACAGGCCGGACGCTGGGTTCCTTGTTGATGACGCGGCTGACCGTCTGGAGCGAGACACCCGCATCCGCCGCGACATGCTTGATGGTAACCGCGTCCCGCCGCCGGGCCATAATTCAATCCTTAATTCCAGTGCCGCAGCCTCTAGCCGTCTACACCGTCATCCGCCAAGCGCATCTGCATGTGAGCCCGGCGCGGAATCCTGCGCGCCGCAATAGCGCCTGACGTAACTGTCGTGCGAAGGCAGCGAGGCGACCGTTTTCGAAACCCCGGTGCGAAGGGTCTGCAACAGGCGATCGACTTCGTCGTCGGTCAGCTTGCCCGCGATGGGGTGATGGTTCTGCGGCACGATGCCCTGCCCCATCATCACCTGCACCCAGCTGTTCTCGGCGAACAGTTCCTCGTTCTTGCGGAAAACGCGGCCCGTCTCGCGAAACAGGCCGATGCGCTGCACCAGGCTGTCGGGCACGTCCATCGCCCGGCAATAGCGCCAGAAGGCGCTGTCGGTGCGCTCGGTCGCCTTGTAATGCAGGATCAGGAAATCGCGGATCTGCACCATATCCGTCATCTGCTGATCGTTGAATTCGGCGATGTCGCGCTCGCTCACCTCGCGCGCGGGCAGCATCCGGATGAGCCGCAGCACCGCGCGCTGGATCAGATGGATGCTGGTCGATTCCAGTGGCTCCATGAACCCGGCGGAAAGTCCGATCGCCACGCAGTTGCGATACCATTGCCGCCGCCGCGCGCCGGTGAGGAAGCGCAACATGTTGGGCTCGTTCAGGACCTCGCCCTCGACCGTCGATAGCAGCCGGTCGAGCGCCGCGTCCCGCTCCAGATACCGGCTGCAATAGACGATGCCGTTGCCGCCGCGATGCTGCAACGGAATGCGCCATTGCCACCCTGAATCGTGCGCGATCGCCCGCGTGAAGGGCGGCGGGGGGCGAACCGAGCGAGTCTGCACCGCGATCGCCGCATCGCAAGGCAGGTAATGCGACCAGTCGTCGTAGCCCGCGTGTAGCGCCCCCTCGATCAGCAGGGCGCGAAACCCGGTGCAATCGAGGAACAGGTCGCCCTCCACACGCTCGCCACCTTCCATCAAAAGCGCGTGGATGTCGCCGTTTTCGGAATCGAGCTCCACTTGCGCGATCCGCCCTTCGCGCCGGTGCGTCCCGTCCGCTTCCGCCATTCTCCGGAGAAACGCGGCGTACCGTGCGCTGTCGAGCTGATAGGCGTAGTTCATGCGGTCGTCGGGCAGATGCGCGAACTTGCCCGCGTGGGCGGCCATAAGTTCCAAACAATAGTCATCGTAGGGCTCGGAATGGCCGCGCTCGCGCCCTTCCAGCCAGAAGTGCTGGAACCCCGCGGCCCAGTGATCCTTGCCGGTGAGGCCGAAGGAATGGAAATAGCCCTCGCCCTCGCGCAGCCAGTTGTCGAACTGGATACCCAGCTTGAAGGTCGCGCGCGTCTCGCGCATGAAATCGGCTTCGTTGATGCCGAGCAGGCGGTTGTAGGTGACGAGCGGCGGAATGGTGCTTTCGCCAACGCCAACGGTGCCGATCATGTCGGATTCGACCAGCGTCACCTCGGCCGCGCGACCCATGGTCCGCGCAATGGCGGCAGCCGCCATCCAGCCTGCGGTGCCGCCGCCGGCAATCACGATGCGGATAGGCCGGTCGCCCTCGATCTTCATATGCCTCGGACCTTCATCGGCTCAGCGACCGCAGCAGGAACGCCCGGAGCCGCCCTGCGTTCTCCGCGGTCAGCGGATTCAGCACGCTGCGCGCATCCGGCGGGATATGGTCGGTGACCTCCGGTCCGTTCTCAAACACGTAATACGCGAACAGCTGTCGCCACAAATCCTTTTCGGCATCGGGCAAGTCACGCACCGCCAAGATCGCATGGTTGAGTGCGTCCTGCGGCTGCCCCATCCAGCGCGGCGTATCGCGCCACCAGAAATTCACCAGCACGTTGAAGTCGTCCAGCCCCTCGACATGGTGCCACCACATGGAAGGGATGTAGAGCGCGTCGCCCGCTTCCAGTTCCGCCACTACCGCGTGCTTCAGCGCTTCCCGAAATCGCGAGTGTGCGCCGAAATCGGGATCGTGCAAATCGACCATGCTGATCGCTCGGCCCGCCGGGGTGTTGTCGATCGGGCCGAGATAGAGATTGGCGAACTGATCGGGTGGGAACAGCGTGAACCGACGGCGACCGACGGCGCAGCAGGCCAGATTGTGGGGAAAATCGTTGTGCGCCGCGATGCGCGTGCGGGTGCCGATCCAGATGCTGGAGATCAGGGACCGGTCGCCCAGATCGATATGATTGTCTTCGTACAGGCCATCGAAGAATTCATGCATGTCGATCGAGGAGAGATAGACCGTGGCGGCGTCCGGCTTCCCCTCCGCCGCGTCGATTCCTTGAAACACCTCCGGCAAGAGCGCGCGACCGCTCTGGAAATTCATCCGCATCCGCTCGTCGTAGAACAGCCGCCCGCCGTCACCCGGCGCGCCGACCGACACGACGAAGGGCCGGTCCTTTGCCCGGGCGAGCAGATATTCGCGCGCCGCACGGTTCGATTCCCTCCCCGCCGCGACCAGCGGCCACGGAGACGCCAGGCCGCGCACCACGAAGGGCTCGCGGCTGTCCTGCAACAGCCAATCCAGTTCCGCCGCCGTTTCCACGCTGCGCTCCGCGATGGCAGGCAGGCGGTCGTGCAGGCGGGGATCGGCATCAGCCATGATCGATCCGCTGGTTCTTGCGATCGACCAGCGCGCCGATCTGCGCCAGCGATGCGAGAGCCATGAAGATCGGCAGCAAATGGTCCTGCGCGTGCAGTTCCTCCAGCGTCGCCGCATCGAGAGCCCGCAACCGATCTTCATCGATTACGTGGAAGCCGACTAGCCGGTTCTTCGATCCATCCTCCAGTTCCACTTCGAGCGAGAAGGGTTCGAGCAGTTCGTACCGCTGAAGCGCCTCGAAAAACGCTCCGCTTGCGCGATAGCCCTCGTCCAGCGCCCCGAGCAGCTCCGACATTCGCTCCAGATAGGGCGTCGGTTGCCGATCCTCGTCGAACACCCGCACGCCGTCGCCATAGGACACCCGCGGGTGCGCCATGTCGATATGACCTGGGCCGCGTCCCCCTCGGGCGAACGTCCGATCAGGAAAGGTTGCACCGCCATTGCCAAAGGCCGGTAACGCACATCCCAATTGCCCTCGTCCAAGAACAGGTTCTCTCCGGTATCGAACCCGAACAGCGCATGTGCGGTAAAGCTTCGACGTTCGGTATCGAGGCGGAACAGGATGGGATAATGCGCCTGCACCTGCCGGAACTCGTTCGGCATCACCGGGCATGACATGATCGCATCGCCCAACTCGCCTGATGCGTCGGTACGGATGCGCAAATCCGCATGGGTCGCGCTGTCGAGGATTGCGTGACTGCTCATCGATCCGCTCCCGCTACTGCGGCCTCCCTCGGTTCCGCATCGCGGAGCGCGTCGAGATAGGCCCGGTTGGTCGGAAGGGCCGAGGCAAGCGCCCTTCCCCGCTGATGGATTTGCTGCATGGTCCCTTCCATCGCCGCGCCGGCTGGAGTGTGCAAGGTTCGATCGTTCTCCGGGCGCCCGCGCATCCCGTAGAGCACGTACTGATGACTGGCTGCCGGGAAGACTTCGTCCCGTTGGGGAAAGTCGTAACCCGAAGGCGGCTGCTCCCGCCAGAGCACCACGAGGTCGGCTAGACTGGACGTTGTGCTCGCCGGATCACAATGATCGCGCCAATAGGGCTCTTCCCGGCGGCTGAGCACGTAATGCAGCTTCAGGAAATCGACGATCCGGTCCCAGCGATAGCGGAACAGGCGATTGAACCGTTCGGCATGAAGCGACAGCGAAGCGTCGGTCGCGGGGAAATTGTCGAGCAGCATGTCGAGCGAGAGTTCGATCATCACGATGGCCGACGCCTCGAGCGGCTCCATGAAACCGGCCGACTGGCCGATGGCGAGGCAATTGCCTTGCCAGAAACGCCCGCGATGCCCGCTGGAAAAGGTGAGTTGCCTTACGCCCTCAGGCCTAAACGCGACGTCCGGGAGCGCTTGCGCGACATATCGGCGAAGCTGCGCGAGGGCATTGTCGTCGCTCATATGGCGCGAGGAATACACGCAGCCGATCCCGCGCCGCGTGGGCAGGCCGATGTCCCAGGTCCACCCGGCGCTGTGGGCGATCGCCACGGTTTGCGAGGCGATGGGACTACCATCGGACACCGGCACCTGAACGGCGAGCGCGCGGTCGTTGAAGAGCACGTCGCCGCGATCGATCCATGGGACCTGCAAGGCGAAACCAATCAATCGCGCGCTCTGCCCGGTACAATCGATGAACAGGTCGCCCTCGATCGGACCGTTCGCCTTCGTCTCGACGCGCGAGATACCGCCGCTTGCGTCGCATACCACATCGGTCACCCGGTCGCGCACATGCTGCACCCCGAGATCGTCGACGGCCCGCTGCCGCAGCATGGTCGCGAGTTTGCCTGCATCGAGGTGATAGGCGTAGTTCAGCGCGCCGGCGTAGTCGGGCATTCCCGGCTGACGGGGCGCACAATCCAGCCGACAGATGCGCGCCTGCGCGGTCATCGCCTCCGCAAAGGAACGGTCCGGCACGGCGCTCCAGCCTGCGAGGACATCGTCCGCTACGCCATCGGGAGGAGCGGTGAAGGGATGGAGATAGCTGTCGTCGGGTGCGCCCGTCACCCAGCCCTCGAAACGAGAGCCTTGCTTGAACGAGCCATCGCAGGCGCGGAGGAATTCCGCTTCACCGATACCGATCCGGGCAAGCGTACCCCGCATGGTGGGCCAGGTGCCCTCGCCCACGCCGAGTGGGGCGATATCCGGTGCCTCGATCAGCGTCACGGCCGGTGCGGCTTCGCGCCAGGGATGCGCGGCGATCCGGCAGGCGGCCAGCCATCCGGCTGTGCCGCCCCCGACGATTACGATCTGCCGGATCGATCTGGCCAAATCATCACCCCTCGCGTGCGGCGCAGCCGGTGCGGATCGCTCTCACACCGGACGCGCTGAAACCGTTCCGCGTCTTCGGCAGGGAGGGTCGCGCCTCCCTGGTCAGAAGGTGAAACGTACGCCCCCCGAGTAGCGCGCGTAGCCAGGCTGCGCAAAGGTCACGAAGTTGTCCGACCGCCGATGGCCGCGCCGACCCTCCCCGGTCAGGTTGATCGCCTCGAGGAATACCGACAGACCGTTCGTGAATTCGTAACTCGCGCTCGCATCGATCTGCCCATAGGCCTCGACATAGGTCGGATCGAACGAGCCGCCGGCGTAGAATTCGTCGCGCCAATTGTAAGCGACGCGAGCCTGCAACCCATACTTGTCGAAGAACGCGACCGCGTTGGCGCTATCGCTCAGCCCGGTCAGCGCGAACTGCCCGATATTCGGGTTGAGAGCGTTGTCGTAATCGGTATCGCCATCGACGATCGTGTAGTTCAGGATGACGCCGAAGCCCGTATCCCAGAACTGGTGCTGGATCGCGAATTCCCAGCCATGGATATTGGCAGTCCGATCATTGTTGAAGGGTTGCGCGATCTGGAAGTTGAACAGGTCGTCCTCTGGCAGCCCAAAGATGTCGCCCTGCAGGTAGGTTACCCCGTCAATCACAGTCGATCCCGTGACGGTCGATGAGCCCGGATAATTGCGCAGGATGTAATCACGGACTTGGGTAGCATCCGTGGTGCCCAGGGCCGCTACCGCTGCCTGGTAACGCGGCCCATCGGCCGGATTACGCAGGTCGAACGCGGTCCGATTGATCTGGTCGACGCTGATGAAATTCTTCACGTCCTTGTTGAAGAAGCCCACCGAGAGGTAACTGGCACGCCCGTAGTACCATTCGGCCGAGAGATCGATGTTCTTCGACTTGAACGGAACGAGATTGGGATTGCCGAGACTGCCCGTGCCCTGCGAAATGGTAGGGTTCGTGGCCAGTTCCAGCCCACCCTGCAAATCAGCGTAATTGGCGCGTGTAATAGTGTGGCTATAGGATGCGCGCAGCTTCACATTGCGTATCGGTTCAATGTCGAAATCGATATTCGGCAGCCAGTTCTGGTAACTGCCCTTGCTCGTCAGCGTCTGGGTATCGCCAAGAATCAACGCGAATTCGTTGTTGCCCGTCCAGCGCGTTCCTACCGGGATCGGCAGGAGCGAAGACGAAGCGACGGTCGTCTGGTCGTAGCGAAGACCTGCGATGATATGCGCGGGCCGGTCGAAGACGTCGAAGGCGAAATTCGCTTGCACAAACGGGGAGATCGTCTTCTCGCTGATCGTCCGGTCCGTCGTATAGTCGGCCAGACAGGTTCCGGGCTGGACCGATCCCGTCTGCGATTGGCTGCAAACCTGATATAGGCTCTCCAGCAAGTCAGCGTAGTTCGCGAAGTCGAACTGGTACAATGCCGGGATGATGCCGGCATCCGCGCCACTCACCCCGTCGAACTTGTCGGGAATGGTGACAAGGGTGAAGAGATCGTCGGGAATATCCGAAGCCGGTCCGACGCCGCCCCACGTCTCGTTCTGGATGAACCCGTAGGCGGAACGCACCTTGTTATCGACGAAGGAGAATCCGGCGTCGATGCTGTCGAGGATATCGCCCCCGTGGTCGTAATGCCCGGTCAACTGGACCTGGTTGATTTCGTCGCGGAAATAGGCGTTCCGGAACGAGTTGCCGGTCGGAGTGATGAGCGAGGCGTCGAGCGGATCGATGCCCGGATACATGTTGTAGGACAGTACGGGCAGGTCGTTCTCGAAATTGATCGTCTGCGATTGCACGCCAAAGATGGCGTTGCCGATCGACGTGCTGGAGCCGTATTTGTTGGTCGGCTTCGATTCCGCGGTGGAGTGGTGCGCGTCCAGCACCACCGTCACGTTACCGGGCGCTTCCCAGACCAGATTTCCGCCGAGCGACTTGTTCTCGCTCTGGTTCGCGGACAGCGCGCCGCTGTAGGAAAGATCCTTCCCCGGTGCGAAATTCTCCGAATAGAACACCGGACCGGCCACGGGGCCATCGGTCCACTCGCTCGATGTGTCGCCGAAATTGAACCAGATACCCACGCTGCTGTCGCGCACTTCGATCTTGTTGCGCGAATAGGTGTAATCGACCGTGGCGGTCAGGGTATCGGTCGGCCGCGCCTGCAGCACCAACTGGCCGTTGATGCGTTCGCGGTCGATATCGATCAGGTCGTAAGCGGCGCTCTGGGGAATTTCATAGACGTCGTCCGGCCCCGGCCGATTGGTGACGTTTTGCGCCCCCGGCGTGCCGGGCTGCGGCAGCGTCCCCCAATTGTTTTCCGAGCCGATAAATCCGTCGCGAAAGCCCACGCTACCGGAGTTGTTGCTCGCCTTGCGGCGCTGATACGAACCGGTCAGCAGAACGCCGAAGCGCTCGTCGGCAAAGGTATCGGAAATGATCCCCGAAAATTCGGGCGTGACCTCGTCCTTCCCGTTGCGCGAGGTGTCGAGCACGGCCTTGGCGGCGACGCTGCCGCGCAAGCCCATGGTATCGAGCGGGCGCGGGGTCTTGATGTTGATGGTCGAGCCGATGCCGCCCGAGGGAACGGACGCGCGCCCGGTCTTGTAGACCTCCACCCCGGCAACGCCCTCGGACGCGAGGTTGGCGAAATCGAACGATCGCGTGGACGGGGCACTGGCACCATCGCCCAGCGTCGACGTCGGCATCTGCCGACCGTTGAGCAGTACGAGGTTATATTCCGGGCCGAACCCGCGGACCGTGACCGTCGAACCTTCACCGTTCTGCCGATCGATGGAAACGCCGGTGATGCGCTGCAGCGACTCGGCGAGGTTGGTGTCGGGGAACTTGCCGATATCCTCGGCCGAAATCGCATCGACGACGCCCTGCGCGTCACGCTTGATCCGCTGCGACTCGGCGAGGCTCGCGCGAATTCCGGTAACGACGATGACGTTGTCTTCGTTTAGCCCAACTTCGGACGGATCGCCCGCGTCCGCGCCGTTGGGAATGACCTCCTGCGCAAAGGCGGCCTGAGAAAGCCCGAGCAAGGCGAGCGCGGATACGCCGCTCAAGAAGCGGACGGACGCAATTTTCCCGGTGCCAGTCATAGTATCCTCCCTGCAAATCGCCGCCGGTTGTCCGGCGTACGTCAAAATGTGAACGTTCGCTTCACGCTTTCGAGCAAGTTTGTCAAGTCGAATTGGACGGGCTGGAACACGGGAGCCGCATCTGCACGAAGTTTCGCACTATCGATCGGCAGAACTTCTTGGTCCGGCACTCCAGGACGGCCTGGCATCCGGTTTCTACGTCCTTACCGGCTAATTGTGCGGCAAGTCCTAGACCCGCTCGCCTGGCGACTATGATCTCGTAAAGCGGTCGATCCGGTAACGCGGTGCCGGTCGTGTCTCGTCCTGCGCCCAAGGGGCGGCGGTGCGGAAAATTTCCACGGCGTGGCGCCCGTCCACCGGCAAGTCGTTCGGCCCCGTCCAATTGACCAGCAGGCACATGCCCTGCGCGTCCAGGGTCCGATGGGCGAGGCGGGAGACTTCCGCGATCTCCTCTGCACTGAGAAAGTAAAGGACTTCCGAGAAGACCATGAGGTCCCAAGTGCCCTCGGGCCAGTCACCGGGTACCTCCCCGCGCATAAGCCGAACGTTGGGTGTCTCCGCGAGCCGAGCGCGAGCATGGGCTAGCGCCGTTTCCGACAGGTCGAGCCCAAGCAATTCGTCGCAAACGGTCGCCAACTGTGCAGTCAACGCGCCGGTGGCGCAACCGATCTCGACCGCCCTGCCGAAGCGGCGCTGCCCCAGCGCCCGCATCGTGGCCTCGCGCTTGTCATGCTCGTATCGGCTGGTGTCGAAGCGCCATGGATCGGCATCGTCTGTAAACAGCCTCTCGAACCCGCGGCGGCGCTCGGACATGGCTTCAGCCACGGATGAATATCTCAGGATGCGTGGCGAAATGATCGAGTAGCGCAGGCGGCATGATGAAACCGTTCGGATCATCGTCGATGAGAGCGGTCGTCTGCGACGCGTACACGGCCATCGCCGCCCGCTTGCGCATATTCATATCCGGGTCGGCGAAGGTCACCATCCGCTCCGGCAGGCCACGCTCGCCAAAGCGGCCCCATACGGGAAACGACCATGAGGGTATGTCGAGCCGCCGGGCGACCTCCGCCGCAAGGTCGCCCGCGACCTCGTGATCGCAATGGGGGTCCAGCGCCCAGGTTGCCCAGATAGCCCGAACATCGTGCTGGCGCGCGAGCGCGGTCAAACTGTCCAGTGTGCCGGTATCGATCCGGCTGCTCCCGTCGGGAAGGTGCAGCCGCTCGACCGAGACCTGCTGATCGGGGACCAGGATACGCAACGCCTCGGCAAATTCGCGCGCCCGCAAGTCGACCAGGCTGTCGCGCGGAAAGAGCCGCGAGGTGGGGTGCGATCCTTCGCCGTCCGTCAGCAACGCGACGACGATCCGGCGTCTGCTGTCTCCCGCCGCCGCCAGCGCCATACCGCAACCGAACGTCTCGTCATCGGGATGAGGCACCACCACCAGCAGCGCCCCGGGAGGTGCCAGCCGGGCGATGTCGACACGCGACGCATTCGCTGCATGACGCAACAGGGCGCCCTCGGCAGTGGCCGGAACGCTCATAGCGCCTCGATCCGCCTGCACCCGTCGATCAGGGCGCCTGCCGCGCGGGCGCGCTTCGCATCGGGGGCGGCCTGGCACAGGAACAGCGACAGATCCCGGCCGATGCGCTCGACCGGCGTACCCTCGACATGGGCGGCCATGCCCAGCGCCGCATCTACCTCGTGCAGAACGGTGCGGCAGGCAGTCGCGGTGACCTCACGCGCGAGCAGCGACAGGTTGGCCTTGTCCGCACCGGCGCCGGAGGCTTCCACCTCCTCCGCGCAACGTGCGAGCCACAGCCGCGCGGTTTCGATTGCGGTGGCGGCGGAAACCACCCGCACCTGCTGATGCGGATCGTCCGCCCGGTCGCGCGCTACCAGTGCCTCGCACATGGCATGGTACAGCGCCTCCGCCCCGCCCAGGTGCGCGGCGCAATAGCGCCATATGCCCCCTTCGAAGAGCGGCTCGCGCTCGAAGTCACCGGCGTTACCGACCAGGCGGGAACCGGACACCCGCACTCCGCTGAATTCATACCGTCCCGAGCGTGTCGCCCGCATCCCCGCCATCGTCCAGTCGCTGGCGTCGGCGCGCGCGGGATCGTCCACATCGACGACGAGCAATTGCGTAGGCTCGCCGGGCCCACCTGCGGTGACCAGAGCCGCCCCGACCACACCCAGGCCGGACGCGAACCGTTTGGCCCCTTCGAGCAGCAGGCCATCGGCAGTGAAGGTGAAGCGCAAGGCGCAGGCCGGGTCGTCCGCGCCCCATACGCCCAGCAGCAATCCTTCGCCCACCCGTTGCGCAATCTGCGCGCGCAATGCGTTCGAGCCGTAGGCCTCTATCAGCTTGACCGCATTCATGTGCCCTTCGAACAGGCGCGCGACGGAAAGATTGGCACGCCCTATCGCACGCAAGGCCACCAGAGCCGGCAAGGCGCCCGCCGGTTCGCTGCCCCATCCCTGCCCACCGGACGAGCGGGGCAGGCAGGCGACGAGCCAGCCGAGCTTGTGCAAGATCGCGATGTCCGGTGCCAGATCGCCATCCGGCCGGTCCTCTCCCGCCGCGCGCCGCGCAATCGCTTCGAGCGGAGTATTCGGGTCAGGCATCGGCACCCACGTTGTCTGGCATACGCAACATCGTCAGCGCGAGTTCGAGCTCACTTTCAAGCTCACTTGCCCGCATCGGTCGCGAACGGTCGTGGCTGGGCCTGGAGTTCCCCGCAGGATGCAGCCGGGACTCGAGCGATTGGGAGGTCCAGCAAGTGAATGCCAGCGCGCGCTTGCGCAGCGTCGCGATCGGGACGAGCGCTGCATCGCATGGTGGATCTGCCAATCGGGCCCTTTGCGCCAGCGCATCGCCACATCCGCGCGTGGTCCGCCCTTCCAGCCGAGCCGATGTGCGCGTGCCGATATCGGCGAGGCATTCCACTGATAGACCGGCGGCGAGCATGGCGGCGCACAAAGCGCTGTCTTCGCCGCTGACCGGCGTCGGCAGCCGCCCTACTGCCAGATAGGCGGCGGTGCGCATCGCCATGCTCGCTCCCGATGCGCGAATGGCGAAGGGGCCGGCACGGCCCCCGGTCCAGCGATGCCACAGTTGCTCGCTGGCATTGAAATAGGCCCGTTCGATCTCCCCGACGCGGCGAACGGAGTCGGGCAAGCGGGTGAGCTCGTCCTCGTCCAGTCGCACATCTTCGCATACGAAATCGGCCCCCATGGCGAGACGAGTGAGATAGGTATCGACCCACCCGGGCCCGACATGGCTATCGGCGTCGGTCGTCAATAGCATACCTTCGGGGGCGACATAGGCCGCGAGGTCGAGAGCCAGGCGGCGGGCATGGGGTGCATTGCGAATTTCGGGCGCGAATACGGTGTCGACCAGTGCAATCGATATCGCATGCGAACGCGCCCATTGCGTGATCAAGCTTACGGAATCGTCCTGCGTATCGTTTACTACGAATACAGCCGCACCGCGCTGCGGTGCCTGCCTCATCGCGCCGCCCAGCGCCGACAACATCCTGCCGAGCAATGCCGCCTCGTTGCGAACGGGTACCGCCACGGCATAGTCGAACGATCCGGCCAGCGTACAGATCTGCCGTAGGCAGAGAGCCCGGTTCGCAAAAGGAGCCGCTTGCAGGAGTTCGGGGAGTATGGGGAGAGCCGCGACGGCCTCTCCCCTGATCATCTGGGACGATGCCATGAGCGTCGGACCGGATTACCGCGCCTCTAGATTGGCGCTGCGTTCGGCAAGATCGGACATGTTCTCATCCGCGTCGTAGATCGACTCGGTGATCTTATCGAGCTTGGCGACATGATCGCTCTTGCCCAGCGCCTCGGCGAAAGCCTTGGCCGTGCCGAAGCCGCAAATGCCGTAATGGCACATCCGCTGATACTGGGCGATGATCACCACGTCGCGAACGTCGTCGTCCTCGATGTCGGCGTCGAGCGCATGTTTGCGCGCCTCCTTCACGAGGCCCTCCATGCCCTTGCAGTGCTCCTTCTCGTCCTCGCCGCACTCTTCGAGCAGCTTGCGGATCGTCTCGGTGTGCTTCTGGATGCCGTCGGCGGACCTGGACAGGCGGTCGGCCAGCTTCTGGTCCCCGGCTTTTTCAGCAAGGTCGCGCACGACCTTCTCCATCTGGTCGTTCGCCGACCACAGATCGGAAAGCTCTTCGGTGTAGCAGTCCGTGAGATTGGCAGGCGCAGACATATCGGTCTCCCTCGCGAATGTGCGATATCGCATCGCCCGGCGACAGTGACGGGCATTTCCAGAAAGTCCGGTACGGCAAGACGGTTCCGACTAATTCTTCGCGATCACGTTAACTTACGTTAGTTTTACTGCGAAGCGTCATAGCTATTATTCACTTTAGCCGCTCGACCAGGAAGGGGCAGAACTGATGCGTTTGACTTCTACTTCGCCCACCCTCCTGCTCCATTTCTTCGCGAAGATAACATCTGTTAACAAAGGGCTTGATTGGCGGATTCTTTTTCGATGCCATGCAACAAAACTGGAAGTCGCGCCGTTGGGTGATCATCCCCTCGAACGCGGAGCGACCTCATGGCGAAAGAATTTGAACTATCCGAAGGCGGAGCCAACCACCAGAAGCCCAAGGGTGACGACGACATCATGACGACGGCGCAAGGCGCGCCGATCGCGGACGACCAGAACTGGCTCACCGCCGGTCCTCGCGGCCCGCAGCTCCTCGAAGATCACATCGCGCGCGAGAAGATTTTCCACTTCGATCACGAACGGATTCCCGAACGGGTGGTGCATGCGCGCGGCTATGGCGTACACGGCCACTTCGAGTTGAAGAAAGCAATCCCGCAATTTTCGCGCGCGGCGATCTTCAACGAGGTGGGTGAGAAGACGCCGACATTCACCCGTTTCTCCACCGTCGCGGGTAACAAGGGCTCTCCCGATCTCGCGCGCGATGTGCGCGGCTTCGCCACGAAGTTCTATACCAAGGAAGGAAACTGGGATCTCGTCGGCAACAACATCCCCGTGTTCTTCATCCAGGACGCGATCAAGTTTCCCGACCTCATTCATGCCGCCAAACCCGCTCCAGACCGCGGTTTTCCGCAGGCCCAGACGGCACATGACAATTTCTGGGATTTCGTGAGCCTTACGCCGGAATCGATGAACATGATCATGTGGATCATGTCCGACCGCACGATCCCGCGCTCCTTTCGCTTCATGGAGGGTTTCGGGGTCCACACGTTCAAACTTGTGAACGAGAAGTCCAAGGCGACCTTCGTGAAGTTTCACTGGAAGCCCAGTCTCGGGATGCAGTCGGTGGTCTGGAACGAGGCGCTGAAGATCAACGGCGCGGATCCCGACTTCCACCGCCGCGACATGTGGGACGCGATCGACGCCGGCGACTTCCCGCAATGGGATTTGGGCATCCAGACCTTCGACGAGGATTTCGCCGACCAGTTCGAATTCGACGTCCTCGACGCGACCAAGATCATTCCCGAAGAGCAGGTCCCGGTGGAGATCATCGGGACGCTGACGCTCGACGCCAATGTCGACAACTTCTTCGCCGAAACGGAGCAGGTGGCCTTCTGCACCCAGAACATCGTGCCCGGCATCGACTTCACCGACGATCCGCTGCTGCAGGGGCGCAACTTCTCGTATCTGGATACGCAGCTCAAGCGCCTGGGCGGGCCGAACTTCACGCATATCCCGATTAATGCGCCCAAGTGCCCCGTTCGCCATTTCCAGCAGGATGGGCACATGGCGATGACCAATCCCAAGGGCCGCGCCAATTACGAGCCCAATTCCTGGGGTGATGGCACGGGAGAGGATCGCGGTCCGCGCGCCTGCCCGATGAACGGCTTTACCAGCTACGAGGCACCGGTAACCGGGCCGAAGGTGCGCACGCGTTCCGAAACCTTTGCCGACCATTATAGCCAGGCGCGCCAGTTCTATGTCTCGCAAACCCCGGTCGAGCAGACGCATATGGCGAATGCGCTCACCTTCGAACTGTCCAAGGTGGAACGGGCGGACATTCGCGAGCGCATGGTGGGTCACCTCCTGCGGATCGACGAAGGTCTGGCGAAGGAGGTGGCCGACGGTCTCGGCCTGACCGAGATGCCGGACAAGGTCCCGGCCGCGCGCGAGACGATTATGGACCTGCCCGAAAGCCCGGCCCTGTCGATCATCAAGAACGGGCCCGACGGGTTCAAGGGCCGCAAGCTGGGCATTTACATCGCCGAAGGCGCCGACGCCGGTGTGGTGGCGGCGCTGAAGGACGCGGCCGAGGGAGCGGGCGCGATGGCGGAAATCATCGCTCCGCACGTCTCGGGGGCCAAGCTGTCCGATGGCAAGATGATGAAGGCCGACGAGAAGATCGATGGCGGGCCGTCCGTCGCATACGACGCGGTCGCGGTGGTGATGAGCGAGGATTCCGCCAAGCGGTACAATACCGACAAGCCCAGCATCGACTTCGTCAACGACGCCTTCGCCCATGCGAAATTCGTCGCCTACGTCCCGGCGGTGCAGCCGCTGTTCGAAACCGCCGGCGTCTGGAACTGGATGGACGACGGCTTCGTCGATGTGTCGGGTGGCGCTTCCGCGGCGAAGGACTTCATCGAGAAATGCGGCGCGCTGCGTTTCTGGGACCGCGAGAGCGTGAAGCAGGATTGAGGCGCAAAGCTCGAAAGGAACATGCCATGACACGACACGCAAAATCCGGAATTGCCGGTACCCTGGCCGGGGTGGGCCTGACCGTCGGGGGTGTCGCCCTGGGCGCATTGCTGGCGCAGCGCCGCTCCGGCGGTGGAGACGATGCGCCCCGGCGCACGCGCAGGCAGTCCGGGGCGGAGAACGCACTGGTGGGTCGCACCGTGACGATCGGGAAACCGCGCGACGAGCTCTACCGTTTTTGGAAGGATTTCCAGAACCTGCCCCAGGTGATGGAAAACGTCGAACGGATCCGCGCCGAGGGCGATCACCACATCTGGACCATAAAGGCGCCCGCGGGCACGACCGTCGATCTGAAAACGGAGATTGCCGACGATCAACCGGGCAAACGCATCGCGTGGCGCTCGGTCGAGGGATCGGACATCGATACCACCGGCTTTGTCGAATTCGCGGACGCTCCGGGCGATCGCGGAACGCGCGTCTCGCTGGTGATCGAGTATGATCCGCCGATGGGCGAACTCGGGCGGCTCGCCGCCAAGCTGTTCCTGCGCGAACCGGAGGTACAGGCGCGCCATGATCTCAAGCGATTCAAGATGCTGATGGAAACGGGCGAAATCGCCACTTCGGCGCACCGTCGGGATAACACCCGGGCGGCGAAGCAACAGGAGAAGAACTGATGAGAGCCCTTACCTGGCACGGCACCCACGATGTGCGCGTCGATACCGTCGACGATCCTGAAATCATCAACCCGCGCGACGCGATCCTGAAAATCACCTCGACCGCGATCTGCGGCAGCGACCTCCATCTTTACGACGGAGTGATTCCCGGCGTGCAGGCCGGCGATGTCCTGGGCCATGAATTCATGGGCGAGGTGGTCGAGACGGGCAAGGACAGTACGTTGAAGAAGGGGCAGCGCGTCGTCGTTCCCTTCACGATCAGCTGCGGCGGCTGCTTTCACTGCAAGATCCAGCAATATTCCTGCTGCGAGAACTCCAACCCGGTGGAGAAGCAGGACATGTCCGCCACGCTCTACGGCCATCCCATGGCCGGGCTGTTCGGGTACTCTCACCTGACCGGCGGGTATTCGGGCGGACAGGCGGAATATGTCCGCGTGCCGTTTTCCGATGTCGGGCCGATCGTGATCCCCGACCATCTGGAGGACGACAAGGTCCTGTTCCTGTCCGACATCCTCCCGACCGGATGGATGGGGGCGGAGAACGCCGAAATTCAGCCCGACGATACCGTGGCGGTGTGGGGCTGCGGCCCGGTGGGCCTGTTCGCGGTGCAATCCGCCATTGTCATGGGCGCGGGCAAGGTGATTGCGATCGATCACTACCCCAACCGGCTCGCACTCGCGAAGCAGATGGGCGCGGAAGTGATCGATTTCCGCAAGACCGACGTGCGCGAGGCGCTGATGGAAATGTCCGGCGGGATCGGCGTCGATGCCGTGATCGACGCGGTCGGGATGGAGGCGCATGGCTTCGCGCCGGACAACATCCTCGATTATGCGAAGCAGACCATCGGTATCGGTGCCGACCGGGCGGCGGCGCTGCGCCAGGCACTGCTCGCGGTGCGTCCCGGCGGGCGCGTGTCGATCCCCGGCGTCTATGGCGGCATGGCGGACAAGTTCCCGCTGGGCGCGATGATGGAAAAGGCGTTGCAGGTGCGCGCGGGACAGACGCACGTCCAGCGCTATACCAAGCCGCTGCTGGAGAAGATCGAGGACGGCACTCTCGATACCACCTTCCTCATCTCGCACCGCCTTCCGCTCGAAGACGCGGCGCGCGGGTACAAGTGTTTCCACGACGAACAGGACGAATGGACCAAGGTGGTCCTCAAGCCAGGCCAGGATATGCAGGAGAAGGCAGCATGAGCAAGAACCCGATCGACAAACTCTCCGGCTTCTGCATCGTCACCGGTGCATCGAGCGGGATCGGTCTCGAACTCGCCAAGCTGGCAGCAGCCGACGGATGCAACCTGTTGCTGGTCGCCGATCGCGACCTTTCGACGGCTAGGAGCGCGGTGGAAGCGTGCGGCGCGGCTTCGGTCGAAACGCTCGAAGTGGACCTCGGGACCAAGCACGGGATCGATACCGTCGCTGGAACGGTGGGCGAGCGGCAGGTCGATACGCTGATCGCCAATGCCGGACACGGGCTGGGCCATGCCTTCTTCGAACAGGAATGGAACGAGATCGCCCATGTCATCGATACGAATGTGAAGGGCACCGTCTCGCTCGTGCACAAGATCGGCGCGCAGATGGTCCTGCGCGATGCGGGCCGGATTCTCGTCACCGGCTCGATCGCCGGGGATATGCCCGGTGCGTATCAGCTGGTCTACAATTCGACCAAGGCGTTCGTGAACGATTTCTGCGTCGGGCTCGCGAACGAGCTCAAGGGCACGCAGGTGGTCGTATCCTGCCTCATGCCCGGCGTCACCGACACCGAGTTCTTCGACCGGGCCGGAATGGAAGATACCGCTGCGGGCCAGTCCGACAGCAAGGCCGATCCGGCCAAGGTCGCGCGCGACGGATACGACGCGCTGCTGAAGGGCGAAACGCAGGAAGTCAGCGGCTTCATGAACAAGGTGCAGGACGTGTTTGCCGGTATCCTGCCGGACGAACTGGTCGCCCAGATGCACCGCCGCCTTGCCAAGCCGGAGAGGTAGGCGGCGCGGTCCGACACCATCAGAAACGCCTGCGGCGCGATCGATAATCTCGAAGAGAGTCGATTGCGCCGCTATCGGCCAGCCCACGCGAACGACTCTTCGCAGAGACGCGCCCGTCCGACGAGCCGACCAGTATCCGAGCTTTTCGATGCCGAGGTTGAGAATCACCTTTCCGGCGATCTCATAGAATGGTGCCAGAAGAGGCATCACATTCGGTCTCATTTTTTACCTTTTTTCAGATGTTTAGGTAATTCGGTTTGTGCGAAGAGCCCGCAAAAGGCCCGCAAATGCCGTCTAATGCATTGGTTCGATGCCTTTTTGGGGACTCTAGAATGCATTTTTGCGCCCGGGAAACCAGCCAAGATTGATGTCCGCTAAGCGCCCTCCTTTCCGCCATTCAACGGGCTGTGCTCTCTCTCCGAGAGCCGTCGTTCGTTAGGCTCACTTTTAATGTTCGGAATTCGCTCCAGCGTCTCTTCTCCCAGCCCGATAGTCTGGGAGAGGAGGATCTGATGTCATTCCCCTGACCTCGACATCTTCGATTTTCTCTCTGACAGGCCCGAGGTCGCGACTGAGTCCGCGAAAGACCGCTTCCCCTTCGATCAGAGAATTTTCGATCGCCGGAATGCCGCTCTTTGCCTGGGAAAGCTTATTCTCAGCGTTCTGTACCCCTTCGCGGAATTGGCGAAGACGTCTTCGCGCGCTGGTGGAAGCGCTTCCGTCGGAAATTCGGCGATCTGCGTCTCGAAGATCATTTCCCCATCCACCGACCCGTTGCCGCAAGTCCGACAGTCTTCCTTTTGTTGAGGCCAAATCTTCGTCCCATCCTTCCGCGTCCGATGCCAGATCGGCCGTCGTGACTCGAAGCCGGGCAAGATCCGAGGTGATCGCCCGCTGCTTTTCTGGTTCCAGTCCTTCGTTCAAAGCGCGGACACTGTTTGCCACGCTCTCGACGGTAGCGGTCGCATTCCCCCCAAAAAGTCCGGTTCCGTCCGAGGCCGGGATGATCTTCCTTCCTGAATTGTCGGCGTATATGCCTTGACGGCCCCTTCGACCCTCGAGCACCAGCGCGGCCTCGCCGGTTATCAGGTTGGTACTGATTGTCGCTTCAAGGCCGTCAACTTTCGCTGCATCAGGATCGAGAGTCAGCACAACGAGAACGTTTCCCGGTCCATTTTCCGCCAGGCGGACCGATGTTACCCGACCCACAGGAACACCCGACAATGTTACGGTCGACCCCGGCTGAAGGCCTTCCACGGAGCGATCAAACCTGACGAGATATGTTTCCTGATTGGGCGTGGGATCGAGAAGCCACACCGCAAAAGCGATGGTGGCAAGCATCAGAATGCCAACGATCCACCCCACTAAGGAAAAGTTTGCGTTAGTTTCCATCTTGCACGCAAACAGGGATTTTTCCGTCCGGCAGAGGTGCCGAAACATTGAAAGTTCGCGCCCCGCGTGCTCCTAGGGTGTCCGCCACAGTACCTGACCGAGGTTGGCCTTGTGGCGCAATCATTAGGGTCACAGTTTTACAGGGTGAGTTTCGACCAGGAAACGCTGTACTGCGTCGCCGAACGCATCGTTCTCGTCGCCCGCGACCATATGCGACGCACCAGCGATATCGCTGAATTTTGCATGGGGAACCAGTTTCCGGAATTCAGCGGCGCCTTCGGGAGAAACAAGGTCGCTAGATCCACCGCGCACGAGATGGACCGGGAGCGACAGCGCCGACGCAGCCTGAACAAGCTCGGTCGACCCGGCGGAAACGTCGTCGGTAATGGTGCGTCGGCGCGTAACGTTCTCGACGAATGCCGGATCCCAGTGCCAATAATACCGCCCGTCCCGTGCCTTTCGAAGGTAACTCTTCAATCCCGAGGAACTTTGCCGTCTCTCGCGGTGCGGCAGATATGCTGCGATTGAAGCGGAAGCGTGCTCGGGCGATTCGAACCCTTCTCGGGCGTGCTGCGCCATGAAGCCGAGGACCCGCGCGACCCCGTTCGCTTCCATTTGCGGCGTAATGTCTACGAGGGTTAGCGAGGCGAACGTGCCGGGCGCGATCGTGCCCTCGGCCACAAGGCCCGCCAATCCTCCCAGCGACGCACCGATCAGCGCCGGATTGCGCTCGAAACTCTGCGCAACTGCAACGAGATCCCGGCCGAAATCGTGCACATCATAAGCGCCGGTCGGGGACCATGGACTTTCGCCATGCCCTCTGAGATCGAGGGCAATCGCTCGGTATCCGGCCCGGCCCAGGCGAGTGCCGACCTTTCTCCAGGCGCGCCGTGTCTGTCCGCCTCCATGAGCCAGAAGCACAGGGAAACCGTCAGCCGGTCCGAATGTACTTGCGACAAGCGTCAGGCCGTCGGCACCAGGAAGCAACAGGCGATCCTCGTTCACGAGCGCGGCCTCCGGGCAAGAAAAAAGAATGTCAGCGCCGCCAAGGCACAGCCAATGGCTGCAATTATCGATAGGTCTGCCAGGATAGCTGCCGATACGATGAGCGCTGCCGCAATCAGGTCGCTGGAACGCATGGGCGCCGCACCTGACGGCCTTTCCAGTCGCGCAAGATCCTGAGGATCCAACCGGATCGGCAGCTGTCCGCGGCGAGCGATCGACGCCAGGTTCTCGACGATCTCCGGGGTGCCGAGAAGCGCGCGTATCAGCGTCGATGCTGTCCGCCGGGCATTTCCGCGCAGGTTTGCCAGGCTGGCGCGCTCCATCAGCAGTTGTTTGCCGATCGGAGCAAGTTCGGACGTTATGTCGAAGCGCGGGTCAAGACGGCGTACGAACCCCTCGGCGGTGAGCAGCGTGCGCAGCATCAAGGCGAGGTCGCCGGGTAGGGCCAGTTGGTAAGTCCGCAGAAGATCGAATACATCGGCGAAAATGCCAGACAGGTCGATCTGGTCGAGAAGCGTGTTGCGAAACTTGCCGACCAATTGATTAAGCGATGCCTTCAGCGCCTCACGATCGACCGCCGGATTGCCTGCCCACTGAAGGAGAACATCGACCAGATCGTCGATATCTTCTCCGGCGATCGCCAGTGACAGGCGCACCAGTTCGTCCCGCCGCTCTGGCAGCAGAGTGCCTACCGCGCCAAAGTCGATGAACACCAAGGTCCCGTCGGGGCGGATCAGCACATTGCCCGGATGCGGATCGGCGTGGAAGCGACCGTTGAAGATTATCATGCTCAGCACCGCGCGTGAATAGCCGCGCGCGACGGACGTAAAATCCACGCCGGCGTCCCTCAGTGTGGCCAAGTCGGTCGCCGGGATCGCGTCGACCCGCTCCTGGACATTGAGACTGCGCCCGCTCACCTCGTTGTCGAAGTGGGCTGTCTCGATCCCGAACCGTGCAAGATAGCTGCCGATCTCCGCACTCGCGCGTGCTTCAGCGCCCAGATCCATCTCACGATCGAGGCTTTCGGCGAAGAACCGCAACAGCTCATCGGGCCTCTGTCTTTCGACAAGGGGACTGGCGCGTTGTGCCAATCGGGCAATGCGCCGCAGTAAACGCATGTCGGCATCCACGACACTTTCGATTCCCGGTCGCCGGATCTTGACGATGACCGGTACGCCGTCGCTCCGTATTCCTGCGTGCACCTGCGCTATAGAGCCCGCCGCGATCGGCTCCCGATCCAGCTCACGAAAATACTGGCCGGAGTCTTCCCCGAGAGCATGGGTGAGCGGAGCCTCGACACGCTCGAACGGTACACCCGGAACGCGATCGTGCAGCTGCGATAGCGCTGCCGTCCAATCCGGCCCCAAGAGATCGCTTCGCATCGCGAGGATCTGGCCAAGCTTGGTCGCGACTGGTCCCAGTTCGCGCAGTGCCTCGACCAGGGCTTCCGGGCGCGTCGGATGTGCATTGGTTTGAGATCGGCCGGATCCCAACGCGGACACGATGCCGCCCAGCCCGTGACGGCCGAGAATTGCTATGACCTGCGCAAGCCGCTTCCGGTCACTCATGCGCGAAGGCGGCATGTCTGCCATCAGAGAGCATCCCGCCGTACGTTTTCGCTGACCATCTCCAAAAGCGAATGCAAAGTACTCTTCTGTTGCGGCGTCATTCCGCTCCATATTCGCAGGTGGGTCGCGTCTGCGGCCCGTCTGAGGTCAGGGAGTATTTCCTCAACCCGTCTCGTCAGGCCGAGACTCCAAGACCGCCCGTCCGCCGGGTCACGGCGGCGCTCGATAAAGCCTTTCTGGGTCAAGGCGGTGACCGCCAAGCCAATGGTGGCGGATTCGAGTTCGAGGCGCCTGGCGATGTCGGTCTGGTTCAGGGCAGGATCTTTGATGAGCTGCGCCAGCACACGCCACTGCGTACGATTGAGGCCAAGCGGCTGTGCCCGGTCATCGAATGCCTTGCGCGCGGCGCGACTGATCTCGTCCATCATGAAGATCGCTCGATCATCGTCGGTGATGACATTGTCGAGTGCGAGAGTGTCCTCGTCTTCCGTCATGAGTGGGTCCTATCGATCAGGAAAAAATAGTAAAGGACTTTCGTATTTTATTTTGACCGCTATATCGCTCGTGCAACGGGCCAAACGATGGCGAGGAGCGAAATTACCATGGCGGACGAGACAGCAGGCGATAGCGATCAAGGCGAACGTCCGAAGGGGTTGTCCAGTCCGCGGGTCCGGCTTGGTCTGCTGATCGCCGTCATTCTGGTCCTGCTCGCCGGGGGCTACTGGTATTACAATCATCAGACGTACGGCCGATTCCAGCAGTCCACCGACAACGCTTATATCGCCGCCGACAGCGTCATCATCTCCCCCAAAATTGCCGGCTATGTCGAGCGCGTACTGGTGACCGAGAATCAAACGGTTGCGTCGGGCGATGCACTTGTGCAGCTGGACGTGCGGGATTATCGCGCCCAGACCAGCCAGGTCGAAGCCCAGATCGCGGCGTCGCTCGCCGGAGCTGATACGGTTCGCGCACAACAGCGAGAGCAGGATGCGGCTATCGAGCAGGCCCGTGCCCAACTTGCCGCGGCATCTGCGCAGGCCGGTCTGGCTGCGGAGCAGGTTGCGCGTTATCGCCCCCTTGCCGCTTCCGGAGCGGAGCCGCGCGAAAGGCTCGACCAGCTGCAGGCCCAGGCCAGAGAAGCGCAAGCCCAGGTCGCGGCGGCGCGCGCCGCGCTCACGGCTGCACAGCGGCGGCAAGGCACGCTGGGCGAACAGATAGACCAGGCCAATTCGCAAGCCAACGCAGCTCGTGCGCAGCTTGAGGCGGCCCGCCTGAACCTGTCGTCGACCACGCTCAGGGCGAGCATTTCCGGGCGGGTGGGTGACCTCACGGTCCGGCCCGGACAATTTGTCCAGCCCGGCCAGCGCCTGATGAGCGTGGTTCCCACCGACCGTCTTTATGTGACGGCGAATTTTAAGGAAACGCAGCTCGGCCTCGTCCGCCCCGGGCAACCCGTCACCCTGGAAATCGACGCGCTGCCCGATCTCGAGTTATCGGGGAGAGTGGAAAGCATCGCCCCCGGGACCGGGGCGGAATTCTCGATCCTGCCTCCGCAAAACGCGACGGGCAATTTCACCAAGATCGTTCAGCGCGTCCCGGTCCGCATATCCATTCAGGCTTCTTCCGAAGTCCTGCGTCTGCTGGTGCCGGGCATGTCCGTTGTCGCCAGCGTTGATACCCGCGGCGCCAGAGACGAACTCGATTCGATCCGCAACGCGGCCAGAGACTGACCGATGGCAGGTGCCTCTGCTGCGGTTGCTCCGCCGGTCGAGAAGGCCGATGCCACGGCCTGGATCGCCGTAGCCGCCGGTGCACTCGGCGCGATGCTGGCAACGCTCGACATCTCGATCGTCAATTCCGCGCTGCCGACGATACAGGGAGAAATCGGCGCGACCGGAACCGAGGGCACGTGGATTGCGACAGCTTTCCTTGTAGCCGAAATCATCATCATCCCTCTGAGTGCATGGCTGGAAAGACTGCTCGGCCTTCGAACTCTGCTCATCGTCGCCGTTTCCGCCTTTACGGCCTTTTCGGTGTTGTGCGGCATTGCCACCGATTTGACGACCATGATCATCGGCCGCACCGGTCAAGGATTCATGGGAGGCGCGCTGATTCCCACCGCCATGACCATCGTGGCGAAGCGGCTGCCTCCATCGCAGCAACCCATCGGAATGGCGCTGTTCGGGATGACGGTGGTCCTTGGTCCGGTCATGGGGCCGCTCGTCGGGGGCTGGCTTACGGAGAACCTGAGCTGGCACTACGCTTTCTTCGTCAACGTGCCCGTCTGCGCCTTGCTCCTGGCTCTGCTCTTCATCGGGCTGCCCCACGAAAAACCTGACTGGGTCTACCTGCGCGAGGCGGATTGGGCAGGCATCGTGGGTATGATCCTTGGCCTTGGCGGGCTGACCGTCGTTCTGGAAGAAGGTCACCGTGAGGAATGGTTCGAATCCACACTGATCGTGCAGCTCACGTTGATGACGATCGTCGGCTTCGCGCTTCTGACTTACGGACAGCTGTATGCACGCAAGCCAGTGCTCAAATTGCGCCTGATGCTCAGCAGGCAGTTTGCCAGCGTCGTGGTCATGGCGCTGGCACTCGGCATGGTCATGTATGGCTCGACCTACGTGATCCCGCAATTTCTTGCGATAATCTCCGACTACAATGCCTTGCAGACTGGGTTCGTAATCTTCTGGATGGGTGTTCCGGCCTTCCTGCTGATGCCTGTGCTGCCCTTCATGATACGAAGGATTCACATCCGGATTGCGGTCGGCGTGGGCATGTTCATCATGGCGCTAAGCTGCTTCGTCAGCATCAATCTGACAGCGGCATCGGGAGGTGGAGTGTTCACCGAAAGCCAATTCCTGCGAGGCATCGGCATGATCCTCACGATGATGTTCCTCAATCAGGCGACGGTAGCTTCGGTTGCCAAGGAGGATGCCGGCGATGCTTCCGGGATTTTCAACGCTGCGCGAAACCTCGGCGGTTCGTTCGCGCTCGCGGGGCTTGCCTCGTTCCAGGATCAGCGCCTGTGGCATCATAGTCGGCGCATGGAAGAAACCCTCAACGCCAACAGCCCCCGGCTACAGGAATACCTGGACGGCATGACGGCGTCGCTGGGCAGCCCACAGGCCGCGCTGGAGATGCTTTCCGGCATCATTCAGCGCGATGCGTTCGTAATGACCTACAACGATGTGTTTTTCGCCATGGGCGCGATTACCCTGGCCACGGTGCCGCTGGTACTGTTCCTCAAGCCTCTCCCGAAGAACGTATCCCTTTCGATGCACTGAGAACTCTATGCGCAAGACCCTAACTCTCCTCGCTCCCATGGCGCTCCTCACGGGTTGCATGTCCGGTCCCGACTATGCCGGTCCCCCGCAACTTGCGACCGCCGCAAGCGACGCGTTCGCACGGGCCGGCCCCGAAATCGATCCGTCAGCGCCGATTGCCGGCGACTGGTGGACGCTGCTCGGCGATCCGGTCCTCAATGATCTGGAAGCACGCGCGCTGGCCGGCAATCCGGGCGTGGCCGCGGCGCGCGCTCGCATCGAACAGGCAAGGGCTTCTGTCCGCCAGGAGCGCGCCAACCGGCTGCCCGCCGTGGCTGCGCAGGCGACTGCGATCCAGGCGAAGATTCCAGGTCTGGATATCGGCAGCGGCCCGCCCGCGGGATCGCCCGGCGCTCCTGCAGACACCGAAGAGCAGGACAGCCTCAGCGTTTACAACGTCGGGCTCAATGCAAACTGGGAGATCGATTTCGCAGGGGGGCAGGCACGGCGTGTCGAGATGGTCAACGCTCAGGCTGCGGCCTCGGTGGCGAACGCCGAGGATTCGAAAGTTCAGCTCGCCGCTGAAGTCGCGCGGGCTTATGTGAGCCTGCGGGAAGCGCAGGGGCGGCTCGAGCTCGTCCAGCGCGAGCGTGAGTTGCAGCAGCAAACTCTCGAATTGACCTATCAGCGCTATACGCAGGGCGCTCTCGCGCTATTCCCGGTCGGCAACGCGAACGCCGAGCTCGAATTGCTCAACTCGCAGATCGCGGAAGCGCAAGCGGACATCGATGTGTTCAAGGACACGCTCGCGGTGCTTACGGGCGAAGCGCCCGGAGCACTCGACGGGCTCCTGACGGCTCAGGCCGAAATTCCGCTTCCCCCCGAACGGGTCGCGGTGGGTGATCCCGCCGCGCTGATAGCGCGGCGGCCGGATGTTCGTGCCGCGGAACGAACGCTCGCGGCGGCGAATGCGCGCATCGGAGTGGCGGAGGCCGCTCGCTTCCCCAAGCTTTCATTCATGGGCATACTCGGTTTGGGCGGATCGCAGCCGGATGACATCTTTGATCTCGGCAATCTGTCAGCGATCGCCTTGCCGAGGCTACAGTGGAACCTGCTTGATTTCGGCCGCACGGCAGCATCGATCGATCAGGCCGAGAGTGCGCGCGACGAGGCCGAAGCACGCTATGTTGAAGTGGTCCTCGGCGCACTGCGCGATGCCGAACAATCGCTTGCCCGGTTCGGGCAGCAACGAGCCAACGTAGCCGCGCTGGCGCAAATCAGTCGACAGGCCGACACGGCTGCGGAGCTTAACGAGCAACGCCGCGCAGCGGGGGTAATCTCGCAGGGCGAGCTCAACACTTCGATCCGCCAGCGCGAACAGGCCAGAGCAAATCTCGATCGGGCGATCGCCGCCATGACAAATGGCTGGATCGCGATCCAGAAGTCCTTGGGACTGGGATGGGCCAATTTGCCTGCAGGCCAGACCACGGTGGTTGAGTCGGCCACAGTCGATCGAGATAGGGCTGGGCGATCGAACTCAAATTGAGTTCGTCGGTTTGCTTTGGTAGATCTCGGGCGCGCGGTTTCCAAGCCTAGCTGCGGCGAATAGTTATGCTGGTGGTGATGGCGCATTCATCCGATCGTAACGACTGCTATCTGTCTACCTCTTGAGTTGGCTCTTGACCCAAGCAATTATGTCTTCCTCCCCCCATGCGACCGCATAGCCACCCAACTGCACCGGCTTTGGAAACTTACCCTCGCTCATCCAGCGATAGATCGTCGAACGGCCGAGGCCGACACGGTGCTGTACTTCGGGCAGACGAATGAGACGGGTGACCCGGCGGGTTTCGGTCGCTCCCTTGTCGATCTCCTCACCCACGATGGCCTCCTTCGACACCGGCAAAGACATCGCCAAGCAGCGCATCCTTGCGTTCGAGCTCATCGATGTGATCGGAAAGCAGGCGGGCGACACGATGCGCGGTGCCCTTGGCCCAACGCGGCTTCACGTCGTGGACCTGGTTACCCAGGACACGCTCGAGAGCCGAGGGCAGCTCACCGGAAAAGTCCTCGAAGAATTGCGCGAGGTCAGATTGCAGCCACGCGATTGCGTGATCGCCGCTACTGACCAGAAACAGGAGCAAGTGCGCGTGCGGCGCGACGCCGCTTGCGGCGAGAATGCGCAAGGTTTCGCCGAGGCTGGCCGAGCGTTCGCCGGCAAGGACGCGGCGCAGGGCATCCTTATGGATCTGCGCGTCACGCGCGATATCGCAGCGGGCACGGCCGCTGGCTTCGACAGCGGCCAGAAGAAGCCGGGCGAGGTCCGCGCGAACCTGTTGTTCGGCAAAGAGCGCCATGTTGGTCATCGACGAATCCTTATCTCTAGAAGTGAACGACTCACCGGCTAACCGCTAAGGAAGCCTGTAGGAAAACGAAAAGAACATTAAGAGAACATAGAGGAAGGAACGAATCACCTTCCTTCGACGATTCGCGCGAATTCCGGCCGCCGGCGCGCGTATCGAGGCTCGCTTCGCGCAGAAGCCGGCACAGTCGGCGCTGCTCCGCGATCAGCCTGCGCGGATCCCGTCCATCACACCTTCCGATGTCGCATTTCGCTTGGTCGGTAGCCCCAAAATCCAATTCCCGATTTCCTACAGCCCGGCTCCGGGGAGAGGAAAGAACATACAGCGAACGCATCGCTGGCTGATGTTCAATCCCTCGGAGTTTCCATCCATGACCACCAAGACTGCCCTTCCGGCCCAGCAGCGCACGCCCAATCGGGCCCGTGGCCGCGACTACATTCTTCCTGCCTGCGTGGCGCTGGCCTGCGCCGGTGCCGCCTTCGCCGGCGCCGACACCACCTTTGATCCCGCGCTCACCAAGTTCACCGACTTCCTCGAAGGCTCGGGCGGCAAGATCATCACCGTGCTCAGCCTTGCAGGCGGTCTGATCGGTCTCGCCTCCGGACGCTTCTCGCTCGGCCAGGTCGCCGTGCCGGTCGGCGTCGGGATCGGTGTCGGCACCGGCGTTCCGATCGTCACCTCGGTCGTGACCGCGGTCATCTGATCAGCGGATCCGGTCACGACAGGAGGGCGGCATCATGGCTGACAGGTACCTCGTTCCACGGCGGCTCGACGACCCGGAGCTCATCGGCTTCTGGACCATCGACGAGTTTGCAGGGATTCTCATTCCCTTCGCCTGGGGCATCCTCTCGCAGCATATCTTTATCGGTATCGGCCTGGCCGCCGGGGCCTGGCTTGCCTTGCGGAAGGCAAAGGCACGCGGCGCCGGTTCGGCACTGGTGCATGCTGCGTACTGGTACCTGCCCGGGAGCTTTCTCGGGCTGAAAGCCACGCCGCCCTCCCACTGCCGCCTGTTGGCGGGCTGAGGGAGGCGACCCATGCGAGCAGAAATCGCGCACAAACAGGCGCAGACTTACCTTCGGCAACGCAATCGCTTTGCCGTGCTGGCAGGCGTCCTTGGCCTCACCACGCTGGTCAGCCTTGGCGCCGCCGTGACCCGCGACGAGCAGCTTGTGCTGGTGCCGATCACTGCCGAGCGGATCACCGTTTCGAGCGGCGGGATCGACGCGCCCTATCTCGAGCTCGTCACCCGCGACACGGCGCTGATGCTCCTCAACCGGGCACCCGAAAGCCTCGACTACTGGATGGCGAACATTCTGAAGCTCGCCGATCCCGCCGCGCACGGCCGCCTCAAGGCCGAGCTCGTCCAAATCGTCGAGGAACAGCGCGGCTCGGACATCAGCCAGGCCTTCGTGATCGCGGAAATGCATCTCGATCCCAAGGCCCTGACCTCGACCGTCACCGGCACGCTCAAGACCTTCGTCGGCGCGCAGGTGATCGCGAGCCAGCGCCGCTCTTTCCGTTTCCGCTGGTCGAAGCGTGGCCTCAGCCTCGCGCTCGCCGGCTTCGAGCAACTTCCCACCGACAAGGAGGAAACCGGCCAATGAGCCTTCTCCCATCTCCCCTCGCTGCTGCGCTTGCCGGAACCGGCCTTGCCTGTTTCGCGATTGGCGCGACAAGGCGTCCCGATCCCGGGCTCAAGCTGACCGGCCTCGCCGTGCTTGTCTTCGCGCTCGCGCCGGTCCCGGCGCATGCCGACCAGTTCGTCGAAGCGGCCGACAACGCGACCATCGACTGCGAACTCGCCCGCGGCGAACTCACCCGGATCGCGCTCATCGATGACGGCTTTGCCAATGTCTCGAAGATCGCGAGCGGCTTTCCCTACAACGACTTCCAGGTGACGCATGAGCCGGTGCGCGGAGACATCTATATCTCCGTGCCTCCGCAGTTTGCCGCTGCCCGGGTCAGCTTCTTTGCGACCAGCAAGGCGGGCTACGTCTACAAGTTCGCCTGCCGCCTTAGCGGCGAGGAAGCGACCCAGCTTTTCATTACCAATCCGGCGCTGGCTAAAGCCGCGGCTACCGAATGGGAAACCGAGACCGGGCCCGAGGACGCCGCGATCCGCCTGATAGAGGGGATGGCAAGCGATGCCGTCCTGCCCGGCTTCACTGCCCGCGCCCAACTTTCGGCTCCACGCCGTACCGGCGGGATCGAGGTCCAGCTGGTCGCCGAATACCAGGGCGATGAACTCACCGGACAGCGCTTCCTCGTACGCAACCTCGGCCAGGAGAGCCTTGCGCTTGGCTCCGAGCGCGAAGGTCCCGCAGGCGCGCTCGCCTTCGCCTATGGCCGCGATGCACTCGCTCCCGGTGAAGCGACCAGTGCCTTCCTTGTCTTTGCCAAGGGAGGGCTCGACTGATGTCCGAGGCAACACAGAAGGACGCCGAAAAGAGGCCTCTGCCGGGCTCGCCGGAAGCGCGCGAGAGCGGACGGCGCAACCTCAATTCGCAGATCGCGCAGCGCCAGAAGATGCTGCTCGCCGGGATCGGGGCCATCGCGCTCATCGGCGGCGGGATGTTCATTTTCGGCGGCGATGGCGACGAGGGCGGCACCGATGCCAATGGTGCGGCGACAATCGACACCGGCGGCCTCGTCAATCGCAACCTGTCGCAGCGCGAATTCGTCGCGAGCTACGGCAACCGGCTCGATGCACAGGGCCGCGCGATCAAGGATCTGCAGCAGGCCCAGCTGCCACGCCCCGAGATCGAGCAGGAGCTCGAAGCCTTGCGCAGCGAGAACGCGCAGATGCGCTCCGACGGCCAGGCGGCGATCAACGCGATTTCGGCCGAGAACGCCAATCTGCGGTCACAACTGAGCGACGCTGCGAAGGCAACTGCAACCGCTCCACCCTTGCCGCCGCCACCGGCCTATGGTCCCGGCGTCGGCACCGGCGTCAGCACCGGCGGGGCTGTCCAGCCACCGCAAGGAGTGCCGGAAGCGCAGGGCGACCAGCTCAGCCTGATGAGTTTCAGCACGGAGGCAGGCAAGGACGGCAAGCCGCGTGCGGCTGAGACTGCGCCAGCCTTGTTGCTGGAAGCGAGCCGCGATTACCTGCCGCCCAATAGCTACGCACCGGCAACGGTCATCGTGGGTGTCGATGCCTCGACCGGCGTTGCCAGCCAGAGCGATCCGCTTCCCGTGGTGCTCCGGATCACCGGACCGGCCCGCTCGGTGATGCGCGGCAACAAGCTGCTCACCACCGACATTACCGGCTGCCTCGTCAATGGCGCGGCGCGCGGCGATCTCTCGGCCGAGAAGGTCTACGTCAAGCTGGTGCGCATGACCTGCGCGCAGCCCGGTGGCCGCTTCGCAGTGAGCGAGGTCAAGGGGTTCATCTCCTTCGCCGGAAAGTCGGGCGTGCGCGGCCGCGTGGTCAGCCGCGAAGGCAGCCTGGTCAGCCAGGCACTGCTGGCCGGGATCGTTGGCGGCTTCGGTCGCGGATTTTCCGCCAACGCCAACGGCATCTTCACCGGTCAGGTCGGCGCCAACGGTCAGCGCGAAGCGCTGTCGCCGACCGACATCCTCGCCGGTGGCTTCGGGCAGGGTGCCGGCGAAGCCGCCGACACCGTCAGCCGATATCTCATCGAACGCGCCGAACAATACCAACCCGTCGTCGAGATGCCGACCGGCATCGAGGTCGAGATCGTCTTTCTCGACGGCGTCCACGTCAGGAGCCCCTCCAAATGAACTACAATGACTCGCCGCCAAGCCTGAAGGCCCGCGCCGCCCACCTTGCCCTTGCCCTTTCGAGCGCCGCCGCCGTGTTGACGCTCGGAGTCTCTGCCGTCACCGCCATGCCTGCAAGTGCTGCCGGCATGGCAAGCGATGTCGCGCAAGCACTGAAACTGCGGCTGCCCAAGACCCCGATCGATGCGATCAGCTGCGACACGCTCGGCCCCTGGTGCGAAGTCGTCTCGGGCGACACGCTGTTCTACATCGACGAGACCGCCCGCTATCTCTTCGTGGGCCGTCTCTACGACATGGAAGAGCGGCGCGACGTGACCGCCGCCCGCTTGCTCGAACTCAATCCCGACCTGCTCGCGGCCGGTGCGGCGCGCGTAGCCAGTGACGCGCCGGCGGGACGCGACGAAGCGCCTGTCCAGGCGGCCGCCAGCCATGTCGACCTCTCGTCGCTTCCGGCTGCAGGCGCGATCCACTGGGGCAACCCCAAGGGCGAACGCCTGGTCGTCTTCTCCGATTTCCAGTGCGGCTATTGCCAGCGCCTGACCGCCGAACTCGCCAAGGCCAGGGTCCATGTCGAAGAGCGACCGATCTCGATCTTCGGCGCGGCAAGCCGCAAGATTTCCGAGGCGGTACTGTGCGCGAAGGATCCGGCAAAGGCGCTGCATGCGGCCTATGCCGGGCAAGCTCCGGCGAGTGCCAAGACCTGCAAGGACGCCAAGGCGCTCGATGCCAACGAAGCCTTCGCGAAGGCCAACGGGTTTGCCGGTACCCCGGTCATCGTGCGCGCCCGCGATGGGGCGGTGCTTCATGGCTACCGCGATGCCGCGGCGATCCGCCGCTTCGTCGCCGAGGGCAAGGGAGAGGCGCAATGAGCCGGCTTCCTATCCTTCGCGCCGTGGTGCTCGCCGCGCCGCTCCTTTTGGCCAGTGGCTGCGCCAGCCTCGGCGGCAACGTCAAAGGCAGCTTTGCCTGCCGTGCTCCGGAAGGAACCTGCGCGCCGACCTCCGCGATCGATGCCGGGGCGACCGGCATCGAGAAGGCTGCCACGTCAGACGCACATCGGACAGTGCCCCCGACCGGAGAAGCGGTCCGCCGCCTGCAGGTCGTGTTGACGCCCTACCGCGATGCGGCCGGCCGCGACCATGAGGCGCGCGTCGTTCACCTGACGCTGCCCGAACAGGCGGGGACAGGCTGGCGTGCCCCGCAGGGCCGCCGCGAAGTCCTGCGCTCGCTGGCATCGACCATTGCCGCGACGCGCGAGGGCAACCCCGCACCTGAATTCCAAGCGACAGACACATTGCCGGAACAGCTGTTTATCCCCTCGCAGCCCGTTCCGGCGATGCCCGGCGCTGACGCGCCGGAACCCGGGGGACCTGGCTCGTTTTCCCCTCCCCGCGAGCCGGTCCCCCACCCTGAAACACCTGAAGGAGAGAGCCAGTGACGCTATCCCTTTCTGCCGCGCGCGACGCGCTCTCGCGGGGCCTGTTTGCCGACACGGCCCGTCCTGAAAAGCCGCAGGCGCATTTCGGGCTCGACATGCTCTCGGACTGGCTGCCCTACCGGGTCTATGACGAGGGGGCGAAGCTCTACCGCAACGCCCGCTCGAAGGGCTTCGTGCTCGAAGTCACCCCGCTGATCGGGGCCGACGAACGGACCGGCGAGATCCTCGGGCAGTTCTTCTCCGAAGGCCTGCCGCAGGGCGCCTGCCTCCAGGTCCTAAACTTTGCATCGCCGCGGATCGGCAGCGTGGTCGGCCCCTGGTTCGCTCCGCGCTATGAGCAGGGCGGGATCTACGAGGCGATCGCGAGGGCGCGCACCAAACGCCTTTACGATCTCGTCTGGAATTCGGGCTCGGCGCATGCGCCCTTCCACGCGCGCAACGTCCGGCTGATCGTCTCGCTCGGCGTGCCGGTGCCCGGAAGCGTGACCGATGCGGAACTCTCCGAATGCCGCGAAGGGCTGATGGGCATGCTCCATTCGCTCGGCCTCCACACGCAAGAGCTGCGTCCGGGCGGATTGCTGGCGCTGATCGACGAGCTGACCTCGCCGACCACCGCGCACGAGACCGATATCCATGCGTGGAACCCGCACGATACGCTCGACGTCCAGGCCATCCGCCGCGACATCGAGCTCGAGGTCGGCGACGATCGCCTGATCCTCAGGACCGAGCGCTTTCGCGAGACGGGCCGCGACGAGGAGGGCAATCCTGAAGTCGGCGAATGCTATCCCGACCATTTCGATGTGCGGCACTATGCCGTGCGCTCTACCCCTGAGCGCTGGGCACCTTGGGAATGCGCGCGGCTCATCGGCGACATGTTCACCGACAAGCTGCGTTTCCCCTGTCCGACGGCAACCATGCTGTGCCTGGTCTACCCCGACCAGGAAGCTGCTTCGGCGCGCGCGGGCTTCAAGTTCATGCGCACGACCAGTCTCAGCCAGACCAAGAGCGCGCGTTTCTTGCCCAAGCTTGCCGAACAGTCGGCCGAGTGGCGCCACGTCCAGGCCGAACTCCAGGCTGGCAAGAAGCTCGTGAAGCTGTTCTACGGGCTCACCAGCATCTCGCCGCTCGGCCAGGGCGACGCGCATGAACGCATCATCAAGGCGATCTACAAGGCGGCGGGCTGGGACCTTGCCGACGAGCGCTTCCTCCAGCTCCAAGGCCTCGTCGCTGCCTTTCCCCTGTGCCTCGCCGATGGCCTCGCCGACGACATGGCGCGGTTGAAGCGTCTCAAGACCATGCTCTCGACGACAGCGGCACATATCGCGCCGATGCAGGGCGAATATCTCGGCGGCGTAATCCCGCACCTCCTGCTCGTTGGCCGCCGCGGCCAGCCCTTCTGGTGGTCGCCATTCGAGAACGGTGCCGGCAACCACAATATCGCGATCTGCGGCAAGTCGGGTTCGGGCAAGTCGGTGCTGCTGCAGGAACTCTGCGCCGCCCTGCGCGGCGCCGGTGCCAAGGTCGTGGTGATCGACGACGGCCGCAGCTTCGAGCATTCGGTCAAACTGCAGGGCGGACGCTTCGTTGAGTTCACGCTCGCCTCGGGCTTTTCCCTGAACCCCTTCTCGATGGTCGACGATGCCCGCGCACACGAAGACGAGGACTACCGCCTCGACTGCTTCGCCATGATCAAGGCAATCATTGGCCAGATGGCGCGTCCCGGCACCGCGCCGAGCGATACCGAGCGCGGGCTCATCGATCGGGCCGTGACCGCGACCTGGGAGGCACTCGGCAGCGGCGCATCGGTCGACGATGTCGCGCATGCGCTCCATGGATCGGAAAGCGAGGCGGGCCGCGATCTCGCCACCGCGATCGCGCCCTTCTGCCGCGGCGGCAGCTACGGCGGGTTCTTTGCAGGCAAGGCGAGCTTCGCGCTCGACGATGATTTTACCGTCTTCGAGATGAGCGATCTCGCAAGCCGCGAGGAACTGCGCAGCGTCGTCCTTTCGGCGATCATGTTCATGACCAGCCAGGCGATGACCCGCTCGTCGCGAGCAACCAAGAAGCTGCTGCTGATCGACGAGGCCTGGGCCATGCTCAAGGGCGGGTCGATGGGCGAGTTCGTCGAAACCTATGCCCGCACTGCCCGCAAGTACGGCGGCGCGCTCGCCACCGCGACCCAGTCCCTCAATGATTATTACAAGTCCGACGGCGCGCGCGCCGCGCTCGAGAATAGCGACTGGATGCTGGTACTTCAGCAGAAGGCCGAGACGATCGCCGATTTCAGGGCGAACGCGCGGCTCGACATGGACGACCGCACCGAGACGCTGATCCGCAGCCTCAAGCGTTCGGGGACCGAGTACAGCGAGGTCTTCATCAAAGGCCCCGAGACCGAGGCGGTCGGTCGGCTCGTGCTCGATCCCTTCTCGGCGACGATCTACTCCTCCGATCCCGACACCTATGCGGCGATCCAGGACTGCGAGCGGCGCGGGCACAGCCTCGCCGATGCCATCCGGATCGTGGCGGGAGGCGGACAATGATGGTCTCGCATCTCGTCGACCGGACCCCTCCGGCCAATCTCCGCAGCCTGCTGCCGTTCCTGCAAGGGAGCTGTTTCGTCCTCATCGAGACCGCGCGCTTTGCCGCGACTTCACTGCTGATCGTGCTGGGATTGCCGCTCGCGCTGTTCCTGTTCGTTGCGGGCTGGGACCTTGGCGGCCTCTTCACCCAGCTCGCCAATCTGTCGGACCGATATCTCGAAGCCGACGGGCTGCGCCGCAGCCTGTTCAGCCAGGACCTCAAGGGCTGCTTCCTCGCCCTCGCTGGCGCTGTGACGCTGTTTCGCATGCCCCGCTTCCTGAGGCGGCTTGCGGCCGATCTCGACAACCATCCGGCCCGGGAGGCTAAACGTGACTGAGACGCGCAGACTACCATCCTTCAATCGCCCGCTGTTGCTGAGAATTCTCGGCGTGCTCGCGCTCGTGGTCGCATTACTCTGGGCAGCCTGGGTCAGCCGCGAACTGTCCGAGCCGCGCCAGCAGATCGTCACTGTCCGGCTTGCCGAGACCATCGCGGGTTTCGTCGATGCCGAAGCGCGTGGAGCACAGGATCCCGAAGCCAGCCAGGCGCGCGTGCTCGCCTTCCTTCAGGCGTCCCAGCGCGCTGTTGCGGAAATGGGGGCCGATGGCCGCGTGGTGCTGGTCGGCGAAGCAGTGCTCGCGGGCGATGCCCCCGATGCTACCGATGAACTGCGCGTGCGGATCGCTCGCCAGCTTGGGCAGGGAGGCGGCCAGTGACGCGCTTTGCCTCTCGTTTTGTCCGCACGCTCAAACGACCGCTCGTCCTGACCGGTCTGGTGCTGCTGCCACTTGGATGGGGCGCGGTCGACGCCTTCGCGAAAGACCATGCCTTCCTCATCAATGCCAGCCCGAGCCTGCCCAACTGGGCCTTCTGGCTCGACAAGCATGCGCGGATCGAGCGCGGCAGCCTGATCTTCTTCGAGCCGCCGGCGAGCAGACTCGTCGAAGCGCATTTCGGAGAAGGCGCGCAGCTCTTCGGCAAGCGGGTGTTGGGCGTGCCGGGCGATGTCGTGAGCCACCGTGGCCACGAGGTCTTCATCAACGGCCGCAAGATCGCCGCGCGGCTCGATGAGACCCGTCTCGCATTGCGCTTCACAAGGGCCCCGAAGGCCCGATCCCCGACGGCTGCTTCTACACCGGGACCAGCCATCAGCGCGGCCTCGACAGCCGCTACGCCGAGATCGGCTTCGTCTGCCGCGGCCAGATCCTGGGCAGCGGGAGGGCGATCCTGTGAGCAAGCTCAAGGGTCTGACGGACGGCTCGGCAATGACCTGGTCGAGGTCAAGACAATCACGCCATTCAAGAGCAATGACCGGGTCACGCTGAACCTGAAACGGAACTTCAGCATGGTATTTCTGGTCAAGATTACATCTGACTTCGAAGTGCGCGGGAAGCTCATTCCACGCAGGGCCTTGCCCCGTGTGAAGGGTGACAAGCTGGTTCTTGAGTGGACTGATGTTGGGTGCGGGTGAACCCCGAATTCAGCTGTTCTTGTCCTTTAAGGTGCGAGATGCAGAGGGTATCCGGCCAAGTCCGAAAATTGACGAGCGACTGCTTTCGCCTTGGCCTCATCGACATTCATTTCTGCGATGAAGGCCAACTGGACCGCCGGTGCAATCTCTGAGAAGAAAGCGAAAGCAGCGGCATTGTGTGCGTGCGCGCTTGAAGGGTCTGCGATAAGCGCTGCGAGCTGCTGAGCGGATTGCTTGGTCCGATAGGGACCGTTCACCGCTGCCAACACCTGTGCAGTTAGTTTGCTCATCGCAACTCTCACCCAATTTATCCCATAAAGGAAGATGCATCCGGTTGGACCGTCAAGGCAAGGATGGTCCATGAAGTGTGGTTCCAAAGGGCATTTATCCCGCGTTTATTGAAAATTGGAGATTTGCGGGATAAAACTCGCGTATGGCCATCATCCAACCCTTCTCCGCTGAGCAGGAACGAGCGCTCATCAACATGCGCCAGCGCTACGATGTGTGGATCGAAGCCGAGCGCGAACTCTTCGCGATGCCGTACGACCTGAAGCGCAAGAAGATCGGAGAGTACGAGTACCTCTATGAGGTTTTTGATCGCGTAGGAAACGGCAAAAGTCTCGGCGCGTGGGACGACGAAAAGGAAGTCCAGTTTGAGGATTACAAGGCTGCAAAAGCTTCCTTGAAGGAGCGCCGCGACGGCGCACGGGATGCTCTTAATGAGAGCAGCCGGATTGCTCGCGCACTGCGCTTGCCGATGCTTTCAGCGGACGCCGGACCCATTCTCCGTGAGGCGGACAGACGGTCGCTTCTCGGTAGTCACCTGCTTGTTGTCGGCACCAACGCAATGGCAGCCTATGCCATCGAAGCGGCAGGCACGTTTCGCGATGTGCCGGACGAAACAGAGGACTTCGATCTCGCTTGGACGGCTGACGAACCGGAAGACGGAACGCAGCTTTGGGACATGCTCAAAGCGGTTGATCCGACTTTCACGATCAATACCGAACGGGAATTTCAGGCGCGCAACGCGAAAGCCTATGAAGTCGAATTGCTGGTCGCTCCATCGCGTGTCGAAACGCTCGCCGGAAAGGATAGGCCACGACCTGTTCCTCTACCCGAACAGGAATGGCTCTTGCCCGGTCGGCGGGTAGACCAGGTCGTCCCGTGCCGTGATGGCAGCCCGGCACGTATCGTGGCACCTGACCCTCGCTGGTTCGCGCTCCACAAACTCTGGTTGGGTGCTCAGGCAAAGCGGAACCCGCTCAAGCGGCGCAAGGACACGGTGCAGGGAGCGGCACTGCTCGACGCGGTTGCCGAGGCGATGCCTCATTATTCGTTTGGCCACGAGTTTGTGGAAAGCCTGCCTGATGAGCTAGTGCCCTATTGGGAGGAGTGGGCGAAGGCGCGCGGATAGCTCCTGAATTCAGTCACTCGGTTGGGGCAAAATGGCTGGTCTTTCCCGTAAATTTGCTGTAAAGAACGGGCATTGAAATCATTAGATTTTTTCGAGGATGGGACCCAAATCCTCTGGTAAAAATGCAATCTGGGGGCACCGACGGGGGCCTCACTTAAGTAACCAAGGTCAAGATTCTCGCAGTTTTGCGACATTCTGAGAGCGGTTCGAGTCCTCTTCTGGGCACCATTTGTTCTTCTCACGTTCTCCCAAATAATCTATAAAACCCGCAGAAATCCTAGGGATTTGGCCCTTGGATCGTTCCGGATCGTCCCGCCTGTTCTCGGGGGTTCCAGACACTTTTGTGGGCCTTTTGAGGCCGTTTCGCAAAGGCCCAGATGAAAAGGCCCCCACATGCCTCTGACAGATACTCGCCTCCGCGCACTCAAGCCCAAGGATAAGCCGTACAAGGTAACGGATGAGCGTGGCCTGTATGTTGAGGTCACGCCGACCGGCGGCAAGCTTTGGCGATTCCGATACCGGATCGGCGGTGCGCAAAAGAAGCTCTGCATCGGCAGCTATCCCGAAATCAGCCTCAAGCAAGCGCGAGACGCAGCCTACGAGGCACGACGAGCTGTTGCCTCTGGCGGCGACCCGGCCTTTGAGAAGCGGAAGCGGAAAATCCGCGCCGAGTTCCTTTCTGCGCAGACGTTCGAGGCAGTTGCACGTGAGTATATTGAACAGATGATGGTCCAGAATGGCCGTGCCGATGGCACGATCGTCAAGGCCAATTATTTCCTAGACAAGCTTGCGCCTGCCATCGGGAACCGACCCATCAACGAGATCGAGCCGTTCGAAGTCCTGGCTCCTCTTAAACGACTAGAAGCCACGGGTAAGCACGAGACTGCGAAGAAATGCCGCTCGTTCGCAGGCCGCGTGTTTCGCTATGGTGTCGCAACGACCCGTTGCAAATCCGATCCGACCAGTATGCTGAAGGGTGCACTCGTAACGCCGCGAGCCAAGCATTATGCAGCAATTCTCGAGCCCACCGAGCTAGGCGGGTTGCTCCGCGCCATCGACGACTTCACTGGCTACATGGTGACGAAGTTGGCTTTGCAGATCGCGCCGCACGTGTTTGTGCGCCCCGGCGAACTCCGGCACGCCGAATGGCATGAGATCGACCTCGTCGATGGGGTCTGGAAGATCCCTGCCGGTAAAATGAAAGCGCGCCGAGCGCATGCCGTCCCGCTTTCCAAGCAGGTTAGAGGCTATCTCACTGATCTGGCCGAGATGCTCGGCCGCGAAGGATATGTTTTCCCGTCTGCGCGCAGCTCCAAGCGTCCCATGAGTGAAAACACGCTCAATGCCGCATTCCGTCGCATGGGATACTCGAAGGAAGAAGTCACCGCTCATGGACTCCGGGCGACAGCATCGACATTCCTGAACGAGTCGGGCCTTTGGAATCCTGATGCGATTGAGCGTGCCTTGGCACATGGCGACAGCAATGTTGAAGGCTTCGACGCGATCTCGCTTTTCTCTGGGTCTACGACTGCTGACCTTCCCGAGCCGGCCAGCACGCGCAAACCCTCGGCGGCGGCGCTACGGATCTGGCGCGATGCACAGCCACTGCGTGCCAGTCCGGCAAAGGCATACCTTGAGAGCCGCGGCATCCTCGCTGCATCGCAGGCGCTGCGCTTCCATCCACGAACGCCGCTTGGTCCGAAGGGACGCACTCGCTTTTTGACCGCCATGATCGCGGCGGTCAGCCTCGACGAGGGGCCGATCGCCATCCATCGCACGTTCCTTTCGGGCAATGCCAAGGCCGATTTCGAAAAGCCGAAGCGCGCGCTCGGCGCGCTCGGTGAAGCTGCTGTCCGCCTCTTCGCTCCGGTTTCCGGCAAGCTTGGCCTTGCCGAAGGGATCGAGAGCGCGATGTCGGCCTATGCTCTCACCGGCATCCCCGCCTGGAGGTTGGCGATGCTGGTCGTCTTCTGCGGGAAGCGCGTCCAGACATTGCCGAGGCTGTAATAGCCCGCCGACTGTCCTTCGAATGCGCTCGGCCCGGTGACATTGGCCGCAGCGCCCATGTCGTCCATGAAGCGGTCCATGCTGTCGCCGACGTTTGCGGCGACGGGGGACGCGACCATGCTGGCGGCAGCTATGGTGAGCGCCGCATTGCGGATGCTAGTAATCATGTCCGGCTTGCGGCCCTGGCTCTGGTACGAACGCCCGGTCCGCGAGCGGTTTGAGGGGCAAGATTGTTGCCTCACTGTCGAGGGCCCGATTTACAGGAGCCGAGACGGGACCGGGTATCCGCTTGGCAGCCAGCTTCGCACCGAATTCGGGTGGCTGGACCTCACGCCAGAAGAGACCAACCAGCTTGCAGATGATCTTCGATCAGGGATCGACCTAGCCTTGCTTCGCTGGTTTACGCGCTCCGATATGGCGGACCGGCAGTTACCTTCCCGCCAGTCCCGCAACCGTTACTTTGACGACGATGTCGCCCATAATCTGATCCTGTCTGCGACGCCTCCAACGGCAAGCATGGAGCAAGACGCCCATGCCAGTTGACCGGAGAAAAGCTGGAGAAGGAAGGGGCCACGATACTGCGTATCGGACCCGTAATTTTCATACACACCCCACGCACGTGTGCATCAAGGATTTCTGCGGTTTCTGGAGCGCGCGGATAGCGCGCTCCCTGAAACGAAGCGTTCAGACCCTCGCAATTCTGCCATTTCTGGAGCGCGCTTCGAGCGCGCGCGGGAGGTGGTGATGGCGAGCCACATAAAGCGCACCATCCGCCTCAATCCTTCGCAGGCACGGTCGCTGTCCGGCATCGCCGACCGGCGTGGATTGTCGGAGTATGCGATGCTCCTGAAGGTGATCGACGCGGGCTTCCTTTCGGTCCTGCACGGCACCGACAAAGAGACTGATCTTGCCGAACTGGCGCGCGAGATCGGGGCAATATCGGAGCGCCTGGCCGAGGCTGAACGGGTACTCGACCGGACCCTGTTCACTGCCTGTGCGGCCTACGCTTACGCCCGCCATGCCGCGCTGGGCACGAAGAAATCCGACGAGACAATTGCAGCCGAAGCGCGCGCCGCTTTCGAGCGCCAGCGCTCGCTTGCCTTGGAGATTGAGCCATGAACTCCAACATCGATTTTGTCACCCGCGCCCATGCCTTGTGGCGTGTGCGCATGGCGCAATGGCAGCAGCGTTTTCGCTTCTTTTCGACGATCACTCTTGGTGCAGCAGGGGTCGGAGCATTCATCGCCCCGCAGTTCCTGCTGCATGGCCCTGCGATAACAACAGCGGTGCAGTATGCGTGGGCCAACGTACTGACCCTGCGACAGGCTGATTGGTGAAGCGAGAGAGCGAGTTAAAGCCAGCGAAGCTACCGCCAGCCCGGAATTGCTGGCTAGGCAGGCGGTGGCTTGGGCCGCTGCCAAGCTGTCAGAGCGAGAGGCGGTATTCCCGGCCAGCACGCTCGCGCGTGAGGCCGGGGACTTTGCTTTCGGCAAGGCCGGGCACGGTGCGATCAGCGCAGCGATTGCCGAAGCCGGGGAACGCGGCGAGCTCGTCGCGCACACATTCCTCGACCGGCGCGGTGCGGAATTCGCCGGGTTCACAACGCCGCAGGCTATCGCGACCGAGCGCACCATGCTGCGCCTCGAAGAGGCCGGGCGAGGCATGGCGCAGTCACTTTCCAGTCCTTTGGCAGCAGCAAGGACCATCGAGCGCGCTGCGCGGCAGTCAGCCCGATCAGGTTACGCATGGACCGAAGACCAGAAGCGGGCGACCGCAGAATTGCTTACCTCGCGCGACCGCGTCGCTGCCGTCCAAGGCTACGCCGGGACCGCCAAAACCACCACCGTGCTTGCAACCTACGCGCGCGAGGCACGGCGAAACGGACTTGCCGTGACCGCGCTTGCGCCAACCGCATCGGCGGCGACTGTGCTGGGCGAGGCACTCGGCCTGCGCGGCGATACCGTGGCGCGGCACTTATTGGCACCGGAGGCGAAGACGCCAGGCAAGGATGCCGTCTGGCTTGTCGATGAGGCTTCAATGCTTTCGGCGCACGACATGGCGAAACTCTTAACCCGTGCTGACAAGGCCGGTGCGCGGCTCGTGTTGGTGGGCGATGTGAAGCAGCTGGGATCGGTTGGCGCTGGCGCGGCCTTCGCCCAGTTGCAGCAGGCTGGCATGGCGACCGCGAAGCTTGCCGCAGTGGTTCGCCAGACCAATGCCGACACGCGAGAAGCCGTCATGGCCTCGATCGAAGGTCACGCAGGCAAGGCCCTGGCCGCGCTGGAATGTGGCGGCGGCAAGGTGATCGAAGGGACAACGCCGGACGGGCGCCTTGGGGCGATGGCCCGGCACTATCTGGCCCTGTCGCCAGCAGAGCGCGCGCAAACGCTGGTCATCGAGCCATCGCGCGAAGGCCGCGACAGGCTCACCGGTATGATCCGCGAAAAGCTGGCCGAGCGCGGCGAGCTGTCGGCGGAGGCGGTGCGGTTCGATGCTCTGGAGGCGAAGGGCTTGACCCGTGCGGAGGCGCGCGAGGCAGCAAGCTATGCCATCGGCGATATTGTCAGGTTCAGCCGCGACTTTGCCGCGAAGGGCGTGCGTCGGGGCGAGAGCTTCGCAATTTCCGCTGTCGATCCTGTCGACGGGCGCATCGCCCTAGAGGGGCGCGGTGGACGGTCGCTGGACTGGCATCCCCGGCAGTGGGGTGCAGGCAAAGCCGAAGTGTTTGAGCCGAAACCGATGGAGCTCCGCACCGGCGACCGCGTGCAGTTTACCCGCAACGACCGCGAGGCCGGAAGGGTCAATGGCCTTGGCGGAGCTGTTTCACGTATCGATCCTGACCGATGCCACGCAACAGTGAAGCTCGCCAACGCTGGGAAGATGTAGCCCTTGCCGCCGGTAATCGGCTTCAGCTCCCGAAACAGCTCCAACACTTGCCGTGACAGCGGCACCACATGGGTCCGGCGCGCCTTCATCTTGCCTTCGGGAATTGTCCAGGTGGCCTTGTCCCAATCGATCTCGTTCCACTCGCCGTGGCGAAGCTCACCGGGTCGCACAAAAACATGCGGTGCGATCTTCAGCGCGAACTTCGTCGCCGGGTAGCATTCGAAATCATCGATAGCGCGGAGCAGCCCGCCCAATTTCTCGGGCTCGAGGATCGCCGCGTAGTGCCGTGCTCTAGGCGTGACCAGTGCCCCCTGAAGGATTGATGTTGGATCGGTTTGGCACTGGCCAAGCGCGGCTCCATACCGGAACACCCGGCTTGCGAAGGACCGGCATTTCTTCGCAGTTTCGAGATTGCCTTTGGCTTCGAGCTTCTTGAGCGCCGCCAGCATCAACTGCGGATCGACGTCGTTGATTGGCATATTGCCGATTGCGGGCTTGAGCAGGTCAAGGAACCAGCGCGCCTTGCGCAGCGTGGCCTCCGCTCGGCCTTCGGGCACCATCTTCTCATCGATGTACTTATTGGCGATGACCTCGAAAGTGTTCTCTGCGCCCAGCTTGATCCTGGCCTTCTTGCGCTTCCGCTCCAGCATCGGATCGATGCCATCGGAAACCTTGAGCCTTGCTCGGTCGCGAAGCTGTCGCGCTTGCGACAAGCTTACCTCTGGGAACGCGCCGATTGGCAGCTTCTTTTCCTTCCCGCCGAAGCGGTACTTGAAATACCAGAGCTTGGAGCCGTTCGGCTTCACAAGCAGCAGCAACCCCCGCGAGTCGTATTTCTTGTACGACTTGTTCGCAGCCCGGAAGCCTTTGATTTCCTGCACATTGAGGCTCATTTGGGGGCCTCACTTTTGTGCAAGTTGGGGCCTTTTGAGCTGGAGCCCCCAGCCGAGGCCCCCACGGACGTTGGAACAAAGCGGAACAAAACAAGACCTCGCTTTCTGCGCTAGAGGTCAAGAATGGCAGAAATCCGCCATTTCTGCAATGTTTTGGAACGTTCTGATGAGAACAAATGGTGCCCAGAAGAGGACTCGAACCTCCACGCCCTTGCGAGCGCCGCCACCTGAAGACGGTGCGTCTACCAATTCCGCCATCTGGGCACGAAATCGCGATCCGGTCTTCCAACGCCGATCGCGGGTAGGCGCGGGCCACTAGCGAAGGTGACCGGGGGCTGTCAACGTCCTTCGACACGGTTGCCGCAGGTGCTTGCGAGGTTCGACGCCATGCGGCATGGCGCGCAGGCACTCACCGCAGCACGCAGGACCGGCCCATGCCCACACGCGATCCCCTTTACGGCCAGCTCGTCACCGTCTTCGGCGGTTCGGGCTTCATCGGCATCCACCTCGCCCAGCAATTGCTGGAGCGCGGCGCACGGCTGCGCGTGGCTAGCCGGCATCCCGAAGAAGCCTGGTCGCTGAAGCCGCTCGCCAATCTCGGCCAGCTGCAGTTCGTGCGCTGCAACGTGCTGGACGAACGCAACGTGCGCGCCTGCGTAGACGGGGCCTATGGCGTGGTGAACCTGGTCGGCAGCTTCGAGGGCAATCTGGAAAAGCTAATGGGCGATGCGGCCGGCATGATGGCCCGCGCCGCGAAGGAAGCGGGCGCGCGGGCGTTCGTCGAGGTCAGCGCGATCGGCGCCGACATCGAGGCCGAGAGCGAATATGCCTATGCCAAGGGGCTGGGCGAGGAAAAGGTGCGCGCGGCGTTTCCCGAGGCGACCATCATGCGCCCTTCGGTCGTGTTCGGCGAGGATGGCGGGATCGTGAAGATGTTCGCCGATCTGATCCAGATGATGCCCGCCCTGCCGGTGTTCGCGCCCGAAGCGCCGATGCAACTGGTCCATGTGGACGATGTCGCGGAAGGGATCACGGCGGCGCTGGTCGATCCGGGAACGCATGGCGGCAAGATCTACGAGCTCGCCGGACCGGAGAAGGTCACGATGATGCAGCTCAACCGCCGCATCGCGGAGGCGCAGCGCCGCAAGCGGCTGTTCGCGCCGATGCCCGATGCGGTCGGCAGCTTCTTCTCCGCCCTGCCCGGCTCGCCGATGGGGCCGGATCAATGGAAGCTGCTGAAGGCGGGCAATGTCGCCAGCGGCCAGCATCCCGGCCTGGCGAAGCTGGGGGTGGAGCCCAAGCCGCTGTCGCTTTTCCTCGACCGGATGATGGTCCGCTATCGCAAGCACGGTCGTTTCGCCGACCGGACGGGGATCGCGCCCGGCACGAACTGAGCGGGTGCGACCGCGCCGCTAGACCTGCGGCGCGTCCCCCTGGGTGATGAGGTTCACCGGCTCCACCAGCAGCACGGAGCCTTCCGTTCCGGTGATCCGCACGCGCTCGCCCGGCTCCATGTCGACGCCGCGCGCCATCCATTCGCCGTCGGCGTAACGCACCCGGCCGCTGCCGCCTTCGATCGCCTGGGTGACGACCGCGGTCTGCCCCACCATGCGCCCGGTTGGCTTGTTGAGCAGCGGGTCCGAACTGACGATCGGGCTGTCCGACAGGATGCGGCGCGCCGAATAGACGGAGATCAGCGCCAGCGCGACGAACTCCACCACCTGTAACGCGAGGCCGACATCGTAGATGAAGGCAAGCCCGCCGGTGATCAGCGCCGCGACGGCAAGCCAGATCAGATAGACGCCGGGCACCACCAGCTCCAGCGTGGCGAGTACCAGCCCGATCACGATCCAGACGATATAGGGTTCGACCCCGTCGAGCATGGCCGCTTGCCTTTCCTAGCCCCGGTCGCCGGTGCGCGGCACGCTCGCCCGTTCGCGCCCGCGCGGCAGGGGCGTTCCCGCATCGGCGCGCGTCGTGACGTCGCTATCGCCGGTGATCCCCTTCACCAGTTCCCCGATGCCGCCCAGCGATCCGATCAGCTGCGTCGCCTCCACCGGGAACAGGATCGTCTTGGCATTGGGGCTGTCGGCGAACTTGCCGATCGCCTTGGTGTATTCCTGCGCCACGAAGTAGTTGATCGCGCCGTTCCCGCCCGAAGCGATCGCATCGGACACGACTTGCGTCGCCCTGGCTTCCGCCTCGGCGGCGCGTTCGCGCGCTTCGGCATCGCGGAACGCGGCCTCGCGCTTGCCCTCCGCCTTCAGGATGGCGGACTGCTTGTCGCCCTCTGCGCGCAGGATGTTGGACGCCCGGTCGCCTTCGGCCTCCAGGATTTCGGCACGCTTCAGCCGCTCCGCCTTCATCTGCCGCGCCATCGCCTCCGATATGTCGATCGGCGGGCGGATGTCCTTGATCTCGACCCGGGTGATCTTGACCCCCCAAGGGGAGGTGGCGTGATCGACCACGGACAGCAGCCGCGCATTGATCTCGTCGCGCTTCGACAGGGTTTCGTCCAGGTCCATGCTGCCCATCACGGTGCGCAGATTGGTGGTGGTGAGCGCCATGATCGCGTTGTTGAGGCCTGAGACCTCGTAGGCCGCCTTGGCCGCTTCCAGCACCTGGAAGAACACCACCGCGTCCACGCCCACCATGGCGTTGTCCTTCGTGATGATCTCCTGCCCCGGAATGTCGAGCACCTGCTCCATCACGTTGATCTTGTGACCGATGCGGTCGATGAACGGGGTGATGATGTGCAGGCCCGGTTCGGCCGCCTTGGTGAACTTGCCGAAACGCTCGATCGTATAGACGTAGCCCTGTTTCACGACGCGCACCGCCATCAGCAGGAAGATGACCAGCAGCGCGACCAGCGCGATCAGAATATATTCCATTGGAAACCGTCCCTTCTCTCCGTCGCATCGTAGCGCCGGGGGGCGGGCGGGCAAGGAAAACCGGGCCGCGCGACACGCAAAAACGCCAGCCGGATGTAGGGAGATGTTAAGCCGACCCGTCTAGGCGCACGCGACGCGCGTGATGTGCGCCGCGGCGGAAGAAAAAATGATCTGATGGGTCGGGTGTTGCAAATCGTGGACAGGCTGTGGCGCACCGTGTCGATCCCGCGTGCCCTGGTGAGCGACTACGCCGGTTTTCGCGCACGCATCCAGGGCAGTACGGCATTGCCGAAGATGATCATGGCGACGCTGGTCATGTGCGGCCTGGTGCCGATCGACCTGATTGTCATTCCCGACGTGTCCTGGCTCTCGCTTATCGTGCGGTTGGGGATCGCCCTGCCGCTCGGTATCGCCGCATGCATCCTCGTGAACCGGCACCGGCGTTCGCTGGCGATCGTGCAGTCGACCTACTGCGCCGTCTCGATCGCCTACGGCACGCTTGCCTGCATGCTGGTGACCGCTTCAGCCAGCCCCCTCGCCCCGGTCTACATGACCGCCAACAACCTCACGATCGTATTCGCGCTCCTGATCCTGGGCCTGCCCCCGCGCTGGGCGACCGCGCTAGCCGCGTCAATCGTGCTGACGCAGAGCATCGCCCTGGCGCTGGCCCCATTCACCACGCCGAAGCTGTTCCTGTTGGTCACCGGGCTGTCGCTTACCATGGTGGGGGTCGGGCTTTTCGGAAATGTGGTGCTCGATCGCGGCCAGCGGCTGCGCTTCCTGTCCCGCCAGCGCGACGAACGGCGGCTGCACGCGCTGGCATCGCAGAACGCACTGCTGGAGCGACTTTCCGCTCTCGACTTCCTGACGGGCCTGTCCAATCGGCGTGTGTTCGACACCGTTCTGGCTTCCGTCATGGCGGAGACTCCCGCGGGCGAGACGGTCGCTCTGGCCATGATCGACATCGATCATTTCAAGGCGTTCAACGACACGCTGGGCCATCAGGCGGGCGACGTCGCGCTGAAGCATGTCGCAGCCGCGCTCGAGCGGGTTTCGCGCCACAACGACCTGGTCGCCCGCTATGGCGGGGAGGAATTCGCGGTCGTCATACCCGACACGCCCCCGCATTCGCTGGATCTGATCGGTGCGCGGCTACGCGCGGCGGTTGAGAACGCCGCGATCGCCCATCCGGCTAGCCCGTCGGCCCAGTACATCACGGTCTCGGTCGGGATCGCCTATTGCGACGCGCGCGGATCGGTCGAGGCGCTGGTCAGTGCTGCCGACCGTGCGCTGTACCGCGCGAAGAAAGAGGGGCGGAACCGCGTCGCGATCGCTCACTGCGACGGTAGCGAGGCGGCCTCGCCGATCCAGCGGCTCGCCTGAGCGGCGGCGCTTCCCGCATCAATCGCTGGCAATGGTCCCACCGTAGAGGGCCATCAGGCGCGACCACGCCTTCTCCGCCGCCGATTTATCGTAGCTTGGGCTGTCGATCACGGTCCAGCCGTGGTCGGCGGGGTAAACCTCGATCTCGGCCGGCACGTTCGCGGCGGCCGCCGCCTCTCGCAGCGTGGTCTTTGCCTCCGGATCCTTTGCATCGTCGTTCTGCGCAACGGCGAAGAGATAGCTCGCCTGCGTGCGGCCCAACATGTTGTGCGGGCTTTTCGCACCGTCGCGCACCAGTCCGCCGCCGTGGAAGCTGGCGGCGGCGCGGATCCGCTCGGGCACGGCAGCGGCGCTCCACACGGTGAACGGCCCGCCCATGCAATAGCCCTGCGTCCCCGCGCCACGGCCGGTATCGACCGCATCCTGCCGATCGAGCCACGCGATGTACGCACTTGCATCGCGCATTATATTGTCGGCGGTCAGCTTCTCGCGCCATGGCCCGACCTTCTCGAACCCGTTGTCGCCGGCAAAGGCGGAGAAATCGGCGAACTGTTCGCCCGATACGTCGCGGTAATAGGGATTGACCGCGAGCACCGCGTAACCCTCGCCCGCCAGCCGCGCGCTCATGCGGTAGAACGCCTCGCGCAGCCCCGCGATATCGGGCCACAGCAGCACCGCCGGATGGTTGCCCGACGCGGGATGGACGAAGAAGGCGTCGGCCTTCCCGTGGGGCGTGTCGATGGTGACGTTGGAACGGGTGAGTCCGTCCGAACCGCCTGCAGCGGTGCTTTCGCCGTCACCACCCGATCGGTCGTTCATCCCGGTGCAGGCGGCCAGCGCCGCAGTGCCGCCCAGAGCCATGGAACCGGCGCCGAAACGGCGGCGATCGAGGCCCTTCAGCCGGGCAAGATCGGTCTGGTCGCACATGCTCGTCTCTCCTTCGCCTCGTCCGCGCCAGAGCATAGGGACAGGTGCGAACGGCGCAAGGCGTCAGCCGCGAAAGACGACCGTGCGGCTGCCGTTCAGCAGCACCCGCTCCTCCAGATGCAGCCGCACCGCCTCGGCCAGTACGCGCCGCTCTATGTCGCGGCCCTTGCGGACCAGTTCGTCGGGCGTGTCGGCATGATCGATCGGCTCCACGTCCTGGTGGATGATCGGCCCCTCGTCGAGATCGGCGGTGACGTAATGCGCGGTCGCGCCGATCATCTTCACCCCCCGCGCGTGCGCCTGATGGTAAGGCTTCGCGCCCTTGAACCCGGGCAGGAAGGAGTGGTGGATGTTGATGCAGCGCCCCGCGAGATGCGCCGCCTGTTCGTCCGAGAGGATCTGCATGTAACGCGCCAGCACCACCAGCTCGGCCCCCGTCTCCTCCACCAGGGCGCGCACCCGCCCCTCCTGCTGCGCTTTCGTGTCGGCGGTCACGGGCAGGTGATGGAACGGGATGTCGCCGATATTGGCGTGGTCGAGCGCGCTTGCCGGGTGGTTGGAGACGATCGCGACCGGCTCCATCGCCAGCTCGCCGATGCGCCAACGATAGATGAGATCCGCCAGGCAATGATCGAACTTGCTGACCATCAGCAGCACCCGGCGCGGGCGGTCGCGCCCGACCAGCCGCCAGCGCGCGCCGATCCGCTCGGCCAGCGTGGTGAATGCGGCGCGCATCGCTTCCGCGTTTCGCTCGCCGGGGTCGAACTCGACCCGCATGAAGAAACGGTCGGCGGCGCGGTCGTTGAACTGCTGCGCCTCCAGGATATTGCCGCCGCGTTCGAACAGGAAGCCCGCGACCTCGGCGGTCAGGCCCGGCCGGTCGGCGCAGTCGAGCGTCAGGATCAGCGGGCCCGCCATCGCCATCAGCGCCGGGTGAGCGCGTCCTCGCTTTCGCGCATCAGCGTGGCGACGATGTCGGCGACCGGCTCCTCCCCCTTGACCATGCCGACGCTCTGCCCTGCCATCAGCGATCCGTTCTCGACATCGCCGTCGATCACCGCACGGCGCAGCGCCCCGGCCCAGTAATGCTCGACCTGCAATTGCGCCTCGGCCATCGCGATCTCTTCGCGGTCGAGCCGCCCGGCGATTTCGCGCTGGGTGCTGGTGAACGCCTCGGTCCCCTTGTTCTTGAGCGCGCGGACCGGGATCACCGGCAGACGCCCGTCGACCTGCACGCTGGCGATGGCGTCGCGGGCATTGGCGCGGAAGAACGCCTTCTTGAAATCGGGATGGGCGATGCTCTCTGTGGCGCAGGCGAAGCGGGTGCCCAGCTGCACGCCGCATGCGCCCATTTCGAGATAGCCGGCGATCGCCGAGCCGCGACCGATGCCTCCGGCGACGAAGATCAGGTGCTCTTCGGCAAGCTCGGGCAGCATCTCCTGCGCCAGCACGCTGGTGGAAACCGGGCCGATATGGCCGCCCGCCTCCATCCCCTCGATCACCAGCGCGTCGGCCCCGGACCGCAGCAGCTTCTTCGCCAGCGCCAGCGTCGGCGCGAAGCAGATCACCTTGGCCGGGTTCTCGCCGCCCTTGATCGCTTCCACGCTGCCCTTGGGCGGAATGCCGCCCGCCAGCACGACGTGGGTCACGCCATGCCGCTCGCACACCGCGATCAGGTCGAACAGGTCGGGATGCATGGTGATGAGGTTCACGCCGAACGGCTTGTCCGTCCGCGCCTTCGTCTCCGCGATTTCCGTATCGAGCAGGTCGGGTGTCATCGCGCCGCAGGCGATCACGCCGAAGCCGCCTGCGTTGGAGATGGCGGAGACGAGATTGCGCTCCGAAACCCAGCTCATCGCGCCGCACAGGATCGCATGCTCGCTGCCGAGAAATTCCACGCCGCGCGCCATCAGCGCGTCTGTCTTGGGATAGGTGCTCATGGGGTCGCGCCCTATTACGCAGGGCTGCACCCGGCAAGCGGAACCCGCCGCGGTGCGCCCCGTTCGAACGGCATGACCCAGCCCTACGAAACGCTCGACCGCCTGTTCCTCGCCGGTGAATGGACCGCTGGCGAAGGCGACGAAATGACCAATCTGTGCCCGTGGGACGAAAGCACCATCTTCACCGTGAAGGGCGCGAGCGAGGCGCAGGTCGACGCCGCCTGCCGCGCCGCCGCCGAGGCGCAGGCCGAATGGGGTGCCACTCCGCCCGCCGCGCGGGCCGAGGCGATGCAGAAGATCGCCGGCATTCTGGAGGCGCGCAAGGACGAAGTCGCCCAGTGGATCGTGCGCGAGGTCGGCGGCACCCGGCTGAAGGCCGCGCTGGAGCTGCAACTGGCGACCGCGGTGGCCAAGAGCGCGGCGGCCCTGCCCTACATGGTCGAAGGCTCGATCCTGCCCGAGGACATTCCGGGCAAGGAATCGCGCGCCTACCGCCAGCCGGCGGGCGTGGTTGCGCTGATTTCGCCCTGGAATTTTCCACTGCAGCTGACCGCGCGCACGCTGTTCCCCGCGCTCGCCGTGGGCAACGGTGTGGTCGTGAAGCCCGCGAGTGACTCGATCGTCACCGGCGGCACGATCTTCGCCGCGATCTGCCAGGAAGCGGGCCTGCCCGACGGCCTCGTCAGCGTCCTGCCCGGCGGCGGTTCCACCGTTGGCGAAGCGTTGGTAAGCCATCCGATCCCCGCGGTCGTCTCCTTCACCGGCTCCACCCCGGTCGGGCGCGGCGTGGGCAAGGCGGCGCTCGATTCCAAGCGGATCAAGCCGGTGGAGCTGGAGCTGGGCGGCAATTCGCCGATCGTCGTGCTGGACGATGCCGATCTCAACCGCGCGATAGAGGCGAGCGTGTGGGGCAAGTTCATGCACCAGGGCCAGATCTGCATGATCGCCAACCGGATAGTGGTGGAAGATGCGATCTACGACCGGTTCGTGGAAGGGTTCGTGGAGCGGGTGCGGCAACTGCCGGTGGGCAAGCGCGAGGACCCGGCCTGCTTCATCGGCCCGATCGTCAATCGCGACCAGTTCGACAAGGTCACCAACCTGCTTGCCAAGGCGAAGGAAGAGGGCGCTAAGCTCGCGCTGGGCAGCGATGCCGACGGGCTCGTCCTGCCGCCGCACGTCTTTACCGACGTGCCGGAGGACAGCTGCCTCGTCACCGAGGAAATCTTCGGCCCCGTCGCCCCGATCCAGCGAGCGCGGGACGAAGAGCACGCGCTCGAACTCGCCAATGCCACCGGTTACGGCCTGTCGAGCGCGGTCTTCAGTGCCGACGAAGGTCGCGCCTTGGCCTTTGCGAAGCGGGTCGAGGCGGGGATGACTCACATCAACGACCAGACGGTCAACGACAGCGCCTTCGCCCCGTTCGGCGGGGTCAAGAATTCGGGCATCGGGCGTTTCAACGGGCGCTGGGCGATCGACGCCTTCACCACCACGCGCTGGATTTCCGTCCAGCACGAGCCGCGCCCGTACCCCTTCAGCGCGGACGATCTGGGCTGACGCCCCACCCTCGACGGGGAACGGGGTCGCGGCGAAGCGCGTATCTGTTCTCATGGCTGGCAAGCAAAACGGCAACGGCGACGCCGAAGACACCGCGGGTGGCGACGATCACGCGCTCAGCCCCGGCAAGCCCGGATCGCGCCACGACGCCTATGCCCAGCTGGCG